>DASTPC010000105.1:0-11946 GCA_035720085.1 Gaiellaceae bacterium
CGCTCGCGCGTGACGTTGAACGTCCGGCCGACCTCGTCGAGCGTGCGCGGCTGCTGGCCGTCCAGGCCGTAGCGGAGCTCGAGCACGCGCCGCTCGCGCTGCGAGAGCGTGCCGAGGATGTCCCACAGCGCCTCGCGGCGCAGCGCCGCCTCCGCCACCTCGTCCGGCAGCGGCGCCGACTCGTCGGTGAGGAAGTGCCCGAACTCGGACTCCTCCTCGTCCCCGACCGGCTTCTCCAGCGAGACCGGCGTCTGCGCGCTGCGGCGGATCTGCTCGACCTCGTCCACCGACAGCTCCAGGTCGCGGGCGATCTCGAGCGAGGTCGGCTCGCGTGACAGCTCGGCGCGCAGCTTGCGCTCGGAGCGGTGGATCTTGTTCAGCTTCTCGACGACGTGCACAGGCATCCGGATCGTGCGGCCCTTGTCGGCGATCGCCCGCGCCACTGCCTGGCGGATCCACCAGGTGGCGTAGGTCGAGAACTTGAAGCCCTTGCGGTAGTCGAACTTCTCCGCCGCGCGGACGAGGCCGATCGTCCCCTCCTGGATCAGGTCGAGGAACGGCAGCCCCTGGTTGCGGTAGCGCTTGGCGATCGAGACGACGAGGCGGAGGTTCGCCTCCACCATCGCCTGCTTGGCGGCGTGCTCGCCGCGCTCGATCCGCTTGGCGAGGCCGACCTCCTGCGCCGCGGTGAGCAGCGGCACGCGACCGATGTCCTTCAGGAAGAGCTGCAGCGTGTCGGTCGAGATCTCGGCCTCGGGCTCGGCCTCCGGCGCGTCGGGCTCCTCGGCGGCCTCCTCGACCACCTCGATCTGCGCCTCGTCGAGCGCGGAGTAGAACTCGTCCATCTGCGCCGCGTCCAGGCCGAGGTCGTCCAGCGCGAGCGCGATCTCCTCGGCGTCGAGGCGGCCTGCGGCGCGCCCGCTCTCGAGCAGCGCCCGCGCCTCGTCCGTGTCGAGGACGTCCTCGACGGGCGTGCGCGGCCCAGCCTCAGGTTCCGCTGCGCTCAGGACGTCCCCCCTTCCGTCGCGTGAGGTCCTGACGGTAGCCAGAGTCTCACCCATCGTCAAAAAAACCCCCCTAGCCCGACTCCGCCTCGCGGACTCGCTTCAGATACCGCGCCGCCTCCGCCGCCAGCGGCGCGCCCGGCTCCACACGCTGAGCTAGACGGAGCTGCCGCTTCGCTTCTTCCACCCGCCCCGTCCAGAGGAGGAGCAGGCCGAGGTGGAAGCGGACCGTGGCCGAGCGCGGGAAGCGCCGGGTCAGCGGCCCGAGCCGGGAGAACGCGTCGGCCGGCCGGTCCTTGTCGAAGCGGCCCACCGCGGCCGCTACCTGGGCCTCCGCGTCGTCCGGCGCGCGCCGCGCGGCCGCCGCGTAGACGCGCTCGGCGGAGACCGGACGGCCGATCCGCTGCAGCGCGACGCCGTACAGGATCGCGTCGCGGACGCCGCCGCGCTCGGCCCCGCGTTGCAGCACGGCGAGCTGACGAGGCGGTGACAGCGCGGTGACGGAGCCTGGCACGGGGAAGCTCGGCACGAAGACCGGCAGCCCGCGCGCGGCCTCCGGATGGAGGAGGTCGCCCGCTGTGATCGCGTAGGGCGTGTCGGGCTCGACGGCGATCGCCTCGCGCCACGCCTCCTGCGCGCCGGGCTGGCCTGCCCACACGCGGGCGAGCCCGAGATGGAGCTGCACGACCGCGCTGCGCGGGTTGAGCGCGGCCAGCCGCCCGATCAGCTTGACCGTCTCGTCCGGCCAGCGTGCGAACGCCGAGCCGACCCTGGCCTCGAGCGAGCGGTGCCGGTCGAAGATCGCGCGTGCCCGCGCCCGCTCGCCGCGGGCGTAGAGCGCGGCGGCGCGCCGGAGGTCGCGTGCCTCCGCGTCCGTCCGCAGGCGGAGCTCGAGCGCCAGCGGCGGCGCGCCCGGCGGACGCGCGACGGTGCCGGTGGCGGCGGGCGCGCCCCGCTCCTCGCCGCTCGTCTGGGCCGCGACGATGCCCACCACCGCGCCGGCCACGAGCACCGCGACGGCTGCGACGACGGCGCTCACGCGGGCGCGGGGGCTCACGTGCGGAGGGTAGCCGGGAACAACTGCGGCGCCCGTGCGTTAGAGCAGGAGACGCGCTGTCGCGCTGCCGTCGGACAACGCTATACTTGCGAAAGTAATGCCTACCTACCGAGAGCTGCTGTCACAGGTCCGGGCCGAGGTCGACGAGCTCGGCACCGTCGAGGCGCGCGAGCGCCTGGACGGGCTGGACGCGCCGGTGCTGCTCGACGTGCGCGAGCTGGACGAGTGGCAGGAAGGGCACCTCCCCGGCGCGCTCCACGTGCCCCGCGGCAACCTCGAGTCGCGAGTCGAGGCGCTCGTCCCCGACAAGCAGCGCGAGATCCTCATCTACTGCGCGAGCGGCAACCGCTCGGCGTTCGCGGCGCGGACACTGCAGGAGCTCGGCTACGAGCACGTCGTCAACCTCGCCGGCGGCTTCGTCGACTGGAAGCGGAACGGCTACGACATCGTCCTGCCGAAGAGCCTGACCCCGGAGCAGCGCGCGCGCTACTCGCGGCACCTGCTGATCCCGGAGGTCGGCGACGAGGGCCAGCAGAAGCTCCTGAACGCGCGCATCCTGCTGATCGGCGCCGGCGGGCTCGGCTCGCCCGCGTCGCTGTACCTGGCCGCCGCAGGCGTCGGCACACTCGGGATCGTCGACGCCGACATCGTCGACGACTCGAACCTGCAGCGCCAGATCGTCCACTCCACCGAGCGCCTCGGCGAGCCGAAGGTGCTGTCCGCCAAGCGGACGATCGAGGCGCTCAACCCCGACGTCACGGTCCTGCCCTACGAGGAGCGGCTGACCTCGGAGAACGTCGAGCGGATCCTCGGCGACGGCTGGGACGTGATCGTGGACGGCGCCGACAACTTCCCCACCCGCTACCTCGTCAACGACGCCTCGATCTGGCACGACGTGCCCGTCGTGCACGGCTCGATCTACCGCTTCGAGGGCCAGGTGACGGTGTTCGCGCCGCACCGCGGGCCCTGCTACCGCTGCCTCTACCCCGCGCCGCCGCCGCCGGAGCTGGCGCCGAGCTGCGCCGAGGGCGGCGTGCTCGGCGTGCTCCCCGGCATCGTCGGCTCCCTGCAGGCGAGCGAGGCGCTGAAGCTCGTGCTCGGTGCGGGCGAGACGCTCGAGGGCCGGCTCCTCCTCTTCGACGCGCTGCACACGACCTTCGACGAGGTCTCGGTCCGGCGCGACCCCAACTGCCCCGTCTGCGGCGACCACCCGACGATCACGGATTACATCGACTACGTCGAGTTCTGCGCGGGCCCCGCGGTGACCCGGCCGGCGTCGACTCACGCCGGGCAGAACCCGGCTCCGCCGACGCCTGACGCCGCTGAGGGCACGGAGCTCTCCGGGCCCGTGCGTCAGAGCACTGTGCCCTCCGGCTCCGCACCCTCAGCGCCGCCCCGGGAGCACGCGGGCAAGCGGGTGCACGCATGACGAAGGTCCGCATTCCCCCCACGCTCCGGAACGAGGTCGGCGGCGAGCGCCAGGTCGAGGCGAGCGGCGAGACCGTGCGCGAGCTGCTGCACGACCTCTCCGACCGCTACCCCGCGCTCGGCGCGCAGATCCTCGACAACGGCGACCTGGCCGCGTTCGTCAACGTCTACCTCGGCGGCGAGGACGTGCGCACGCTCGACGGCCTCGACACCGCGGTCGCCGCCGAGCAGACGCTGATCCTGCTGCCGGCGATGGCCGGGGGCGGCTGATGTACAGCGCGCTCCGGCCGGCGCGCTCGCTGCTCGACCTCGTCGGGCAGACGCCGCTCGTCGAGCTGCCCCGGATCTCGCCGAAGCCCGACGTCCGGCTGTACGCGAAGCTCGAGGGCGAGAACCCCTCCGGCTCGATCAAGGACCGGGTCGCGAAGGCGATGATCGACGCGGCGGAGGCCTCCGGCGAGCTCGAGCCGGGGCGCGCGCTGCTCGAGCCGACCAGCGGCAACACGGGCATCGCGCTCGCGCTGATCGCGAAGCTGAAGGGCTACCCGCTCACGTGCGTCCTGCCCGAGAACGCGACCGAGGAGCGCCGCCGCCTGCTGCGCCTCTACGGCGCGGAGATCGTCGCCTCGCCCGCGGACGAGGGCTCGAACGGCGCCGTTCGCCTGGCGATGCAGATGGCCGAGCAGGACTCGCGCTGGTTCATGCCGTTCCAGTACGGCAACGCGGCCAACCCGCGCGCCCACTACGAGGGCACCGGCGCGGAGATCGCCGAGGCGCTCGACCGGGTCGACGTGCTCGTGGCGGGGCTCGGTACGGGCGGCACGCTGATGGGCACCGGCGAGCGCCTGCGCGAGGCGTTCCCCGACGTCGTCGTCGCGGCCGCGGAGCCTCTCCCCGGCGACCCGGTGATGGGCCTGCGCTCGCTCGCCGACGGCTACGTGCCGCCGATCCTCGACGTGACGAAGCTCGACCGCAAGGTGCTCGTCTCGAACGCCGAGTCGGTCGCCGCGCTGCGCGCGCTGCTCGAGCGCGAGGGCATCTTCGGCGGCGTCTCCGCGGGCGCGGTCGTGCACGTGGCCCGGCGCCTCGCCGAGGAGCTCGAGGAGGGCGTCGTCGTCTGCGTCCTCGCCGACGCGGGCTGGAAGTACCTCTCCGCCGACTTCTGGGACGCGACCGACGTCGAGGAGTCGATGGAGAAGACCGTCTGGTGGTAGTGCCGGCAGCCGCGCGCGCGGAGCTGGAGCGGCACGCACGAGACGAGGCTCCCAACGAGTCCTGCGGCCTCCTCGTGCTGAAGGACGGCGTCGCGGTGCGCTACGAGCGCGGGATCAACGCCGCGGCGACGCCGTACCGCTTCGAGCTGGAGATGCCCGATCCCGAGGTCTGGTTCCTCGAGGACGAGGGCTACGAGCTCGCCGTCGTCCACTCGCACATCTCCTCCCCGCCGCGGCCGTCGCGCACCGACGTCGAGAACATCGGCCAGTGGAAGGGGCTGCCGTACGTGATCTACACGCTCCGCACCGGCGAGCTGGCCGCCTGGCGGATCACGGACGGCGGCATCGAGCCGCTGCCGCTCGGGACGGCCTGAGCCGGCTGGGCGCGGAGGGGGCGGCCGGGGGGAGCGTTCCGCCCCCTCCGCGACGGGCTAGCTCGGGACCTTGAACGACCCCTTCATGAAGCTCTTGTGCGGGTCGCAGATGAAGCGGTAGGTCTTGCCGGCCTGCAGCTTCAAGCCGGTCAGCGTGAACGTCCCCACCTTCGAGACCTCGGTCGCGACCTTGACGGTCTTCGTGCTCTTGACCGGCAGGCCCGGGCCGAGGATGTGGAAGTTGTGGGCGCTCGACTTGTCGGAGACGACGATGTCGTACGTGCCGGCCTTCGAGGGCTTGCTCGACATCGAGATGGTGGTGCCCGGCCCGACGGAAGCCTTCAGCTTCGCGTTCTTCGCCTGCGCGCCCAGGGCGGGCAGAGCGGCGGCGAGGGCCACGGCTAGTGCCGCGACGGCGGCGATCGCGATCGTCTTCATGAAATCCCTTCGCGTTTGTTGGGTACTCGGCTTGCCCCCGATGCTACGCCCTGTGGCGCCGATCGGATTCCGGTCAGCGCTCGAGCGAGACCGGCCGGCCGGTCTCGGCCGACCGGTAGAGCGCCTCCAGGGTGCGCGCCTGCCCGAGCGCGTCCGCGCGGTCGAGGAGCGGCGCTCCCAGCCCGCGGACGGCCGTGGCGAGGTTCTCGAGCTCCAGCCGGTAGGCGTCCCCTTCTGGGATCTCGATCCGCTCGGCCCCGTCCTCGCGGTGCAGCGTCACCTCGCCGCCCCAGTCGATCCGCCAGGGAGCGCCGACGCGAAGCACGCCTTCCTCGCCCAGCACCTCCAGCTCCTGGCGCACGGGCAGGGCGAACGAGCAGTCGAACTGGCCGACCACGTCGCCGGGGAAGCGGAGGATCCCGTGGAAGGCCTCGTCGATCCCCGTCGTGCCGCGCACCTCCTCGCCGAGCACGCGCTCGGGCTCCCCCGCGAGCAGCCGCGAGCCACTGACGCAGTAGCAGCCCACGTCCATGAGCGCGCCCCCGTCGAGCTCCGGCTGCGCGCGCACGTCGGTGGGGTCGGCCAGCGGGAAGCTGAACGCGGAGCGGATCAGCCGCACGCGACCCACCGCGCCGTCGTCGACCAGCTGGCGGACCCGGCGTGACTGCGGGTGGTGGCGGTACATGAACGCCTCGGTCAGCACGAGCCCGCGCTCGGCCGCCTCGGCGAACGCCTCCTCCACCTCGCCCGCCCGGCGCGAGTAGGGCTTCTCGCAGAGCACGTGCTTCCCGGCCCGGAGCGCGGCGAGCGTCCACTCGTGGTGGAGCCCGTTGGGGAGGGAGATGTAGATCGCGTCGACGTCGTCGTCGGCCAGCAGGGCCTCGTAGGAGCCGTGTGCGCGCTCGATCCCGTGCCCGTTCGCGTACGCCTGGGCCCTCGCCGCGTCGCGGCTCCCGACGGCGACGACGTCGACGGCGTCGGAGCTGCGGGCGCCGTCGAGGATCCGGTCGTTGATCCGCGCGGTGGAGAGGAGCCCGAGCCGGAGCGCGGCGCTCATCGCGGGGCCCCCGCGGCGGCGCGCATGTGCGGCGGCGGCGAGGGCGGCTCGTCGCTGCCCGCGCCGGTCGCCTCGATCGCCGCTTCGATCTCGGCGAGGGTCGTCGCGTCGAGCGCGAGCTCGCCGCCGGGGAGCCAGCCGTCGACGTGCCGCGGCAGCCGGGCGCCGACGATCGCGCCCGTGACCCCGGGCTGGGCCAGCACCCAGGCGACAGCGAGTGCCGGCAGCGTCGCCCCGAGGCGCTCGGCGAGCGGGCGCAGCCGCTCGACCAGCTCGAGGTTCGCGGACAGCAGCGGCTCGTTGAACACCGGCGACTGCCGGCGCCAGTCGTCGGGATCGAGGCGGTCGATCCGCCCGCGGTCGAAGGCACCGGTGAGCAGGCCCGAGGCCATCGGCGAGTAGACGATCACGCCGGTCCCGTGCTCCCGGGCCCAGGGGATCACGGTGCGCAGCGCCCCGCGCGCGAGCAGCGACAGCGGCGGCTGCAGCGAGTCGACGTGCCGGATCGCCTCGCAGCGCTCGAGCTGCTCGACGTCGAAGTTCGAGACGCCGAGCCACCGCGCCTTGCCCTCGTCGGCGAGCTCCGCCAGCGTGCCCCACGACTCCTCGAGCGCCGTGCCGGTCGTCCAGTCGGGCCAGTGCACCTGGTAGAGGTCGATCCGCTCGACACCGAGCCGCGTGAGGCTCTGCTCCAGCTCGAACCGGATCGACTCCGGCCGGAGGTCGTTCTCGATCACGCCCTCCGGCCGGCCGTACCAGCTCCGTCCGCACTTCGTGAAGACGAGCACGTCCTCGCCGACGCGGTACGGCTCGAGCGCGCGGCCGACGACCTCCTCGGAGTGGCCGAGCCCGTAGACGGCCGCGGTGTCGACCCAGTTGACCCCGCGCTCGACGGCGTGGCGGATCGCGGCGACGGACTCGTCGTCGTCGGTCGGCCCCCAGCCGAACTTCCACGGGCCGCCGACGGCCCACGAGCCGAAGCCGACCGTCGTGACCTCAGGGCCTTCGCTGCCGAGTCGCCGCCTCATCGCAGCGCCCTCCCCTCCTCGTCGAGGTAGTCCCGCCACGAGCGCCTGGGCTCCCAGCCCAGCAGCCGCCGCGCCTTGGCGGACGAGATCGCCGAGGCGTCCTCCCGGTCGGTGGGCCGGAACTCGATCCCGTCCGCGGGATAGTGGCGCTGCACCGTCTCGACCAGCGGGTGGCCGCCGATCGTGTCCGGCGAGGCGACGTAGAAGACCTCGTGCCCGGGCAGGTCGGTCTGGATCGCCAGCACGACCGCGTCGCAGAGGTCGTACACGTCCACGTAGGAGCAGTAGTTCTCGATCAGGACCGACGGATCGCGGACGATCGGCCCGAGGTTCCGCTCGTAGCTCGCCTCGTCCTGCACCCAGCACGGGCGGATCGAGGTGCAGCGGATGTCGGCGCGCTCGACGGCGCGGTCGCAGAGCAGCTCCGAGAACCACTTGGCGGTCGCGTACGGGTCCTGCGGCCGGATCGGATGCTCCTCGTCGACGGGCAGGTAGTCGGGCGTGAAGGGCCGCTGGGCGAAGATGAAGCCCGGGACCGTCTCGCTCGAGAAGTTGACGAACCTGCCGGCCCCGAAGGCGAGCGCGGCCTCGAGCACGTTGAACGTGCTCATGATGTTGTTGCCGAAGACGACGTGCGGCGCGTTGTGGATCGGCTGCGGGATCGCGGCCGTGTGCACGACGACGTCGCAGCCCTGCACCACTGCGTACGCGGCGCCGGCGTCCGTCAGGTCGGCCTGCCAGTAGTCCTCCGGCTCGCCGGGGTCGAGCCGGTCCCAGACCGGACGCGTCAGGTCGGTGGCGCGGACGTCGTACGCCGCCTCCGCCAGGGCGCGGACGAGCGGCCGGCCGACCTTGCCGTGCGCTCCGGTGACGAGCACCTTCACGGGCGCACGCTGCTCACAGGTAGGTGACCACGTCGTGCACGACCGAGGCGCGCCCGCGCAGGAAGTCGAAGTCGCAGCCCTCGTTCGCCTGCAGGACGTGGTCGGCGTGGAGGCGCCGGTACCCGCGCTCGTCCTTCAGCGGCGGCGGCGTCCAGGCGTCGCGCCTCGCCGCCAGCTCGGCCTCGTCGACGACGAGGTCGAGCCGCCGCGCCGCCACGTCGAGCCGGATCAGGTCGCCGTCCCGGACGAGCGCGAGCGGGCCGCCGACCGCCGCCTCTGGGGCGACGTGGAGGACGACGGCGCCGTACGAGGTCCCGCTCATGCGCGCGTCCGAGATGCGCAGCAGGTCGGAGACGCCTCGCCGGAGCAGCTTCGCCGGGATCGGCAGGTGCCCCCACTCGGGCATCCCGGGCGCGCCGACGGGGCCGCCGTGGCGGAGCACCATCACGCTCGTCTCGTCGCAGTCGAGCGCGGGGTCGTCGACGCGCTCCGCCAGGTCGTGGATGTCCTCGAACACGACAGCGCGGCCCTCGTGCTGGAGCAGCCGCGGATCGGCGGCGGCGATCTTCATCACCGCCCCGTCGGGACAGAGGCTCCCGTTGAGCACGACGAGCGAGCCGCCGGCGTCGAGCGGGTCGTCGGCCGGCCGGATCACGTCGGTGTCGACGATCCGCGCTCCGGCGACGTTCTCGCCGATCGTCGACCCCGAGACGGTGATCGCGTCGAGGTGGAGCAGGTCGGCGATCTGCGCCATCACGGCGGGCAGCCCGCCCGCGTAGTAGAAGTCCTCCATCAGGTGCTCTCCCGCGGGCTTCAGGTTGACGAGCGACGGCGTCGTGGCGCACAGCTCGTCGAACCGCGTCAGCGGCAGCTCGACGCCGACCCGTCCCGCGTAGGCGATCAGGTGCAGGATCCCGTTGGTCGAGCCCGAGATCGCGTGGAGGACGCGGATCGCGTTCTCGAAAGCCTGCTCCGTGAGGATGTCCGACGGCTTCAGGTCCTGTTCGACCAGCGCGACGATCTGCCGCCCGGCCGCCTCCGCCAGATGCCGGCGGCGCGAGTCGACGGCCGGGATGGCCGCGCCTCCCGGCAGCGTCAGGCCGAGCCCCTCCGTCACGCACGCCATCGTCGACGCCGTCCCCATCGTCATGCAGTGGCCGTTCGAGCGGCTCATCGCGTTCTCGATCTCGACGAACTCGTCCTCGGTGATCCGCCCGGCGCGCAGCTCCTCGTGGTAGTGCCAGCAGTCGCTGCACGAGCCGAGCTCGCGGCCGCGCCAGTGCCCGTTCAGCATCGGCCCGCCGGTGACGACGACCGTCGGGATGTCCGCGCTGGCGGCGCCCATGATGCTGGCGGGGTTCGTCTTGTCGCACCCGGTCAGGAGCACGACGCCGTCGAGCGGGTACGAGCGGATCGACTCCTCGACGTCCATCGCCATCAGGTTCCGGTAGAGCATCGTCGTCGGCTTCATCAGCGACTCGCCGAGCGACATCACCGGGAACTCGAGCGGGAAGCCGCCGGCCTGGAGGACGCCGCGCTTGACGGACTCTGCGAGCCCGCGCAGGTGGACGTTGCAGTTCACGAGCTCGCTCCAGCTGTTGCAGATGCCGATCACGGGGCGGCCCCGGAAGCTCTCGTCCGGGAAGCCGGACGACTTCAGCCAGGAGCGGTGGAGGAACCCGTCGAGGTCGCGCCGCGCGAACCACTCCGTGCTCCGCAGGCCGCCGTTGCCATTGCCGGGAACGTTGCGGATCGTCGCCATCTCGCTCCTTCAGGCCGGGGAACGACGCCAGACGAGCGCGGCGTGGTCGACGACGACGCCGCTGCCCGCGCACCGCAGACAGTCCCGCGCCCCGCCGCACTCCGGGCAGGCCTCGAACGCGGCCTCCGCCGTGTCCAGCCGGGTGCCGCAGGAGCACAGCGCCACGAGCACGCCCCCGCGCAGCTCGAACCCGTCGAAGGCATGGCCACGGTGGACGTGGAACGCGCCGATCCCCGCCGTCTGCTGCCCACCCGTCATAAGAAGCCGTATCATATGATTTTTCCGCAATGAACGCTCCGGCCCGGAAAACGGCCTCGCGCGAGCGGCTCGAAGACCTCTTCGTGGTCGACGCGGACGTCCACCTGCACGAGGACCCGGCCGAGCTGGCGGAGTTCGCGGAGCCGCCCTGGGACGTCGCGCTGCGCGAGATCGCCAAGGTCGAGGAGCGCTACCTCGACCTGCCGGCGATCTCGCCGCGCGCCGAGTACCGGATCCCGTGGCCGGGCGGGTCGAACCGACCGCAGACGGTCGGGACGGCGGGGGCGATGCGGGCCGAGCTCGACGAGCTCCACGTCGACGTCGCCGTCCTCTTCCCCGACCACCTGCTCTCGCTGGCGATGGTGCGCGACCCCGCCTTCGCCGTCGCGCTCGCGCGCGCCTACAACGACTGGCTCGGCGAGCGCTGGCTGCGCCGCGAGCCGTCGCTCAAGGGAGCGATCGTGATCCCGCCGCAGGACCCCGGCGCCGGAGCGGCGGAGATCCGCAAGCACGCGGGCGCGCCCGGTGTGGTGTGCGCCTACCTCCCGGCCGCCGGGCTGAAGACGCTCTACGGGCACGAGCGCTACGACCCGGTCTACGACGCCGCGCAGGAGACCGGCCTGCCGGTCGCGATCCACAGCGTCGAGGCGGTCTATCCCGTGTTCCCCTTCCAGCTCGAGCAGTTCCGGACGGCGCTGGCGGTGCACGCGCTGGCGCACCCGCTGGCGATGGTCGCGAACCTCGTCTCGATGCTGGAGACCGGCGTCCCGGTCCGCTTCCCCGAGCTCGGGATCGCGTTCATGGAGGCCGGCACGGGCTGGATCCCGTGGCTCGCGAACCGCCTCGACAAGGAGTACGTGGAGCGCCGCCGCGAGGTGCCCCTGCTGCAGGAGCGGCCGAGCCACTACATGCAGCGGTTCTCCTACGGCACGCAGCCGATCGAGGAGCCTGAGCGGCCGGGCGACATCGTGCGGCTGTTCGAGCTCTTCGACGGCGAGAACCGGGCGATGTTCGCCTCCGACTGGCCGCACCACGACTTCGACCACACGCAGTTCGTGTTCGGGCTGCCATTCCCGGCCCACGCGCGGCGAAAGATCATGGGGCTGAACGCCGCCGCCTTCTTCGACCTCGAGCTCCCGGCGTGAGACGTCCTGTGTCACCCCGGGCCGCGACGGCGGCCGGCTTCAGGGATGTTCGCGCGCAGAGGTGAGCGCGTGAGCCGCGAGCCGCGCGAGTTCCCGATCGGCTTGCTCGACGAGCTGCCGCCGGGCACCCACCGCGTCGTCCGCGCCGGCAACCGTGAGCTGGGCGTGTTCAACATCGGCGGCCGCGTGCACGCGATCCCGAACCTCTGCCCGCATCAGCGTGGGCCGCTCTGCGCGGGCTCCGTCTCGGGCACGATCGACTACGGGCCGCACACCGGCTGGGAGCTCGCCTGGATC
>DASTPC010000106.1:0-26359 GCA_035720085.1 Gaiellaceae bacterium
GCTCCCTCGACGACGACCCGGCCGCTGCGATGCGCTACACGGAATGCCGGCTGACGCGTCTCGCGACCGAGATGCTCCGCGACATCGACATGGACACGGTCGACTTCGCGCCCAACTACGACGAGTCGCGGCGCGAGCCGACCGTCCTGCCGTCGCGCTTCCCGAACCTGCTCGTGAACGGCTCCGCCGGGATCGCGGTCGGGATGGCGACCAACATGCCGCCGCACAATCTCGCCGAGGCGATCGACGCGGTGGTCGCGCTGATCGACAAGCCGACCACGAGCGTCGACGACCTGATGCGGCATGTGAAGGGCCCGGACTTCCCGACGGGCGCGATCGTGCTCGGGCGCGGCGGCATCCGGGACGCGTACCGCACCGGGCGCGGGCGGATCGTGATGCGCGCGCGCGCGCACGTCGAGGAGCTCCGCGGCGGGAAGAGCGCGATCATCGTCACGGAGCTGCCCTACGGCGTGAAGAAGGGTGGCGACACCGGCGTGATCGGCAAGATCGCCGACCTCGTCCGCGACAAGGTGATCACCGAGGTCTCGGATCTGCAGGACTACTCCGACAAGACCGGCATGCGCATCCAGATCGAGCTGAAGCGCGAGGCGGTGCCACAGGTGGCGCTGAACAAGCTCTTCAAGCACACCGCGCTGCAGACGACGTTCGGTTACAACGCCGTCGCGCTGACGGACGGTGTGCCGCGAACGCTCTCGCTGCTCGAGCTCGTCCGGCACTACCTGGACTATCAGCGCGAGGTCGTCACGCGCCGCTCGCAGTACGAGCTGCGGCAGGCCGAGAGGCGCGCGCACGTCCTGCAGGGCTACCTCACCGCGCTCGACAACCTCGACGAGGTGATCGCCCTGATCCGCGGGTCCGCCGACACCGACGAGGCGCGGACCGGGCTGCAGGAGCGGTTCGACCTCTCCGAGATCCAGGCGCAGGCGATCCTCGACCTTCGGCTCGCCCGTCTGACCGGCCTCGCTCGCAAGGAGGTCGAGGACGAGTACGCCGACCTCCAGGAGCGGATCGCCGAGCTCCGGACGATCCTCGGCGACCCCGGCCGGATCGACGGAGTGATCCGCGAGGAGCTGCTCGAGGTGAAGGAGATCTACGGCCGCGGCGACGACCGGCGCACGGAGATCGTCTCGGCCGAGGACGAGCTGGAGCTCGAGGACATGATCGCGGAGGAGGACATGGTGATCGCCATCACCAAGTCCGGCTACATCAAGCGTCTCCCCGTCACGACCTATCGGGAGCAACGCCGCGGGGGCATCGGCGTGATGGGGATGGATCTGAAGGACGAGGACTACATCGAGCACCTCTTCGTCGCCTCGACGCACGACTTCATCCTCTTCTTCACCACCGTCGGCAAGGTCTACCGGCTGAAGGTGCACGAGCTGCCGCTCGGGTCCCGCCAGTCGAAGGGCCGCGCGATCGTCAATCTGCTGCCCTTCCGGCAGGACGAGTACGTGCGCGCCGTGATCGCGACGCGCGACTACAAGGAGGCGAAGTACCTCGTCTTCGCGACGCGCAAGGGCGTCGTCAAGAAGACCGAGTTCGAGGCGTACAACACGCCGCTCAAGGCGGACGGGATCATCGCCCTCGGCATGCGCGAGGACGACGAGCTGATCGGCGTGCGTCTCTCCACCGGGGACGACGACGTCCTGATGGTGTCGCGCGGCGGGCAAGCGATCCGGTTCAACGAGAGCGACGTCCGCTCCATGGGGCGACCGGCGTCCGGTGTGCAGGGGATGCGGCTCCGTGGTGACGACGAGGTGATCGAAGTCGACATCGCCAAGGACGAGGCCGACCTGCTCGTCGTGACCGAGAACGGCTGGGGCAAGCGCACGCGCGTCGCCGACTACCCACGCAAGGGCCGCGGCACGATGGGCGTGAAGACCGCACAGCTCGTCGAGGGCAAGGGCCGGTTGGCAGGCGCGCGGATCGTTCGCGAAGGCCAGCAGGTGATGCTGATCTCCAACGGAGGTACCGTGATTCGCATCCCGGTCGACGGGATCAAGCGGTCGGGTCGTGCGACCCAGGGCGTGATCGTGATGCGCCTGCGCGAGGGCGAGCAGGTATCGAGCCTCGCGCCCGTCGCCGCCGGCGAGACCGAGGAGAACGGGGACCTCGAGGTTGCTCCTGCCGACCCCGACGGGCGGGGCCCGGCGACGCCGGAGAGCTAGGCAGGCTCGGTTCGCCGGCCATTCCGGCTGCCCTCGATCAACGGGGTCAGCAGGTCCACGGGCACCGGGAAGACCACGGTCGAGTTGTTCGTGGCTCCGATCTCGAGCAGCGTCTGGAGGTAGCGGAGCTGGAGCGCGATCGGCTCGCTCGACATCACCGCCGCCGCGTCGCGCAGCCGCTCGGAGGCCTGGAACTCGCCCTCGGCGGCGATCACCTTCGCACGGCGCTCCCGCTCTGCCTCTGCCTGGCGCGCCATCGCCCGCTGCATGCCGGCAGGGATCTCGACGTCCTTGACCTCGACGATCGAGACCTTCACGCCCCACGGCGAGGTCGCCTCGTCGATGATCGACTGCAGGATCTGGTTGATCTTGTCGCGCTCCGAGAGCAGCTCGTCGAGCATGTGCTGGCCCAGCACCGAGCGGAGCGTCGTCTGTGCGATCTGCGAAGTCGCGACCATGAAGTTCTCGACCTGCACGATCGCCGCCTTCGGCTCCACGATCCGGAAGTAGGCGACCGCGTTCACGCGGACCGGGACGTTGTCCTTCGTGATCACCTCCTGCGGCGGCACGTTGAGCGTGATCGTCCGCAGGTCGACCTTGACCATCTTGTCGATGATCGGGATGAGGATGAACAGGCCGGGGCCCTTGGGCTCGGGCAGCAGCCGCCCGAGCCGGAAGATCACGCCCCGCTCGTACTCGCGTGCCACCTTGATCGCGGCGAACAGCAGCAGGATCACGACGAGCGCGACGGCGGCGAGAGCGATCAATGCGGCTGACACTCGACTAGCCCCTTTCCTCGATGTCCCCGGATCCTACGACCACCAGCTCGAGCCCGTCGTCGACCGAGGCGACGCGCACGCGCTGCCCGGGAACGAGAGCCTCGCCGTCCGCCGTGCGGGCGCGCCACAGCTCACCGTCCACGAACACGTAGCCGTTGCGGCGGATCTCGCCCTCCTCGCCCACCAGACGGCCGACTCCCACCTCGACCGGCCGTTTCCGCACGCGGGCCACGCGTGTCAGCGCGATTCCGAACAGGAGCGCGAGCGTGCCCGCGATCGCGACGGCGGTCCAGAGCGATACCTGGTAGGTCGCGCCGGCCGGGTCGAACAGCATCAGCGCGCCGATCACGAACATCACCGCGCCCGCGACCGTGAGCGCGCCGTGGCTCGGCACGAACGCCTCGGTGACGAAGAACCCGGCCGCGAGCAGCATCAGGAGGAGCCCCGCGACGGAGACCGGCAGCACCTGCAGGCCGTACAGGCCGACGATCAGGGAGATCGCGCCGACGGTGCCGGGAAATACGAGACCCGGGTTCCAGAGCTCGACCACGATCCCGATCAGGCCGAGCGAGAGCATGATGGCAATCACGTTCGGGTCGATCAGCAGGTCGAGCGCCCGCTTCCAGAACGACATCTCGACGCGCTCGAGCTCGGCGCCCGCGGTCTCGAGGACGAGGCCCTTGGGGACGGTCTTGGTGCCGTCGATCTCGCGGAGCAGCGCCGGCAGCGTCGGCGAGACGACGTCGACGATGTTCTTCGCGAGCGCCTCGCGGGCGCCGTAGTTGGCCGCCTCGTGCACCATCGCCTCCGCTGCCGCACCGTTGCGGCCGTGCTCCCGTGCGAGCTCGCCGATGTAGGCGGCGGCGTCGTTGATCACCTTCTTGCGCAGGTCTTCGCCAAGGTCCTCGCCGCTGGTCGAGATCGGCGTCGAGGAGCCGATGTTCGTCTGTGGCGCCATCGCGAGCACGTCGGCCGCCTGGCCGATCACCGCGCCTGCGGAGTCCGCGCTCGAGCCGGGCGGCGACACGTAGACGATGACCGGCACCTTCGAGGCTAGGAACGACTTGACGATCTCGCGCATCGAGGAACCGAGGCCGCCCGGCGTGTCCAGCTCGAGCACGAACGCGTCGAAGCCGTCCCGCTGTGCCCGCTCCAGCTCGTCCTGGACGTACTCCTGCGTGACCGGGTTGACGTCGTTGTCGAACTCGGCGACGAGGACGCGCGGCGTGTCGGCCTGGCCGGCTGCGGCAGTGGTGACGCACAGCGCAACGCCGATGGCGACGAGCACGAGGCAAAAGGCCCGCAAACGCGGCGTTCTCACTGGTGTAAGGATTCTATCAGCGGCCCTGTCGCGCCCTTGCCGTGCGTCTGCGCGTTCGCCAACCTGTCTCCACCGTGCCGCGGGTGCTCGCCCCCATCCTGGCGCTCGCCGCTGTTCTCGTCCTCCCGGTACCGGCCGTCGCGGGGGCGGCGTCGATCAGCGTCCGCGAGGTCGCGCTCCGCGGAGAGCGCGCGCCGGCGGCTTCCGTCGACTCCGGGCGTTTCGACCTCGTCGGCCTGCACTGGCGCGGCCCCGGCACGCTCGAGTTGCGGACCCGCTCGACAGCAGGCCGCTGGACGGGGTGGCGCCGCGTCGAGGCGGAGAGCCGCGACGGGCCCGACGCCGGCAGCACCGAAGGCCGGGCCGGACGCGGCTGGCGTCTGGGCGCGGCGATCTGGGTAGGTCCCTCCGATCGGCTCGAGGTGCGTGCGATCGGCCGCGTCCTGCGCGCGCGGGCCTTCACGGTGCGGAGCCCGGTCGTGCGCGTGCCGCTGCGCACGGTCCAGCTTGCCGGCTCGCCCACGGTCGTGCCGCGCTCGGGCTGGCTCGCGGACGAGTCGATCCGGCGGGCACCGCCGCAGTACGCGAGCGCGATCCGCATGGCCTACGTCCACCACACCGCCACTGCCAACACGTACACGCGCGAGCAGGCACCCGCCGCGGTGCGGGCGATCCAGCTATACCACGTGCGCGGCAACGGCTGGAACGACATCGGCTACAACGCGCTCGTCGATCGCTTCGGCACCGTCTACGAAGGCCGCTACGGCGGCCTCGAGCGGAACGTCGTCGGCGCGCACGCCCTCGGCTTCAACACCGGCTCGTTCGGGGTCGCCGTGCTGGGCGACTTCGAGCGCACCGAGCCGCCGCAGGCGGCGCTCGACTCCCTCGCGCGGCTGCTCGCCTGGCGCCTCGACCTCGCGCACGTCGATCCGCTCTCGACGCTGAACGCGATCTCGAGCGGGAACGAGCGCTTCCCGCCCGGGATCCCGGTGTTCCTCCGGGCCGTCTCCGGCCACCGGGACACCGGCGCCACCGCCTGCCCGGGCGAGCGCCTGTACGCGCTCCTCGGCGAGGTCGCCCAGCAGGCGTCGCTGCTCGGCCGCCCGAAGCTCTACGCGCCGGCCGTGACGGGCAAGCTCGGAGGCTTGATCCGCTTCACGGCGCGGCTGTCGGGCCCCGTGCCGTGGACGGTCTCGGTCACGGACGGGCTCGGGCTCGAGGTCGCGCGCGGCGCCGGCACCGGCGCGACGATCGACTGGAGCTGGGACTCGACCTTCGCGGCGCCGGGCAGCTACCGGTGGGAGATCGCCGGCGGGCCGTCGCTGCGCGGCGCCTCCGGCTCGCTCGGCGGTGTCGTCGTGCTGCCGCCGCTCGCCTTCACCGGGGCGGCCGCCGACCCCGAGACGGTGACGCCGAACGACGACGGGCAGGCCGACGAGACGACGGTCACGTACACGCTGAGCGCGCCGGCGACCGTCGCGGCGAGCGTCCTCGGCGCGGACGGGGCACTCCTCGCGGAGCTGCAGCCCCCCACGCGCCGCCCGGCCGGCGAGAGCACCGTCGCCTTCGCTCCGGGCCAGCTGCCGGACGGCGCGTACACCGTGCTGCTGCAGGCGCGCGGCGCGGACGGGACGGAGGCCTCCACCAGCCTGACCGTGCTCGTCACGCGCACGCTCGGCCAGGTGACGCTGGCGCCGGCCGCCTTCTCGCCGAACGCGGACGGGCGCGGCGACCGTCTCGAGCTGCGCTTCCGGCTGGCCGCACCGGCGCTCGTCAAGGTGCGGGTGCTGCGGGACGGGCGCTGGGTGACGACTCCGCTCGCGGGGAACCGCATCGCCGGGCCGGTGGTCGTCCGTTGGGACGGCGCCAAGCGGCTCGGCCGGATCCGCGACGGCGCCTATACCGCGGTGGTCGAGGCGACGGACGCGATCGGCACCGCGCGGGTCGAGCTGCCGTTCGGCGCCGATACCGCAAAGCCTGTCGTCAGCGTTCTCAGCCGCGAGCCGCTGCGCGTCCACGTGAGCGAGCCGGCCCGCCTGGTGCTGCGCGTCAACGGCAACACCGTCCGGTTCGAGGCACGCCGGGCGGGGGCGTTCCGCGTGCCAGGGGTCAGACGCGCCCGCGTCGTCCGCGTGGTCGCGTGGGACGCGGCCGGCAACGCGAGCGACCCCGTACGCCGCCCCGAGGCCGCCGGGGCCCGTCAGTAGACTCGCCACGTGCACTGCGTGGCCCTCCTGCCCCCGCGACGGGGCGCATGACCTTTCGCGTGCCGCTGGGGCGTGCGGAGATCGAGCAGATCCTGCCGCACCGTGACCCGTTCCTGCTGCTCGACGAAGTGCTCGAGCTGGAGCCGGGACGCCGGGTGGTCGCGCGCCGCGAGGTGCGCGCGGACGACTGGTGGTTCGCCGGGCATTTCCCAGGCCGGCCGGTGATGCCGGGCGTGCTGATCGTCGAGGCGATGGCTCAGACGGGCGCCGTCGCCGTGCTGCTCGAGGACAGGAACCGCGGCCGGATCGCCTTCTTTGCCGGCATCGACGAGTGCAAGTTCAAGCGCGTGGTCGAGCCGGGCGACACGCTCACGCTGACCTGCGAGATCGACCAGGTGCGATGGCCGGTCGGCCGCGGCCGCGCGACGGCGCACGTCGGTGAGGCGCTCGCGGCGCGGGGGACGCTGACCTTCGCGGTAGAGCGATGATCGGCGTCGCCGGCAGGCGGATCGGGATCACCGGGCTCGGTGTGCACGTGCCCGAGCGCGTGCTCACGAACGACGAGCTCTCGACGATCGTGGACACGACGGACGAGTGGATCTTCGAGCGCACCGGAATCCGCGAGCGGCGCATCGCCGCCGAGGACGAGGCGCTGACGGACGTCGCGCTGCCGGCCGTCCGGCAGGCGCTCGCCGAGGCCGGCGTCGTGGGCAAGGAGATCGACCTGGTCATCTGCGCCACGGTCACCCCGGACATGATGTTCCCGACGTCGTCGGCGCTTCTCGCCGACACGCTCGGGGCGTCCGACGCGGCCGCGTACGACCTGCTCGCGGGTTGCACGGGCTTCATGTACGCGCTCGCGCAGGCATACGCGATGCTCGCGGCCGGCCTTTCCGAGCGGGCGCTCGTCGTGGGCGGCGACGTCCTCTCGAAGATCCTCGACTGGACGGACCGGTCGACGCTCGTGCTGTTCGGCGACGGCGCGGGTGCGGTCGTGCTCGAGCCGGTCGAGCGCGGCGGCTTCCTGGGCTTCGAGCTCGGTGCGGACGGCGGCGGCGGCGAGCACCTGTGGCTGCCGGGCAGCGGCTCGAGGCGGTTCGAGGACCCCGACGGACTGGTCAAGATGAACGGCCGCGAGGTGTTCAAGTTCGCGACGCGCGTGCTCGTCTCGTCGGCACAGGCAGTGCTCGAGCGCTGTGACCGGCGGGTCGACGACGTCGACGTCTACGTGCCCCATCAGGCAAACAAGCGGATCATCGACCACGCGGCCGCTAAGCTCGGCATCTCCCCTGAGAGAACTGTCGTGAACGTCGACCGCTACGGCAACACATCGTCGGGCTCGATCCCGCTCGCGCTGGCAGACGCGCGGGCCGACGGACGCCTGCGCGGCGGCTCGCTGCTCTTGATGACGGGGATGGGGGCCGGCCTCACGTGGGGCTCGGCGCTGCTCGAGTGGTCTCTCGACGACGGAGGTGTTCGGGTATGAGCAAGGTCGCGTTCTGCTTCCCCGGACAGGGGTCGTTGGAGGCCGGCATGGGCAGGGAGATCGCCGAGGCGGTCCCGCAGGCGATGGCCGTCTACGAGCTCGGCAGCGTTGCGTCCGGCCTCGACCTGAAGCGGCTCTGCTTCGAGTCGGAGCTGGAGGACCTGGTCGACACCGAGGTGCAGCAGCCCGCGCTCGTGGCCACGAGCCTCGCCATCCTGGCGGCGCTGCGCGACCGCGGCGTCGAGCCGGACGTCGTCGTCGGGCACTCGGTCGGCGAGTTCGCCGCGCTCGCGTCGGTCGGGGCCCTGGGGACGGACGAGGCGATCGCGCTCGTCCGCGAACGCGGGCTGGCGATGGCGGAGGCCGCTCGCAAGCGTCCCGGGACGATGGCGGCGATTCTCGGCCTCGAGGACGCAGCGGTCGAAAACCTCTGCCGCAAGATCATCGGCGTCTGGCCGGCGAACTACAACTGCCCCGGGCAGATCGTCGTCTCGGGTGAGAGTGAGGCGGTCGAGGAGTGCTGCGCCGAGGCCGAGAGCCTCGGCGCCCGACGAGCGATCAGGCTCAAGGTTTCCGGGGCGTTCCACAGCCCGCTCGTCGCGCGCGCGGCCGACCGCCTGAAGCCGGCGATCGACATGGTGCGCTTCCACGAGCCGATTGCGCCGTTCATGTCGACCGTGACGGCGAAGATCGAGCCCGCACAGCGCCTCGGCTCGCTGCTCGTAGACCAGCTGACGGCTCCGGTCCGCTTCACCCAGGCGGCGGGCGAGCTGATGCGAAGCGGCGTCACCACCTTCGTCGAGGTCGGGCCTGGGAACGTCCTCTCGGGGCTCGTGAAGCGGATCGACCGCGGGGTGCGCGCGATCTCCGTCAACGACCTGGCCAGCCTCGAGCAGGCAGAGGAGGCGCTCGGCGCATGACGCGCACGGGCCGCAGGGGGCGTGTGAGAGGTCCTGTGTCAACCTTCTGCCGCCGCAGCGGTGGGCTTCGTGGATTTTCGCGCGGCTGGGAAGCTGCTCCTGCGGAATGCCGGCCTGGCGCAAACGAGCGCGCGTGAGCGGCACCTTCTGCTCGCTCGAGGGCAGGTCCGCCCTCGTGACGGGCGGCTCGCGGGGCATCGGCAGGGCGATCGCCGTCGAGCTCGCGGCTGCCGGCGCGAGCGTCGTCGTCGGCTACCACAGCGGTCGCGAGGAGGCGGAGGCCGTCGCGGTCGAGATCGGCGGTCGCGCCGTCCAGGCCGACGTCGCCGATCCCGAGGCGGCGCGCGCGCTCGTCGAGGCCGCCGGGGACCTCGACGTGCTCGTGAACAACGCCGGGCTGACACGTGACGGCCTGCTCGCCCGCATGTCCGACGACGACTGGCGCGCCGTCATCGACACGAACCTCTCCTCGGTCTTCCACACCTGCCGGGCGGCCGTGCGCGGGATGATGAAGCGGCGTGCCGGCGCGATCGTGAACGTCTCCTCGATCGTCGGCGTCCACGGCAACTGGGGCCAGACGAACTACGGCGCCTCGAAGGCCGGGATCATCGGCTTCACCAAGTCGCTCGCCCGCGAGCTCGGCAGTCGCAACGTGCGTGCCAACGTCGTGGCGCCCGGCTACGTGACGACTCGGCTCACCGACGCGCTTCCGGAAGAGGCGACAGAGGCGATGCTCCGCAACACGCCGCTCGGCCGGCTCGGCAGCCCGGAGGACGTGGCGGCCGCCGTGCGGTTCCTCTGCTCCGACGAGGCGAGCTTCGTCACCGGCGAGGTGCTCCTCGTCGACGGCGGGCTCGGGATGTAGCCTCCGGCGGCGATGAGCGAGTTGAACGGCAGGCGGCGCGTCGTCGTGACGGGCATCGGCATGGTCACCCCCCTCGGGAACGACGTCGAGACGACCTGGTCGGCGCTGCTCGCGGGCGCGTCGGGCGCCGGCCCGATCACGCAGTTCGACGTCGGTGACTTCCCCGTTTCCTTCGCCTGCGAGGCGAAGGACTTCGACCCGACCGACTGGGTCGACTACAAGGCGTCGCGGCGGATGGACCGCTTCACGCACCTCGCGCTCGCGGCCGCGCGGCAAGCGGAGCAGTCGGCCGGCCTCGAGATCGCCGCGGAGCCGGAGCGCGTCGGCGCCGCCGTCGCGACGGGCATCGGCGGCCTCAAGTCGTTCGAGGCCTGTGTGGCCGTGCTGGACGAGCGCGGCCCCGACCGGGTCAACCCCTTCTCGATCGTCCAGATCATCCCCAACCTCGCCGCAGGTTGGGTCTCGATGGAGCTCGGGACGAAGGGTCCGCTCCTCGCCGAGTGCACCGCCTGCGCCGCGTCCAACATGGCGATCGGCGACGGGCTCGACGCGATCCGCCTCGGCCGCGCGGACGTGATGGTGTGTGGCGGCACCGAAGCGCCGATCAGCCGCGTCGGCATTGCCGGCTTCGCCGCGATGCGCGCGATCTCGCGTCGCAACGACGATCCGGTCCGGGCGTCGCGACCGTTCGACGCCGATCGCGACGGGTTCGTCATGGGCGAGGCCGGCGCGATGATCGTGCTCGAGGAGCTCGAGCGCGCGCGGGCGCGCGGCGCCACGATCCACGCGGAGCTGCTCGGCTACGGCCTCTCCTCGGACGCGACTCACGTCTCCGACCCCGACCCGACGGGCGCCAGCCCGGCACGGGCGATGCGGATGGCGTTCACGGACGCGGGCGTCGACCCGCAGGAGCTCGGCTACGTGAACGCGCACGGGACCTCGACCCCCGTCGGCGACTCGGCCGAGACGCGCGTGCTCAAGCTCGCGCTCGGCGAGGAGAAGGCGCGGGCGACCCCGATCTCCTCGACGAAGGGCGCTACCGGGCACTGCCTCGGCGCCGCGGGCGCAGTCGAGGCGATCTTCACGATCCTTGCGCTGGAGCGGGGAATGTTGCCGCCGACGATCAACTACGAGACGCCCGACCCCGAGTGCGACCTCGACTACATCCCGAACGAGGCCCGGGCCGAGCAGCCCGAGATCGCCGTCTCCAACTCGTTCGGCTTCGGCGGCCACAACGCGTGCCTCGTGTTTCGCCGTTGGCACGGCGACTGACCGAGCGCCCCCTTCAGGTCACGTCGGGGAGCGGCGCTCGAGCAGCAAGGTGTCGCGCCAGACGTCGCCCAGGCGCGCGATCCGCTCGCGCCGGCCGACGACGCGGAACCCGACGCGCTCGTGGAGGGCCAGGCTGGCGGCGTTCTCCGGGAAGACGCTCGTCTGGATCGTCCAGATGCCGCCGGCGTCCGCTCCGGCCACCAGCCGCTCGAGCAGCCGGCGACCGACGCCTCGACCGCGCGCGGCGGCGGTCACGTAGACGCTGTTCTCGGCGATGCCCGCGTAGCAGGGCCGGCGCGAGACCGGCGCCAGCGACGTCCAGCCGACCACCCTCCCGTCCTCGACCGCGACCAGGCGGTGGGCCGCATGGCGGGTCGAGTCGAACTCCTCCCAGCTCGGCGGCTCGGTCTCGAAGGTCGCGTCCCCGGTGGCGATGCCTTCGGCCCAGATCGAGCGGACCTCCGGCCAGTCGCGGCGGCTCATCGGCCGGATCTCCATCGGGGCTAGCCTAGGGGCCGTGGAGCGGTGGGCGACCTTCGACTGCTACGGCACGCTCGTCGACTGGCGGGCCGGGATCGGCGGCCAGCTGGCGCGGCTCTTCGGCGACGAGCGGGCGCCCGGCCTGCTCGAGGCCTACTACCGCCTGGAGCCGGCCGCTCAGGCCGACGGCGCGCTGCCGTACCGCGAGGTCCTCGCCGTGACGCTGCGCGGGGTCGCCGCCGAGGCTGGTCTGGCGGTACCCGCCGGCGAGGAGGACGCGCTCGGACGGTCGCTTCCCGGTTGGCCCGTCTTCCCCGACGTGGCGACGTCCCTCCAGGAGGCCCGCTCGCGTGGCTGGCGGCTGGCGATCCTGTCCAACTGCGACCGCGATCTGATCGAGGCGTCGATCGACGCGATCGGCGTCCCGTTCGACCACGTGGTCGCGGCGTCGGAGATCGGCTCGTACAAGCCGGCGCCGCGGCACTGGGAGGCGTTCGCCGAGCAGACGGGCGTCGGCCCGGGCGGGCACGTCCACGTCGCACAGAGCGCGTTCCACGACATCGCCACGGCGGCGTCGCTCGGGCTACCGAGCGTCTGGATCAACCGGCTCGGCGAGCCGCCGGGCCCGCCGTGCAGCCGAGAGCTCCCCGATCTCGCCGGGCTGGCCGACGTCCTCGACGAGCTCGCGCCGGCATGATCGTGCGGGCGCCCAGCTGGGAGGACGTTCCGGCCGTCCTCTCGCTCGCGCGCGCCGCCGATGTGGCGGTGATCGGCGACTCCGACTGGATCGAGAGCGACCTCCGGGCCGAGTGGAAGCAGCTCGACCTCGAGCGCGATGCCTGGCTGGTCGAGCTCGAGGGAGCACTCGCCGGCTACGCCACCTTCACCTCCCGTGGCGGCGGGCGCCTGCTCGGCGACGGCTACGTCCACCCCGACGCGCGCGGGCGCGGCGTCGGCGGCGAGCTGCTCCGGCTGACGGAGGACCGGGCCCGGCTCGAGCTCGAGCGGATCGATCCCGCCGAACGGGTCTACCTGCAGAACGCGACGCTGCTGACCGAGCGGGAGGACTGCACGCCGCGGCTCTACGAGGCGCACGGCTACGCGCCGGTGCGGCATTTCTGGCGGATGGTGGTCGACGTCGACCCGGCCGCGCCGTCGCCGGCCGCGCCGCCGCCGGGGGTCGAGCTCGTGCCGTACGAGCACCCGCGCGACGCGCGCGCGGTGCACGCGGCGCAGCAGGAGGCGTTCGCCGACCACTGGGAGCACCGCGAGGTCCCCTGGGAGGAGTGGGAGCGCGAGCGGTTCGGCGATGACCGCTTCGACCCGTCGCTCTGGCTGCTCGCCGTGGACGGCGACGAGATCGCCGGTTTCTCGCTCAACTACTGGAAGACGGGCGGCGACTGGGGCTGGATCGGGTCGATCGGCGTGCGGCGCCCCTGGCGGCGGCGAGGCATCGCCGAGGCGCTGCTGCGCGCGTCGTTCGCGGAGTTCGCGCGGCGGGGCGAGACGCGCGTCGGCCTCGGCGTCGACGGGGAGAGCCCCACCGGGGCGACGCGCCTGTACGAGCGCGTCGGCATGCGGATCTTCTGGCGGGCGGTCGTCTACGAGAAGGAGCTCCGCGCCGGTGGGTGAGCTCCGCGCGCCGCGCCTGGAAGAGGCCGCCGTGCTCGCCGCGGCCCTGAACGAGCACAGCCGCACGCTCGTCGGCACCGCCGACGTCTCGGCCGAGCTGATCGAGGGCTGGTTCGGGATCCCTTCGCTCGACCCGGAGCGGGACATGCGGGTCGTGGCGCTCGCCGACGGCACGATCGCCGGCTACGCCGATCTCGGCGGTGGCGATGAGGGGGAGCCGCTCTGGCTCGACCTGCGGCTGCTACCCGGGCACGGGGACGCCGGGCCCGCGCTGCTCGCGGCGATGGAGGCGCGGGCGGCCGAGCGCGGCTGGCCGGGCATGCCGCTGCGCGCGGTCGCGCTCGCCGTGGACGAGCCGGCGCACGCGTTGTTCGACGCGAACGGCTACCGGGTGATCCGCAGCTCGTTCGCGATGGAGATCGACGTCGGCCGGGCGCCTGCACAGCCCGCGTGGCCCGGCGGCCTCCGGCCGCGCGTATTCGTCCCCGGCGAGGACGACGAGCGCGTGTACGAGGCGCAGATGGACGCCTTCGCCGACCACTGGGAGTTCCACCGCACGGCGTACGCCGAATGGAGCCACTGGGCCTTCTCGCCCCCGTTCGACCCGAGCCTCTGGTTCCTGGTCGAGGATGGGGACGAGGTGGCCGCCGTCTGCCTGTGCAGCCCGCGCCGCGGCGACGAGCCCGGGCTCGGCTGGGTGAACGTGCTGGGCGTACGTGCCCCGTGGCGCCGCCGGGGGCTCGCGACCGCGCTGCTCCTGCACGCGTTCCACGAGCTCCGCGGCCGCGGCTGCGAGCGCGTCGGCCTCGGCGTCGACGCCGAGAACGTGACCGGCGCGGTCGCGCTCTACGAGGGGGTCGGCATGCGCCAGGTGCGCCGGTCGGAGATCTACGAGAAGGCGACGTAGTGTCGACGCTCCGTGCCCGCTGTCCCGACTGCCGCACGTTGACGGCGGTCGCGGTCGACGACGGCTACGAGTGCCACGCGTGCGGCCGAGCGTTCGCGGCCGGCCTCGTCCGCGTGTCGCGTGCGTGGGGGAGCGGCGGCGAGGAGATGGCAGCCGCCGCGCGCATCGCCCTGCCGTACCCGGAGGCGGCGGTCGTCGACGAGCCGAGCCTCTCCGCCCAGAGCGAAGCCCTCGCAGCGGCACTCCCGCGGCGGCCCCTCGTGCTCGGCGGCTGCTGCTGCGCGCATGTCGGCGCCGTGCGCGGGCTCGCCGCCCGGGCCGGCCGGGTCGCGGTCGTCTGGCTCGACGCGCACGGCGACCTCAACACGCCCGAGAGCTCGCCCTCGGGCAACGAATGGGGGATGCCGCTGCGGATGCTGCTCGACGACGGCGTCGTGCGGGCCGAAGACGTCGCGCTCGTCGGCGCGCGCAACCTCGACCCGCCCGAGCTGGAGTACCTCGCCGAGAGCGGTGTCGACGACGACGTCGACCGCGCGTTGTCCGACACGGACGTCCTCTACGTCGCGCTCGACGTCGACGTGCTCGAGCCCGGCGAGGTGCCGGTGTTCATGCCTGAGCCCGGTGGCCCGGCCGTGGCCGAGCTCGAGGAGCGACTCCGCGGGCTGGCGGCACGGCGCCCGGTGGCGGGTGCCGGCCTGACCGGGCTGCTTCCGGACGCAGATCCGGCCGTGCTGGCGCGCTTCACGTCCGCTCTCGGCCTCTGACCGGGCGCTGTTCGGAGGTTCCGGCGAGCAGGCTCTAAGATGCCGCAGATGGCCGCCACCGAGCGCATCGACGTGTCCATCGAGCACAAGCGCTCCGCGCCCGACGAGCGGCCTGCCGACCACCCCAACACCTGCCCGGGCTGCGGCTCCCACTACCGCGAGGACGAGCTCGCCGTGCACCTCCGGGTCTGCCCCCAGTGCGGCCATCACTTCCCGGTGCGCGCGCCCGAGCGGATCGCCCAGCTTGCCGACCCAGGGAGCTTCGAGGAGACGGAAGGGGACCTGCGTTCCGCCGATCCGCTCGGCTTCTTCGACGTGCGGCCGTACCGCGAGCGACTGGCCGAGGCCGAGCTCCAGACCGGCCTCGGGGACGCGATCGTCACCGGCGCCGCGTCGATCGAGGCACGCCCGTGCGTGCTCGCGGTGATGGATTTCTCCTTCATGGGCGGCTCGATGGGAAGCGTGCTCGGGGAGAAGCTCGTGCGCGCCTGCGAACGGGCCGCCGAGGACGGCGTGCCGCTCGTCAGCGTCTCGGCCTCGGGCGGCGCGCGGATGCAGGAGGGGATCCTCGCGCTGATGCAGCTGCCGAAGACGGTCTGCGCGATCGCGGACCTGCACGACGCCGGCGGCTCGCTCCTCTCCGTTCTCGCGCACCCGACGACCGGCGGTGTCCTCGCCAGCTTCGCCAGTCTCGGCGACGTCGTCCTCGCCGAGCCGGGCGCGCTGATGTCCTTCGCCGGCCCGCGCGTCGTCGCCCAGACGACCCGCGAGAAGCTGCCCGACGACTTCGGCCTGGCCGAGTCGAACTACCGCTTCGGGCACGTCGACGCGATCGTCCCCCGGCCCGAGCTGCGGCCCACCCTGTCGCGGCTGCTGCGGCTCTTCGGCGAGGCATGACGCGGGAAGCGGAGCTCCGGCTGCGCGACCGGCTGGCGCAGCTCGGCAAGGTCAAGCTGCTGCGGGGGACACGGGTGTCGGGCGAGCTCGAGCGGCTGCAGCGCCAGCTGGAGCAGCTGCGGGCCGACTCGACGGACGAGGAGATCTGGCACTCCGTCGAGCTGGCGCGGCACCCGGACCGTCCGTACACGCTGGACTACGTGGAGCGAATCGTCGACGACTTCTTCGAGCTGCACGGTGACCGCGGGCGGCTCGACGACCATGCGATCGTCGCGGGCCTGGGCAAGCTCGGCGGTGTCACCGTCGCGCTGATCGGACACCAGAAGGGCCGCGACCTGAAGGAGCGCACCGACCGCAACTTCGGCATGGCGTTCCCCGAGGGCTACCGCAAGGCGATGCGGGCGATGGAGCTCGCAGAGCGACACGGGTTCCCGCTGCTGACGCTCGTCGACACTCCCGGCGCGTACCCGGGCGTCGCCGCCGAGCAGCACGGCCAGGGCGGCGCGATCGCCCGCTCGCAGGCGGTGATGGCTCGGCTCGGCGTGCCGACCGTCTCGGTCGTGATCGGCGAGGGCGGTTCGGGCGGCGCGGTGGCGATCGCCGTCGCCGACCGGGTGCTCATGCAGGAGCACGCGATCTACTCGGTGATCTCGCCGGAGGGCTGCGCGGCGATCCTCTGGCGCGACGCGGGCGAGGCGCGCAAGGCGGCCTCCGCGTTCAAGCCCGACGCGGCCCACTGCCTCGAGCTCGGCGTGATCGACTCGGTCGTCCCCGAGCCACCCGGCGGCGCCCACACCGACCCGGCCGCCGCCGCGCTCCTCCTGCGCGAGTCCGTCGTCGCGGCCTTCGCGGAGCTCGAGGGCGTGCCGACCGACGACCTGCGCCGCCGCCGCCGGGACAAGTTCCGCGCCATGGGCGTGCTCGCAGCCGCGAGCGCCTGAATCGGGTTCTCCACAGCTTCCACAGGATTATCCCCCGCTCGAAAATGCCGTTGAGCGGGAAGATTCCGGCTCGTGTTAAGGGACGTCGACGGACTGGAATCATGTCGGAGGTGTCCCTGCAGGAGTACGAGCGGAAGCGCGACCGGCGCCGGACGCCGGAGCCGTTCGGCGGCGCCGCGAGCGGGCGCGAGCCGATCTTCGTCGTCCAGCGCCACGACGCGCGCCGGCTGCACTACGACTTCCGCCTGGAGCGCGACGGAGCCCTCGCCAGCTGGGCCGTGCCGAAGGGCGTCCCGCTCGCGCCCGGCGAGCGCCATCTGGCGGTCCACGTCGAAGACCACCCGCTCGAGTACGCTTCCTTCGAGGGCGAGATTCCGGCCGGGGAGTACGGCGCCGGCACCGTCGAGATCTGGGACCGCGGCACCTACGAGCTGCTGGAGGAGAAGCCGGGCGGCGGGCTGACGGTGCGCCTGCGCGGCAAGCGGCTGGACGGCATCTGGACGCTGGTCCCCGCCAGGCTCGACGGCGACCCGAAGAACTGGCTCCTGCTCCGCAAGGACGCCGGTACGCCGGCGCGGCGCTCCTATGCGCCGATGCTCGCGTCGTCGTCGGAGTCGCTGCCGCAGGGCAGCGGCTGGCTCTACGAGCCGAAGTGGGACGGCTACCGGGCGATCGTGCGCGTCGCCGGGGGCGAAGCGACGCTGACGAGCAGGAACGGCAACGACCTGACCGCCCGCTTCGCGCCGGTCGCGAAGGCCGCCGCGAAGGCTGTCAAGACGCCTTCGGCCGTGCTCGACGGCGAGGTGTGCGCGCTGGACGAGACGGGCCGCTCGAGCTTCTCGGCGCTGCAGCAGGGGCTCGGCACGCTGGTCCTCGTCCTCTTCGACGTGCTCGAGCTCGACGGCGAGCCGCTCGTCGACCTGCCGCTGGTGGAGCGCCGGCGCCGGCTCGAGGGGGCACTCGACCCATCGGTGCGGCAGGTGCTCGTCTCGCCGGCCTTCGAGGACGGACGGGCGCTCTACGCGGCCGCGGAGGAGCAGGGCCTCGAAGGCGTGGTCGCCAAGCGTGCCGACTCGCGCTACGCGCCGGGGCGCCGCGGCAACGACTGGCGCAAGGTGAAGGTGCACGGGGAGCAGGAGTTCGTCGTCGCCGGCTACACGCGTGGGCAGGGCCGCCGCAGCGACGGGTTCGGCTCGCTCGTGCTCGCCGTGCACGAGGCCGGTGGGCTGCGCTGGGTCGGGAACGTCGGCACCGGTTTCACCGACGGCGAGATCCAGCGGCTCCTCGCCCGTCTGCGCCCGCTCGAGCGCGACGGGCCGACCATCGACCCGCCGCCCAAGATGCCGCGCATCCGGCGCGGGGACGTCGTCTGGGTGGAGCCCGAGCTCGTCGCCGACGTGTCGTTCGCCGAGTGGACGCACGACCACCGGCTGCGCGCTCCGGTCTACCAGGGACTGCGTGAGGACAAGGCGGCAGGCGAGGTCCGGCGCGAGCGCGAGCCGGTGCCCCTCGAGGTGCGGCGCGGCCGGCGCTCGCTGACGCTCTCCAACCTCGACAAGCCGTTCTGGCCCGAGGACGGGATCACCAAGGGCGACCTGCTCGCCTACTACCGCGACGTGGCGCCCGTGCTCGTGCCGCACCTGCGCCGGCGCCCCTTCACGATGAAGCGCTACCCGGACGGCTGGCAGGGCAAGTTCTTCTTCCAGAAGGACGCGCCCTCGCACACGCCCGACTGGATCGAGACGGTGCCGTTCCCCGCGACGACGCGCGACACGCGCGAGCGGAAGCTCGTCGACTACGTGCTCGTCGACGACGAGCTGGCGCTCCTCTGGGTGGTGAACATGGGGTGCATCGACATGAACGCGTGGTACTCGCGCGTCGACCGGCCCGAGCGGCCGGACTGGGTGCTCTTCGACCTCGACCCGTCGCCGGACGTCGGGTTCCAGGAGACCGTCGAGGTGGCGCTGCACGTCAAGCAGGCGCTCGACCTGCTCGAGCTGGAGTCGTTTGCGAAGACGAGCGGCTCACGCGGCATTCACGTCCTGGTGCCGGTCGCCCGGCGGCACACCTACGACGAGACGCGGGAGTTCGCGGAGGTCGTCGCCGGCGCGATCGCGCGCGCGAACCCCGGGCTCGCGACCACGGAATGGTCGAAGCGCAAGCGCCGCGGCGTCCTGATCGACGCGAACCAGAACGGCTTCGGCAAGACGATCGCGTCCGCGTACTCCGTACGGCCGCGTGCCGGTGCTCCCGTCTCGACGCCGCTCCGCTGGGAGGAGGTGCGGCCCGGCCTCGACCCGGAGGCCTTCACGATGGAGGCCGTGCTCGACCGCGTCGCCCGTGACGGCGACCTCTTCGCGGGCGTGCTCACGTCGAAGCAGACGCTGGCGAAGGCGCTCAGGCGCCTGCGCTAGGACGTCTCGGACGCGCGACGTGCACGGCGGGCGGGATCGGCGCCGAAGAGCTCCAGGCAAGGCTCGACGCCCTCGAGCTCGACCTTCACCGGGCAGCGCCAGTCGGCGCGCGCGAGCTCGACGGCCGTCGTCGGCACGGGGACGCCGCGCGGACTGCGCTCCTCCATCCCGACGACCCGGTAGCCGAGCTTCTCCGACACGCGGCGGGAGGAGTCGTTCCCCTCGAGCCAGGCCGACGAGGCGACCTCGGCGCCGAGGCCGCGGAAGGCCAGCTCCAGCACGGCGGCGCGCATCTCGGTTCCGAGCCCGCGCCGCTGGTACGCAGCGCCGAGCCAGGAGCCGGTGTGCACGTGCCGCGTCTCGGCGAAGCCCTCGGCGAGCAGCCCCTGCGTGCCCGCCAAGGCGCCTTCGGCCCAGGCGAGCAGGTTGAGGGTCCAGCTCGCCCGCGACCAGTCGGCGAGCGCGCCCTCGTGGTAGGCGAGGAACCCCTCCAGGAAGCCGGGCTCGCCGATCGCGTCGGTCCAGGCGATCGCGAACGGCATCTCCTCGGGCGGGTGGATCCCCCGCTCGGCGAGGCGGCCGAGGGCGACGAGCTCGTCGTGCGTGCCGAGCCGCAGCTCGAGGCGCGGCGTCCGCACCCGCAGCCCGTGGAGCGGCGCGAGGTCGCTCATTCCAGCCGTTGCGGGTGGCCGAGCAGCGACAGCTCCGCCACGTCGCGGCGGAAGAGGAGCGACGTCGTCCAGTCGGTGACGACGCGGAGCTTCCGGCTCAGGAGCGGCAGCTGGTAGAGGTGGTACGTGCGGGTCACCCACCACCCCGGGAACCCGCGCAGCCGCAGGCCGAGGACGTCGGCGACCCCCTTGTAGCGGCCCAGTGTCGCCACCTGCCCGAGCATGCGGTACTCGTACGGCTTCGGCTCGCCGCTCATGTTCCGGGCGACCGCGCGGGCCTGGCGGAGCGCGTGCTGGGACGTGGGCGGGTCGACGACCCCGGGCGTCGCGACGTTCGGGACAGCCGCGCAGTCGCCGAGTGCCCACACGTGCTCGAGCCCCACGACGCGCAGGAACGGGTCGACGAGCACCCGCCCGCGCGGGTCGAGCGGCAGGCCGAGCTCGGCCAGCAGCGGGTTGGCGCGCACCCCCGCCGTCCACACGAGCGTCCGGGTGGCGATCCGCTCGCCGTTCGAGAGCGTGACGGCATCCTCCTCGGCCGAGTCGAGCGTCGTGCTCGTGTGGATCTCGACGCCGCGCTCCCGCAGCTCGCGCGCCGCGTAGTCGCCGAGCCGGGTCGGGATCTCCGGGAGGATCTTCGGCGCCGCGTCGACGAGCACCCAGCGTCGCGGCACGTTGCGCAGGCGAGGGTAGAAGCGGAGCGCATCCTCGACGAGGTCGGAGAGCTCCGCGAGGGCCTCGACGCCCGCGTAGCCGGCGCCGATGAAGACGAAGGCGAGGTGAGACTCGGCCTCGGCGCGTTCGGGCGCCGCCTCGGCGGCCTCGAGCCGGCGGAGCACGTGGTTGCGGAGCGCGATCGCATCGGCGAGGTCCTTGAAGCCGTGGCCGTGTTCGGCCAGCCCCGGCACGGGCAGCGTCCGCGAGACGGAGCCGAGGGCGACCACCGCGCGCCGGAACCGGAGCTCGAGCGCGCCGGCGTCGGTGTCGACGCGGGCCAGGCGCGCGTCCCAGTCGACCGCCGTCACGCGGCCGAGGACGAGCTCCGCGTGCGGGCACATCGGCCTGAGCGGGACGACCACGTGGCGCGGCTCGAGCGTCCCCGACGCCGCCTCCGGCAGGAGCGGGGTGAAGAGCACGAAGTTCTCCGGGCCGACGATCGTGGCGCCGGCCCGGCCGAGCAGCCGGGCGACCCAGCCGCCCGCATAGCCGCCGCCGAGCACCAGCGTGCCGCCGTGCGCGTCCCGGATCGTCGCCATGCGGCTGTTTACCATGGCCGCGTGCGCGCGACACAGGTCGCGGTCGTCGGGAGCGGTGCCGAGCACGCGCGCGCCGCCGAGGAGGTGGGCCGCCTGCTTGCCGTGCGGGGCTGCGTCGTAGTCACCGGCGGCGGCGGCGAGGTGATGGAGGCGGCGATGCGCGGCGCGAAGGCCGCCGGCGGCACGACGCTCGCCATCCTGCCGGGTGAGCGGCACGCGGAGGCGTCCACCTTCGCGGACTACGTCGTCGTCACCGGGATCGGCCACGCGCGCAACCTGGCCGTCGCCGCCAGCGGCGAGGCCGTGATCGCGGTCGGCGGCAGCTGGGGCACGGTCGCCGAGCTCGCCTTCGCGATGCGCCTGGGACGGGCGGCGGTGGTCGTCGAGCCCGGCGTGGCGCTGGCGGGCGTCGAGCGGGCCGCGACCCCGGCGGCGGCCGTCGAGGCGGCGCTCGCTCGCCTCGGCTGACGCCGCTGAGTTTGACAAGTGTTATTGCCTGCATTAGAACTCCAAATCTCTACTAAGTCAGTAGGAAAAGTCGAAAGGGGTTCTCCATGCGACGGACGCTCGTCCTCCTCACCGGTCTGGCCGTCGTGCTCGCCGCTGCGGCCGCCACGGCCGTCCTCGCTCCGGGCGCGGACGCGCGGAGCGCCGACACGCGCCTGAGCCTGGTCGGCTACGCGGTTCCGCGCGAAGCCCTCGGCGCGGTGATCGAGGCGTGGCAGAAGACGCCGGCGGGCAAGGACGTGTCCTTCACGCAGTCCTACGGGGCGTCGGGCGACCAGGCGCGGGCCGTGGCGGCGGGTCTCGACGCCGACGTCGTCCAGCTCTCCACGGGGCTCGACATCGAGTTGCTGGAGCAGGCCGGCCTCGTCGACCCCAAGTGGGACCGACAGTCCTACAAGGGCATCGCGACCAACTCGATCGTCGTGTTCGCGGTGCGCGACGGCAACCCGAAGAAGGTCAAGAACTGGAACGACCTGATCAAGCCGGGCGTCGAGATCGTGACGCCCAACCCGCTCTCCTCCGGCGCCGCCAAATGGAACGTGCTCGCTGCCTACGGGGCGCAGCGGCGGCTCGGCAAGACGGACAAGCAGGCGCAGGCGTTCGTGGCGAAGCTGTTCAAGAACGTCGTCAGCCTCGACACGTCGGGCCGGACCGCGACCAACTCGTTCGTGGCCGGCCGCGGGGACGTCTTCATCACGTACGAGAACGAAGCGCGCCTGGCGAAGCTCCAGTACGTGATCCCGCGCCAGACGCTCCTGATCGAGGCGCCGATTGCCGTGATCAAGTCGAGCGAGCACCTCGCCGAGGCGAATGCGTTCGTCCGGTTCACGAAGACGCCGCAGGCCCAGCGCATCTTCGCGCAGTACGGCTTCCGCCCGATCGTCCCGTCCGTGGCGAAGGAGTTCGAGAAGCAGTACCCGCCCCGCCCGGGCGTCTTCAAGATCTCGGACACGTACATCGGCGGCTGGAACGCAGCCGACAGGAAGTGGTTCGACCCCGACAAGGGGCTCATGGTCGGCGTCCTGCGCCAGGTGGGGAGCTAGTGCCCCTTCAGGCAATGTCCTCCGGGTCCCTCGCGCGCGACGAGCGGCGCCAGGCGTCGTCCTCGGTCGCCCCGATACCTGCTGGTATTGGGGCTCCTTGCGTCCTAGCCTGGCTTGCTCCTCGCACGCGAGGAACGAGGCAGCATCACCTGAAGGGGCACTAGTGCTCGACGGGTCGCGCAGCTCGGTCCGGCGGGCGGAGGGGGTTGAGCACTCCGGCCCGGCGCGGCTGGGCCGCCGCACGAAGGAGCTCGTCAAGCGGCTCCAGCCGGGCGACATCGCGATCGTCGACCACACCGACCTCGACCGGGTCTCGGCCGAGGAGCTGGCCGACGCGGGGGTGAAGGTGGTCGTCAACGTGGCGCCGTCGGCCTCGGGGCGCTTCCCGAACCCCGGCCCGCTCCAGCTCGTCCGCAGCGGCGTCACCCTCGTCGACGTGCCTGGCGCGGCGCTGTTCGAGGAGCTCGAGGACGGCGAGGTGGTGACGGTGCGCGGCGGCGGCGTCTACCGCAACGGCACCCGCCTCGCCGAGGGCGCCGTGCAGACCCCGGGCGCACTCGAGGCGGCGCTCGCCGAGCAGCGCGGGCGGGTCACCGACGCGCTGGAGGCGTTCGCCGACAACACGCTCCGCCACCTCCGTGAGGAGGGGCGCCTCCTCACCGAGGGGCTGGAGTTCCCACCGCTCAGGACTCGCTTCCGCGACCGCCAGGCGCTCGTCGTCGCGCGTGGCCCGGGCTACAAGCGCGACCTGCGCATCGTGCGGCCGTACGTCCGCGACTTTCGGCCGGTGCTCGTCGCCGTCGACGGCGGCGCCGACGCGCTGCTCGAGGCGGGCTTCCGGCCGGACGTGGTCGTCGGGGATATGGACTCGGTCACCGACGCGGCACTGCGCTGCGGCGCGGAGCTGCTCGTCCACGCGTACCCGGACGGGCGCGCCCCGGGCGCCGCGCGGCTGCGGCGGCTCGGGCTCGCCTACGAGACCGTGTCCGCGCCCGGGATCAGCGAGGACGTCGCCCTGCTGCTCGCGCACGACAAGGGAGCGACCCTGATCGTCGCCGTCGGCACGCACTTCAACCTCGTCGAGTTCCTCGAGCGCGACCGCGAGGGAATGGCGTCGACGTTCGTCGCGCGCCTCAAGGTCGGTGAGGTGCTCGTCGACGCGAAGGGGGTCTCGCAGCTCGTCTCGCGGCGGGTCGGGATCTGGCCGCTCGTTGCCTTCGCCGCCGCCGGCATCGCCGCGATCGTGGTCGCCGTGCTCGTCTCGCCGGCGCTGCGGAACGTGATCCAGGCGCTCACGCGCAGCCTGGCGGACGCGCTCGGCCTCTGATCCTGCGAGCGGCGTCGCGCGCTCTGCGAGACTGGCCCGCGTGTTCGACTTCCGCTACCACGTCGCGTCGCTGGCGGCGGTGTTCGTGGCGCTCGTGATCGGAATCCTCGTCGGGGTGGGGCTGTCCGGGCGCGGGTTCGTCGACGACGCCGAGCGCCGGAACCTGCAGCAGGAGATCGCGAGCCTGCGTGAGGGCGAGCACGCCGCCCGTGCCGAGGCGGAGGCGGCGGCGCGCGGTCGCGACGCGTTCTCGGACTACGCGGAGCAGACCTATCCGGCGCTTGTGGCGGGGCGTCTCGAGGACAGCCGGGTCGCGCTCCTCTACGTCGGCTCGGTCGACCCGACCGTCGACTTCGCGGTCACCGGCGCGATCGACGCGGCCGGCGGCTCGGTCGTGCGGATGCGGGCGCTGAGCGTTCCCGTCGACCCGCAGGCGGTCGACGACGCACTGGCGCGGCGCCCCGCGCTGCGGTCGTTCCGCGGCCCGGACGAGCTCGACCGGCTCGGGCGCGCGCTCGCGGACGAGCTCGTCGCCGGCGGCCGCACGCCCCTCTGGGACGCGCTCGCCGACGTCCTCGTCGAGGAGCGCGCGGGCTCCTTCTCCCAGGCGGTCGACGGAGTCGTGATCGCCCGCTCGGCGCCGCCGCAGCAGGGCGCGACGCAGGACCTGCTCACCTCGCTCTACCGGGGCCTGGCCGCCTCGAGGGCGGCCTCGGTCGGGGTCGAGGCGACCGGGGCGCGCCGAAGCGCGGTGCCGGCGTTCGTCCGCGCCCGGCTGTCGACGGTCGACGGCGTGGAGACGCCCGCCGGCAAGCTCGCGCTCGTGCTCGTGCTCGGCGGCGCCCAGCCGGGCAGCTACGGCCAGCGGCCGGCGGCGACGAACGGCGTCCTGCCGCCGGTGCCGCCCGCGCCGGCGGAGGGTTGAGGCGTCCCGTGTCGCCGTCCGACCGCGACAGCGGCCGGCCTTGCGCCCCAGAGATCGGCGGATGAGCGACGCCGCCGGCGCCCGGCCGGCGAACACCCGACTCGCGGTCCTGATCGCCGCCCGCGACGAGGAGGAGCGGATCGGGGCCACCGTGGAGCGTCTGCGCATGCTGCTCCCGGGCGCGGCGGTCGTCGTCGCCGACGACGGCTCCCGCGACCGGACCGCGGCCGTCGCGGCGGCCGCGGGCGCCCGGGTCGTCCGTCTCCCTCGCCGCGGCAAGGGCCAGGCGCTGAGCCTCGCCGAGCCGACGATCCCGCCGGGCCCGCTGCTGCTCTGCGATGCCGATGTCGACGGCGACCTGCGGCCGCTGCTCGACACCGGCGCGGACGTCGCCGTCGCCGCCTTCGCACGGCGGAGCGGGGGCGGCTTCGGGCTCGTCAAGCGGGCCGTGCGCGGCCTCGTCCAGCTGCGCGGCGCGCAGCGCCTCCGCGAGCCGCTCTCGGGCCAGCGCGCGCTCTCGGCGGGCGCGCGCGCCGCGCTCTTCCCGGTCGCGGCGGGTTTCGGCGTCGAGACGCGCATGGCGGTCGACGCCGCGCGGGCAGGCCTCTCGACGGTCGAGGTCGAGCTCGACCTCGCGCACCGCGCCACCGGGCGCGACCTCGGCGGGTTCGCGCACCGCGGCCGCCAGCTGGTCGACGCGCTGCTCGCGTGCGGCCCCCAGGGGATCAGCTTCCGCGGCCTGCGCCTGCCGCTCGTCGGTCTCGCCGTCGGCGCCGCAGTGCCGGCGGCGCTGCCCGTGGCGCTCGCCGGGCTGGCCGACGACCTCTGGAGCGGGCCGGAGCGCGGCTTCCGCGCCCACCTCCGCTCCGGCCGGACGACCGGAGTGCTCAAGCTCGTCGCCATCCCTGCCTACGGCCTCGTCCGCACGCGGTCCCTCTCCGGAGCACTGCTGGTCGGCCTCGCCGCGAACGCCGTCAACCAGCTCGACACGAGGCCCGGGCGGGCGCTCAAGGCCTTTTTGCTCGGCACGGCGCTGCTCGGGGCACGCCCACGCCGCGCGGTCGCGCTGGCCGTCCTGCTCGCTCCCTACGATCTCCGCGAGATGGCGATGCTGGGAGACGCCGGGTCGAACGCGCTCGGGGCCGTGCTAGGTTTGGAGTCCGTGCGGAGGCTCACGGGCAGGCAGCGGGCGGGGGCGGTGGTCGCGCTCGGGGCTCTCACGACCCTCGGAGAGAGACGTTCCCTCGGCGGCCTGATCGAGGCGACGCCGGTGCTCCGCGAGCTCGACGCGCTCGGGAGAGCGCCGTGACGAAGTACGTGTTCGTCACCGGCGGCGTCGTCTCGGCGCTCGGGAAGGGCATCGTCGCGGCGTCGCTCGGCCGGCTGCTGAAGGCGCGCGGGCTGCGCGTGCAGGCGCAGAAGTTCGACCCGTACCTGAACGTCGACCCGGGCACGATGAGCCCGTTCCAGCACGGCGAGGTGTTCGTCACCGAGGACGGCGCCGAGACCGACCTCGACATCGGCCACTACGAGCGCTTCGTCGACGAGAACCTCTC
>DASTPC010000107.1:0-2099 GCA_035720085.1 Gaiellaceae bacterium
CCGCGCCGAGGAAAGGACAAGGGGTCCGTCGGGCGACCGTCTACAGCGGCTGCCCTGGCTCGGCCCGAACAGCTGACCTGACCCGTGCGTGGTCATCACCGTGACGTCGGGTCGGCGCCGTCGGTCGAAGCCGAGGCCGGCCCGCGACGTCGTCTGGGTGTCGAACCGCGCGCAGCCGGTTGCCGTGCCGGCCTTGAACGGAGCGCCGCTCGTTGGAAGGATGCGCGTGGACCAGGCACAACAACCACGGGGGAGGAACATTGCCCAGGAGCCTCGTTGCGGCCCTGCTCCTGACGATGCTCGCGCTCCTCGCCGCTCCGGTCGCGCTCGGGTTCGGCCCGAACGAGAACCCGCGCGCGGTCGAGCGGTGCACGGCGAGCATCAACAAGCAGACGGCGAGCGGCGTCACCACCGGCGGCGGGCCGAAGAGCGGCATCCCGGCGCCGACGAACTGCGACCACTTCTTCCAGGGGGAGGGCCTGATCGGGAACGGGCTGCCCGGCTAGCGCGAAGGGCCGGTGGGGGACGGCCGCGTCGCGGCCTTCCCCCTCCGGCTCCCCGGTAGGCTCGGCGCATGCCGTCCGCCCACCAGTGGCTCGGCGCCGCCGTGATCGTCGTGTGCGCCGGGGCGGCGCTCGTCGGGGGGATCCTGTACTGGCGCGCCCGCGGCGCGGGCCATCTGACCACGCACCTGCTCGCGCTCGCGCAGACGCTGCTCGTCGCGCAGGTGGGGATCGGGCTGCTGCTCCTTTCCGACGACCGGCGCGCGGCCGACCGTCTCCACTACGCGTACGGCTCGCTCGCCCTCGGCGCCGCGCTGGCTCCCTGGTTCTACGCGCCGACGCAGGGGCCGCGGCGCCTGCTCTGGTTCGCCGGGATGACCGCACTTGCGGGCGCGCTCGCGGTTCGGGCATACATGACGGGGGCATGAGGCGCTTCCTCTCCAACCCGACCGTGCGCGGGCTGGCGCTCGTGGCGGCTTTCTCGCTCGTGATCGTGCTCCTGTCGCTCGAGGAGTCGATCGCGACCGCGGGCGCGCTGCTGCGCATCGCCTTCTTCCTGGCGATCGCGTTCTTCCTCTTCCTGCTCTGGCGCGAGCGGCGTGCCGACATCGAGACGTGGTCGACCCGCGGCCGCTACGTGTTCTACGGCGCGATCGCGCTCGCAGTGCTCGCGGTGGGGATGTTCATCGGCCTCGGCGCCAACGGCCCCGAGTCGATCGTCTTCCTCGCCGTCCTCGTCGCCTGCGGCTACGCGATCTTCCGCACGTGGCGCGACGAGCATCGTTACAGCTAGCGCACGGTGAGATCCCACGCGTGCGGCCGCGATTAGCGGCCGCCTTCAGGGATGTATGCGCGGCCGCGGATCCGCACAGGCGTGCGGATCCGCGGCCTTGCGCCCTACGAGAAGCGCTGCGGGAACTGGGCGACGATCCCCTCCGTGAGCATCGTCGCCATGTGCCGGATCTGGCGGAACACGGCGTCGGCGGTGCGGACGTCGAGCGCCCACTTGCCCTGCAGGCGGGCGACCGCCTCCTGCGTCGTCAGCGCGAGATGGGTGCGCATCATGCTCCGCATCGCGGGCGCCGGCCAGTTGTCCGGGTTGGCCTTGGTGAGGAAGCCGGCGATCTCGTTCGCGTTCGCGTTCCAGTCGGCCTGGGCTGCGGCGAGCGCCTTCGCGTCGTCCGCCTTGGCGGCCTTCAGCACGTCGACCGCGATCAGGATGTGTTGCCGCAGCAGCCCGGTCAGCGCCGTGCCGGCGGCCGCGCCGTAGTACGGCTTGATCGCGTTGCCGATATCGCGCTGGTTACGGAGCAGCCGGGCGACCGTCGGCTCCAGGTCCGGCAGGCCGGAGGTGAAGCTGACGATCGCGAGGCGGGTCCAGGCGACGTGCTCGAACCAGAGCCGCTGCATCGACTGCTCGAGCGCGACCGCGGAGGTGGACGCGCTCTTCGCCGCCGGCGTCGCGTGCTCGTCGCCGTGTGCGTGCGCGTGGCCGGCGGAGAGCGAGAGGGCGACGAGGGCCGCGAACAGGCTGACGAGGAACGCCAGCCCGAGCGGGACAGGACGGGCTGCACGGGTCATACGGGTGCTCCTTTC
>DASTPC010000108.1:0-4326 GCA_035720085.1 Gaiellaceae bacterium
GACGATGTCCATCCCGAGCTCGGGGTCCTCGACCCCGTGCAACGCCTCGACGACATCGTCCCGCGTCACCATCGCTGCGAGTCTAGCGGCCTGCCCGCCCGCCGGGCTGCAGGCGGTTGCGCCACGCTCGACCTGTGGAGAGATCGACACGAAGTCGACACAGCTCGAACCGTCTCGCGCGGACACGTCCGGGGTCAGACCCTGGACGCGTCCCGTCGGGACGCGTCCGAGGCGGGAACGCGCTCGGGGAAGCCGCCGATCGCGCCCGTCGGTTTCGGACACGCCGTGCGGAGCGGACCTGGCCCGTCGCACGGCGCCCCGCCTCACACCCGCACCAACCGACCGTCCGCACTGGGCAACGTCCTATCAGGACAGCCGCCCGCGCCTCAGATCAGCAGCCGCACCTCCTCGCGCTTCTCACGCGCGAAGAAGTGGATCCCGTCGGTGAAGCGCACCCAGTTGCAGCGCATGCACATGACGAGCGAGTGCGTGCGCGCGCTGTCGGCGAGGAAGCGGACGCCGCGGAGGAGGTCGCCGTTGGAGACGCCGGTCGCGGCGACGATCACGTCGCCGGGCGCCAGGTCCTCCTCGTGGAACACCTGCGTGACGTCCTCGATGCCGGCCGCCCGCGCCTCGTCGATCTGGCCCCGGGTCGTCGGCCAGAGCTGCGCTTGGACACCGCCGCCCAGGCAGCGGAGGGCTGCCGCCGACAGCACGGCCTGGCGCGTCCCGCCGATCCCGACCGCGAGATGGTCGTTCGTGCCCCGGATTGCCGCCGAGAATGCCGCCGTCACGGTGCCGTCCTGGATCAGCTTGATGCGGGAGCCCGCGGCGCGGATCTCCTCGATCAGGTCGTGGTGGCGGGGCCGGTCGAGAACGATGGTGGTGATGTCGCCTGCCTGCCGCCCGAACGCAGCGGCGATCGCCGCGATGTTCTCCCCCACCGGCCGCAGCAGGTCGATGGCGTCTTTCGCCCGCGGGCCGACGGCCACCGTCCGCATGTACATCTCCGGTAGCCGGCGCAGCGACCCGGGCGGGCCAACGGCGAGCATCGCCATCGCCCCGGTACCGCCGCGGGCGACGACGCCGCGGCCCTCGAGCGGGTCGAGCGCCAGGTCGACGGCCTCGCCGCCAGCGCCGATCTCGTCGCCCCGCACGAGATCCTCGCCCGCGCGGGCGCCGACGATCACGCTCCCGGAGATCGGCATCTCGGTCAGCGCCGCCTTCATGCCGGATGCAGCGGCCTCCTCGGCCGCCTCCTCCTCGTCGCGGCCCAGCCAGCGGGCTCCCGCGAGCGCCGCCCACTCCGTCGCCTTGGCATACCGCGTGCAGAGGCAACTCACGCCTGCACCTCGTCTCCGCAAGGCGAAGATCCCTGAAGCCGGCCGCCGTCGTGGCCCGCGGTGGACAAAGCACGTCTCACGCCCGTACCAGCCGCTCGGCGCTCGTCAGCACGAGATCCATGATCTCGCCGATCGCCTCGTCGACGGAGCGGTTCTCGATCACCGCGACGTCGAACCGCGCCGCCCGCTCGAGGATCAGCTCCTGGATCAGGCGGATCTCGGGGAGTCCCTCGATGTACTTGTCGAGCGAGCGCAGCCCCTCGGTCGCGGAGTCGCGCACCCAGAAGTGGCCGCGGTGGAGCTCCACGTCGGAGATCGCGACCACGCAGTGCACGACCAGCGCGTCGGCGCGCGCGTAGCTCACCATCCCGGGCACCAGGTGCACGCCCTCGAGCACCATCGACCACCCTTCGGTCAGCGCCCGGTCGATCGCCGCCTCGACGCCGACGAGGACGTTCCGCGTCTGGTCGAGGAAGCCGAGCACGGTCGCGTCGCCGGCCTCTTCCTCCTCCGCCTTGGTGAGCGCGAGCGCCGCCTCGAAGCTCGAGTAGTGCACGGACGGCATGAACTCCTTCGAGAAGAACGCCCGCATCGTCTGGCGGATGAAGTCCGTCGACGCCACGCGCGTGATGCCGAGCCGGTGTGCCGCCTCGGTGGCGAGCGTGGACTTGCCGGTCCCCGTCGCGCCGCCGACGAGCAGGAGGATCGGAAGGTCGAGGCGGTGGAGCGCGTCGAGGCGGCGGACGCGGCGCATCGTCCGCGCGGCCTCCTGCTCGCCCAGGACTTCCGCCGCCAGATCCCCCAGCCGGTCGAGCGCGACCGTGTCCGTGCCGCGCTGCGCCAGGTCGGCGTCGACCCGCCGCGCGAGCTCGTACGCCCGCGTCGGGCTGAGCCCCGTCGCCGCGAGCGCGCGCGCCATCAGGCCCTTCGACCAGGGCGGCGCCTCCTCGCCCCCGAGCGGGAGCGGCGGCAGGTAGCGGCGCTCCGTCACGCGGCCACGGCCTCCTCCGCGAGCCTGCGGATCTCTCCGTCGAGGTCCAGCTCGCCGGGCAGCGGCACGACGACGTTTGCGGCCAGCACGGTCTCCGCCCCCCGCGCGACCGCCTCCTCGGCGACCACGTCGACCGCAGCCGCCTTGAGCTCGACGAGGAACACATCCGCTTCGACGCCCGGCAGCTCGGCGCGCAGCGCCACCCGGTCGGCGAGGTTGCCTGAGACATGGACGACCACGGCCCCGTGGGCTTCCTCGAGGTGGTCCGCGAGCCGCCGGTGCTCGCTCGCCGGCGCGGTGCAGAAGTACGCGACTGTGCGCCCGGCCACCGGCTCGGCGGGCCGCGGCCGCAGCACGGTCGAGACGACGGGGACACCCGGCCGGGCGAGCCGCCCGAGGGCGTCCGCGAGACGGCCGTGGCCCGAGCCCTCCTCCGCGAGCCCCACGACGACGAGGTCGGCAAGCCGCAGGCGGTACGTGTTCAGGTAGCCCGTCGTCACGGCGTGATCCTGGTTGGCGCCGACGACGAGGATCCGCCGCGCGACCGCCACGGGCGGCAGCGCGGCGCCGCTGCCGTCGAACACGACCAGCTCCGGCCGGGGCTCGAGCGACGCCGCCACGCGGGCGCCCTCGGCCACGTTCGAGACGGCGACCCCGCCTGCGAGCCCGCCCCCGCAGCGGCGGCAGCCGACGGTCTCGACGCCGACGAGCGCCGCGGTCTCGAGATGGTCCGACGCGGCGTGGCGGCCCTGCCGCGACAGCGCGACGAGCTCCTCGACGGTCGGCCGCACGCGGATCACCTCGGGCTCGGGTGGCCCGCCGCGACCCATCGCGACGACCACGACGCGCCGGTCCACGGCGAGGAGCTGCGCCACGTGGCCCGTCACGGCAGTCTTGCCGACGCGCTTGCCGGTGCCGACGACCGCGAGCGACGGCAGCTCGAACCGGACGAAGGTCGGTGCGTCGAAGCGGAAGTCCGCGCCCGCGTACGGGAGGCCGTGGGCGAGGACGCGGCTCGCGAGTCGCAGGCGCTCGACGGGCCCGAGCACGGGCTCGTCGGAGAGGTCGAGGACGAGCTCCGGGCGGTACGCAGCGATCGCCTCCTCGATCCCCGGCGCGAGCGGGACGCCGTAGTCGTCGCCGCCGCGGAGCTTCTCGGTGCCGCCCACGAGCACCGCGGCCACGACCTCGTACGGCACGGCCGCGATGGCGTCACGCACGACGGGCGCGTAATGCTCGCCGTCGATCACGGCGATCGCCCTCACTCCCCCGGCCGCCGTCCGTCGGCGGCGGCGACCGTTGGCGCCGGAGCCCGTCCGCTCACGAGCGGGTCGTCACCTCGCGCTCGATCCGGCCGGTGTACTTCTCGAACTCGTAGGTAGCGGTCGAGAACTGGATGATCCGCTCCTGGCCGTGGAACGGGTGCCGCCGCCAGATGTCGACGTGCTGGCCGGAGGCCTCGATCACGTTGTAACAGGGCCGCGTGTTGCCGCGCAGGCGCAGCGAGGAGACCGTGCCGGTGTTCACCACGAACAGGTTCTCCAGCTTCCACGCGTACGGGACGTGCTTGTGGCCCGAGAGCACGAGGTGCACGCCCGCCCGCTGCAGGCACTCGATCGCGTCGCCGGCGTCGTACACGACGTTCCGCTCGCGGCCCGTGCCCGGCACCGGCAGCAGGTGGTGGTGGAGGACGAACACCCGCAGCTCCGACGGCTCGGCGGCGAACTGCTCCTCGATCCAGCGGTAGCGCCCCCGGCCGATCTGCCCGTGGTCGAGATCCGGCTCGGTCGAGTCGACGGCGACCACGGCGACTCCGTCCTTTCTGAGCACCGAGTTCCGCTCGCCGAACAACTCCTCGAAGTGGACGTAGCCGACGTTGCGCGAGTCGTGGTTCCCCGGGACGACGACGAGCGACTCGCACGCGATGCGCTCGAGGTAGCCGCGCGCGACGTGGTACTCGTGCTTGAAGCCGAACGTCGTCAGGTCGCCGGA
>DASTPC010000109.1:0-5018 GCA_035720085.1 Gaiellaceae bacterium
GCGGCCGGCTTCAGGGATGTTGGCGCGGGCACGGATCCGCTCCTGCGGATTCGTGCCCTTGCGCAGAGGAGCGAGCATGACGCTCCCGGCGGTGATCCTCGTGGGCGGACAGGGCACCCGCCTGCGGCCGCTGACCGAGCGGACGCGCAAGGACATGCTGCCGCTGGTCGACCGGCCGCTGCTCGCCTACACGTTCGAGCACCTGAGCCGGCACGGCGTCGAGCGCGGGATCGTCTCGTGCGGCTACCTGCCGACCCAGATCCAGGAGCACTTCGGCGACGCGCACGGCTCGCTCCGGCTCGAGTACTGCGTGGAGGACGAGCCGCTCGGCACGGGCGGGGCGATCGCCTACGCCGCGCGCGGGCTGGGCTCCACCCTCCTGGCGCTGAACGGCGACTCGCTGCGCGAGGCCGACGTCGACGAGCTCGTCCGCTTCCACCGCTCGACGGGCGCCCGCGCCACGATCCTGCTCACGCCGGTGGCCGACCCGTCGCGCTACGGGCTCGTGCGGCTCGACGCGGACGGCCGGGTGACGAGCTTCCTCGAGAAGCCGCGCCCGGAGGAGATCGACACCGACCTGATCAACGCCGGGCTCTACGTGCTCGAGGCGGACGTCCTCGAGCTCGTGCCCGCCGGCCGGGCGGTCTCGATCGAGCGCGAGGTGTTCCCGCGGCTCGCCGCCGAGGGCTCCGTCTACGGGCTCGCCCTGCCCGGCTACTGGCTCGACGTCGGCACGCCGGAGACGTACCTGCAGGCGCACCGCGACGTGCTCGAGCGGACGTTCCCGACGGAGGTGGGGGAGGCGCTCGGCAGCGGCTACTCGCTCGTCCACCCCGGTGCGCAGGTGCACGCGGACGCGCGGCTCGTCCCGCCGGTGTACGTCGGCGACGGGGCCGTGCTCGAGGCGGGTGTCCGTGCGGGCAGCCTCGCCGTCGTCGGCGCGGGCGCGCGGCTCTGCGAGGGAACCGTGGTCGAGAACGCGGTTGTCGGCGCGGGCGCCGTCGTCGGTCCCCACGGCAGCATCGTCGGCTCGATCGTCGGCGACGGCGCCGAGGCCGGCGCGCACTGCGAGCTGCGGGGGCTGGCGGTGCTCGGCCCAGGGGCCCGCCTCGGCGCGGGCAACGTGCTCGACCACGGCCTGCGAGTCGGTGCCGAGCAGGCTGTCCCGGCGGAGGCGCTGAGCTTCTCGTGACGGGCGAGTACGCGTTCGAGCCGCGGCGCGTCGAGAAGCCGTGGGGGTGGGAGCTGGTCTGGGCGGAGGCCGAGTCGTACGTCGGCAAGCTCCTCTTCGTCCGCGCCGGCCATTCGCTCAGCCTGCAGTACCACGAGGTCAAGGACGAATCCTGGCTCGTGCGGGAGGGGCGGGCGCGGCTGGAGCTCGGCGACGTCGGCGGCGGGCTCGAGGAGCTCGAGATCCGCCCCGGCGACGCCTTCCGCTACCGCCCCCGCACCGTGCACCGCGTGACCGCGCTCGAGGACACGCTCATCCTCGAGGTCTCGACGCCGCACCTGGACGACGTCGTGCGGCTCGAGGACCGCTACGGCCGTGCCGGGACCAGGCAACCTTGACACGACTCTGGTAAGGTTGGCCGCGTGGACGCGATCACGATCGGCGAGGCGAGCGCCCGCTCGGGCTGGTCGCCGCGCATGCTCCGCTACCTCGAAGGCGCGGAGCTAGTCGTGCCGCGGCGCACCGTCGCCGGGTACCGGCACTACGGCCTGCGCGAGCTGAACCAGCTGCGTGCGCTCGGCGAGCTGCGCCGCGGCTTCGGCGTCGAGCTCGACGAGCTCGCATTCGCCCTGCGACTCCGGCGCGAGCCGGAGCTGCGGGCGGCTGTCGAGACCTGGCTCGCCGGCACCGACGTCCCCGCAAGCGACTCCCTGGCCCCCGCCTGGGTCGAGTGGGAGCAGCGCAAGCACGAGCGCCTGCTCGCCGACCGGGCGGCCTGAGCACCGACACCTGCGAACGAGAGAGGATCGATGGCGACGACGCAGCGATACGACGTGAAGGATTTGGCCCTCGCCCCCGAGGGCGTCCGCCGGATCGACTGGGCCGACCGGCAGATGCCGGTGCTGGCCGCGATCCGGGAGCGCTTCGAGCGCGAGCAGCCGCTCGCGGGGATCCGCGTCTCCGCGTGCCTGCACGTGACGACCGAGACCGCGAACCTGATGCGCACGCTCAAGGCGGGCGGGGCGGACGTCGTCCTGTGCGCGTCCAACCCGCTCTCGACCCAGGACGACGTCGCGGCGGCGCTCGTCGACGAGTACGGCGTCTCCGTCTTCGCGATCAAGGGCGAGGACAACGACACCTACTACCAGCACATCGAGGCGGCGGTCGACCACCGGCCGCACGTGACGATGGACGACGGCGCCGACGTGATCGGCGTTCTCCACTCGCACCGCCGCGAGCAGCTCGGCGACGTGATCGCCGGCACCGAGGAGACGACGACCGGCGTGATCCGGCTGCGCGCGCTCGAGCGCGACGGCAAGCTCGGCTTCCCGGTCGTCGCGGTCAACGAGGCACGCACGAAGCACCTGTTCGACAACCGCTACGGCACGGGGCAGTCGACGATCGACGGGATCATCCGGGCGACCAACGTCCTGCTCGCGGGCAAGCGCTTCGTGGTCGCCGGCTACGGCTGGACCGGCCGCGGCGTCGCGATGCGGGCCCGCGGCATGGGCGCGCACGTGATCGTCACCGAGGTCGACCCGATGCGCGCGCTCGAGGCCGCGATGGACGGGTTCGAGGTGCTGCCGATGGACCGCGCGGCCGAGGTGGGCGACATCTTCTGCACCGCCACGGGCGACAAGTCGGTGATCGCGCGGGCGCACCTCGAGCAGATGAAGGACGGCGCGATCCTCTCCAACACCGGCCACTTCAACGTCGAGATCGAGATCCCGGCGCTGCGTGAGCTGGCGGTCGAGACCCGCGAGGCGCGCGCGTTCGTGGATGAGTTCACGCTCGCCGACGGCCGGCGGCTGTACCTGATCGGCGAAGGCCGTCTGGTCAACCTGGCCGCGGCGGAGGGGCATCCGGCACTCGTGATGGACATGTCCTTCGCGAACCAGGCGCTCTCGGCCGAGTGGGTGATGCAGAACGCGGCCTCGCTCGAGCGCAAGGTCTACGTCGTTCCACAGGAGATCGACGACGAGATCGCCCGCCTCAAGCTGGCGACGATGGGCATCGGGATCGACATCCTCACCGAGGAGCAGGTCCGCTACCTCGCGAGCTGGGACGAGGGCACATGATCGAGGGCGAACCCATGGTTCCCCCACGGGCCCCCTCCTTCGTGGCGTGGTACGGGACGACCGGCGCCTGGGCTCCCGCCGGGCGAAGCCCGGCTCCGCCCACCCACGAAGGCGCATGGGAGCTCTGACCCGGTCCGAGCTCGCGCCGGAGGAGATCGTGCGGCTCGAGGACGGCGCGGTCGTCGTCCTCGACCAGCGGCGGCTGCCCGACGAGGTGGTCGAGTTGCGCTGCCGGTCGAGCGCCGAGGTGGCTGCTGCGATCGGGACGCTCGCCGTGCGCGGGGCGCCGGCGATCGGGGTCGCGGCGGCGTACGGGCTCGCGCTGGCAGCGCAGCACGGGGAGGACCTCGACGCCGCGTACGACGTCCTGGCGGCGTCACGGCCGACCGCGGTCAACCTCCGCTGGGCGCTCGACGAGCTCCGCGACGATCCGACGCCGGAGCGGGCGCGCGCCCTCCACGAGTCCGAGGTGGAGCGCTGTCGGCAGATGGGCGCGCACGCGGCCGGGCTGTTCGGCGAGGTCGCGCAGGCGGCGAGGGCCACGCAAGGCTCGCCCCTACGGGTTCTGACCCACTGCAACGCGGGCGGCCTAGCGACGGGCGGCTACGGGACGGCTGTCGGCGCGATCCGCGCCGCCTGGGAGCGAGGGATCGTCGAGCGCGTCTGGGTCGACGAGACGAGGCCGCTGCTGCAGGGCTCGCGGCTGACGGCGTGGGAGCTCGAGCGGCTCGGCATCCGGCATGCGGTGATCGCCGACTCGGCGGCGGCGTCGCTGATGGCCGCCGGCGAGGTCGACCTCGTCGTCACCGGCGCCGACCGGATCGCGCGCAACGGCGACACCGCCAACAAGATCGGCACGTACGCGCTCGCGGTGCTCGCCCGCCACCACGACCTGCCGTTCGTCGTCGTCGCGCCGACGTCGACGCTCGACCCGTCCGCGCCCGACGGCGCCTCGATCCCGATCGAGGAGCGCGACCCGGGCGAGGTGACCGCGCGCTTTCCCGCGCGCAACCCCGCCTTCGACGTCACGCCCGCGGCGCTCGTCGTCGCAGTCGTCACGGAGGTGGGCGTGCACCGACCGCCGTTCGCCCAGTCCCTCCCCGGCACGCCGGTGCTCCGCACGACGTGATCCTCGAGGACGTCGACGCGGACGCACGCGCCGTTCTCGAGCGGTACGGCTTCGACGAGCTCCGCTTCGAGGGTCTGCGCGCGCGCGTCGCCTCCGGGGAGCTCTCGCCGGCAAGCAACGTCGTCGCCGGGCGCGTGGAGCCGCTCGCCGACGAGGACGTGACCGCGCTGCCGGAGCCGGGTGACGCCGGTTACGACGTGGCGCGGGAGGCAGGGATCGGGGCGATCCGGGCCGGCCACGTAGCCGTCGTCGTGCTTGCGGGAGGCATGGCGACCCGCTTCGGCGGCGTCGTCAAGGCGCTGGTCGACGCGGTGAACGGGCTCTCGTTCCTCGAGATCGTGCTAGCCGAGACCGAGCGGCTCGGCCGGGCGCTGCAGGTGGAGGTTCCGGTCGCGCTGATGACGAGCTTCGCCACGGACGAGTCGCTGCGAGCCTTCGTGGCGGGCCGGCCGGGGCCACGGCCGATCCTCTTCGCGCAGTTCGCGGCGCCCCGGCTCACACCCGGCGGGTCGCTGTTCCGCGGTGCCGCAGGCGAGGTCTCGCTCTACGGCCCGGGCCACGGCGACCTGCTCGAGGCAATCGGGTCGTCCGGAGCGCTCGACGCGCTCCGCTCCCGCGGCGTCCGCACGCTCGCGGTCTC
>DASTPC010000110.1:0-11215 GCA_035720085.1 Gaiellaceae bacterium
GGCGCACGGCGTCCGCACCGCGATGGGCGGCGCGCAGGCGCGCAGGCTCTGCCCCGGCGCCGTCGTCGTCCCGCCGCGTATGTCGGCCTACTCCGAGGCGAGCAAGGCCGTGTTCCGGGTGTTCGAGGACTGGTCGCCGCTGGTCGAGGGCCTCTCGATCGACGAGGCCTTCCTCGACGTGCGGGGGCTGGAGCACATCACCGGGACGCCGGCCGAGATCGCCGTGCAACTGCGTCGCGACGTGCTCGAGCGGGTCGGGCTGCCGCTCACGGTCGGGGTGGCGCGGACGAAGTTCCTCGCCAAGGTCGCGAGCGGCGTCGCGAAGCCCGACGGGCTGCTCGTGGTGCCGCCCGAACGGGAGCTCAGGTTCCTGCACCCACTGCCGGTCGAGCGGCTCTGGGGCGTCGGGCCGAAGACGGCGGAGAAGCTCCGCTCGCGCGGCCTGACGACCGTGGGCCGGGTGGCACTGGTGACGGAGGAGGCGCTGATCTGCCTGCTCGGCCGCGCGTCCGGCCGGCACCTGCACGCGCTCGCCCACAACCGCGACCCACGGCGCGTCGAGGCCCGGCGCCGGCGCCGTTCGATGGGCTCGCAGCGCGCGCTCGGACGCTCCAGGCTCTCGCCGGAGGAGGTCGACGCGGTGCTCGTGGGCCTCGTCGACCGCGTCACGCAGCGGCTGCGCGCGGCCGGCCGCGCCGGCCGCACCGTCGTCCTCCGGCTGCGCTTCGACGACTTCTCGCGGGCGACGCGCTCGCGGACGCTGCCGCACGCGACCTCGCACACCTACACGATCCTCGTCGCGGCACGCGGCCTCCTCGCGGGCGCCCAGCCGCTGATCCGGCGCCGCGGCCTGACCCTCGTCGGCATCACCGTCGCCGACCTCGACGGCGACGACGCGATCCAGCTCGCCCTCCCGCTCCAGCCGCGGGACGGCCTCGCGCTCGACGCCGCGCTCGACGCGGTGCGCGAGCGGTTCGGGCCGCAGGGTGTGACGCGGGCCGTGCTGCTCGGCCGGGACCCCGGGTTGACGATGCCGCTCCTCCCCGACTGAGCCGGGCCAGTGACAGGCGCCGAACGCTGTCGTAGGCTGCCTCGATGAGGCATATCTCTCTGGCGACGACAGATATATCTCGCCGCTCGTGATCCCGCTCGCCGACAGCCTCGACCGCCTCGGCACCGAGACGGCCTTCGAGTTGCTGGCGCGGGCGAAGGCCCTCGAGGCGGGCGGGCGCCGGATCATCCACCTGCAGATCGGCGAGCCCGATTTCGACACGCCGGCGCACGTGGTCGAGGCGGCCGCGCGGGCGCTCCGCGACGGGCACACGCACTACTGCCCCGCCCCGGGCATCCCGGAGCTCCGCGAGGCGGCGGCCGCCTACCTCTCGCGCACGCGCGCGATCGAGGTCGAGCCGGGCCGGGTGCTGGTGACGCCGGGCGCCAAGCCGTTCCTCTTCTTCGGCGTGCTCGCGACCTGCAACCCCGGCGACGAGGTGATCTACCCGAACCCGGGCTTCCCGATCTACGAGTCCGTGATCCGCTGGGCGGGCGCGACGCCGGTGCCCCTGCCGCTGCTCGAGGAGGACGGCTTCGCGTTCGGCGCCGAGGACGTGGCCGCCCGGCTGAGCCCGCGCACGCGCCTGCTGATCCTCAACTCGCCCGCCAACCCGACCGGCGGCGTCGTGCCGGGCGAGGTCGTGGACGAGCTGGCCGAGGTGCTCGCCGGCCACGACTGCTGGGTGCTCTCCGACGAGGTCTACTCGGAGATGGTGTACGACGGCGAGCACCACTCGATCGCCTCGCGGCCGGGGATGCTGGAGCGGACGATCCTGCTCGACGGCTTCTCCAAGACCTTCGCCATGACGGGCTGGCGGCTCGGCTACGCCGCCGTCCCCGAGCCGTTGGTCGAGCCGCTGACGCGCCTGTTCATCAACTGTCACTCGTGCACGGCGCCCGCCAGCCAGCTCGCCGGCGTCGCCGCCCTGACGGGACCGTGGGACGACGTGGCGGCGATGCTGGCGGAGTTCCGCGCCCGTCGGGGCCTCGTCGTCGACCTGCTCAACCGGATCCCGGGCGTGTCCTGCGTGCAGCCGGCCGGCGCCTTCTACGCCTTCCCGAACATCAGCGGCACCGGCCTGCACGCGCGCGAGCTGCAGGACCGGCTGCTCGACGAGGCCGGCGTCGCGATGCTCGCCGGCACCGCGTTCGGCGAGCACGGCGAGGGCTACATGCGCGTCTCCTACGCCAACTCGCAGGCGAACCTGCGCGAGGCGCTGGAGCTGACGGCCGACCTGCTCGCGTCGCGGTGAGCGGCCCGCGCATCGTCGTCACCCGGCGGATCCCCGCGCCGGCGCTCGAGCTGCTCGACGCGGCCGGGACGATGTGGCTCAACCCCGACGACCGCCCGCTCGAGCGCGCGGAGCTGCACCGCGCCGTGGCGGGCGCCGACGCGGCGGTGACGCTCCTCCACGACCGTGTCGACGGGAGCTTCCTCGACGCGGCCGGGCCACAGCTGCGCGTCGTCGCCAACGTCGCCGTCGGCTTCGACAACGTCGACGTCGCGGCCTGCACGGCCCGCGGGGTGCGCTTCACCAACACCCCCGGCGTCCTCACCGAGGCCACGGCCGACCTCGCCTTCGCCCTGCTCCTGATGGCCACCCGCCGGCTCGCCGAGGGCGAGCGCCTGATCCGCGCCCGCTCGCCCTGGAACTGGAACATGACCTTCATGCTCGGCAGCGGCATCCAGGGGAAGACGCTCGGCATCGTCGGGCTCGGTCAGATCGGCACGGCGACCGCGCGCCGCGCCCGCGCCTTCGGCATGAAGATCGCCTACACGGGCCGGCGGCGCGCCCCCGCAGAGCTCGAGGCCGAGCTGGAGGCGTCGTTCCTGCCGCTCGGGGAGCTCCTCGCGACCGCCGACGTCGTCTCGCTGCACTGCCCGCTCAACGAGCAGACGCGCCACCTGATCGACGCTGCGCGGCTGGAGCAGATGCTGCCCACGGCCTTCCTGGTCAATACGACGCGCGGGCCGGTCGTCGACGAGGGCGCGCTCGCGACCGCGCTCGCGACCGGCGCGATCGCGGGCGCCGGCCTCGACGTCTTCGAGCGCGAGCCCGAGGTGCATCCCGGCCTGCTCGACCTCGACAACGTCGTCCTCCTCCCCCACCTCGGCTCGGCCACCGTCGAGACGAGGACTGCCATGGCCGTCCTCGCGGCCCGCAACGCGATCGCCGTCCTCGAGGGGCGCGAGCCCCCGACGCCGGTCAACTGAGACGCGGCGAGCGTGACGGCAGCCGCAGCCGTTTGAGCGCGACCGCGTTGACCGCCACGACGATGCTCGAGCCGGACATCGAGATCGCGGCGATCTCCGGCCGCAACGTCAGCCCCCACGGCTGGAGCACGCCGGCGGCGAGCGGCAGCGCGAGCGAGTTGTAGCCGATCGCCCAGCCGAGGTTCTGCTTCATCTTGCGGACGGTGCCGCGGCCGATCCTGATCGCGGTCGGCACGTCGAGGGGGTCGGAGCGCATCAGCACCACGTCGGCGGTCTCGATCGCGACGTCGGTGCCTGCGCCGATCGCGATCCCGACGTCGGCCCGCGCGAGCGCCGGCGCGTCGTTCACGCCGTCGCCGACCATCGCCACCTTCCGGCCCTGCGCCTGCAGCTCGGCGACCTTGGCGGCCTTGTCCGCCGGCAGGACGTCGGCGATCACCTCTTCGATGCCGACCTCCGCCGCGACCCGCTCGGCGGTCGCCCGGTTGTCGCCCGTCAGCAGCACGGGCCGGATGCCGAGCCGCTTCAGCTCGGCGACGGCCTCGGCCGCCGTCTCCCGGGTCGCGTCGGCAATCGCGATCAGCCCGGCCGGGCGGCCGTCGACCGCGGCGTAGACGACCGTGCGCCCGCCGGCGGCGAGCTCGTCCGCACGGGCGCGGACGCCGTCGAGCGCGACCCGCTCGCGCTCGAGCAGGCGGGCGTTCCCGACCGCGAGCCGTCGGCCTTTCACGGTGGCGATTGCCCCGTGGCCGGCAACGGCCTCGAACCCGTCGGCGCGCGCGTCGCCGTCGAGCCCGCGCACGGCGGCGGCCGCGACGATCGCCTCCGCGAGCGGATGCTCGCTCTCGCGCTCGAGCGCAGCCACGAGCCCGAGCAGCGCGTTCGCGTCCAGCGGGCCGGTCGTCTCGATCTCGACCACCTCCGGCTCGCCGCGGGTCAGGGTGCCGGTCTTGTCCAGCACGACCGTGTCGAGCGCGGCGGCCGCCTCGAGCGCCGGCGCGTTCTTGAACAGGATGCCGCGCTGCGCGCCCAGGCCCGTCCCGACCATGATCGCGGTCGGCGTCGCCAGCCCGAGCGCGTCCGGGCAGGTGATCACCACCACGGTGATCGCGTAGAGCAGGGCGTCGGTGAAGGACGCGCCCACGACGACATACCAGACGAAGAGGGTGCCGGCGCCGCCGACGAGCGCCACGAGCACGAGCCAGAAGGCGGCCCGGTCGGCCAGCCGCTGCGCAGGCGCCTTCGAGCTCTGCGCCTCCTGGACGAGGGCGACGATCTGCGCGAGCGCCGTGTCGGAGCCGATCGCGGTCGCCCGCGCTCGGAGCGTCCCCTGCCGGTTGATCGTCGCGCCGACGAGGCCGTCGCCTGGGCGCTTGGAGACGGGCATCGACTCGCCGGTCACCATCGACTCGTCGACCGAGCTCTCGCCCTCGACGACCTCCGCGTCGACCGGCACCTTGGCGCCCGGCCGGATCAGCAGAAGGTCGCCGACCTGCACCTCCGCGGTCGCGATCTCCACCTCCACCCCGTCCCGCAGGACGACGGCCCTCGGCGGAGCCAGGTCGAGGAGGGCGCGTACGGCGTCGTTCGCCCCGCCCCGCGCACGCATCTCGAACCAGTGCCCGAGCAGCACGAACGCCGCCAGGAACGCGGCGGCCTCGTAGAACACGTCACCCTCGATCCAGAACGTCGCCGCGACCGAGTAGGCGAATGCGGTGCCGATCGCGACCGCGACCAGCACCATCATGTCGAGCGTGCGGGCGCGCAAGGCGTGCCACGCGCCGACGAAGAAGATCGACGACGAGTAGAAGACCACCGGCAGGCTGAGCACGAGCTGGAAGACCTCGTCGCTGACCCCGAACGGCGTCGGCGGGGTCGAGCCGAACAGGGCCTCACCGAGCGGCGACCAGATCGCGATCGGGATCGCGAAGACGAGCGCGACCACGAAGCGGTTGCGCATGTCGCGCGTCATCTCGGCCATCGACATGCCGGCATGGCCGCCGTGCCCGTGCCCGTGGGCATGGTCGGCGCGCTCGACGGCCGCGTGGTCGTGCGCGGCGGCGGGGGCGCCCTCGTGCGCGAGCGGGTCGCAGACGTGGCCGGGCGCCGAGCGGCCGGCGCAGTGGTAGCCGCACTCCTCGACCCAGCGCTTGAGCGCCTCGACGGACGTCTCGGCCGGGTCGTACGCGACGGTGGCCGTCTGCGCGACCGGGTTCGCGTCGACCTCGAGCACTCCCCCGCGACGGCCGAGCACGCGCTCGACGACCGCCTTCTCGGACGCGTAGTGGAGGCCGCCGACGTGGAGCACGGCGGTGGCGCGGCGGTTGCCGTTGCCGCCGTGCCCGCCGGCGCCCATCAGCTCGTCTTGGCGAAGCGCTGGACGGCCGCCAGCAGCTCGCGGCTCTTCTCGTCGACGGTCTCCTGGTCTCCCGAGGCGAGCGCGTCGTGGACGCAGTGCGAGACGTGGTCGCTGAGCAGCTCGTAGCCGATGCTCTCCAGCGCCGTCCTCACCGCCGCGATCTGGGTGAGGACGTCGATGCAGTAGCGGTCGTCGTCGACCATCCGCTCGATCCCCCGCACCTGGCCCTCGACGCGGTGCAGGCGCTTCTTCAGGCGGTCCTTGTCGTAGCCGTGCTTCACGTTCCGCTCACCTCCCGGAGGCTGCGGAAGCGGCGCAGCCGCAGCGAGTTCGAGACCACGAAGACGCTCGAGCCGGCCATCGCCGCGGCGGCCACGATCGGGCTGAGCAGGCCCGCGACCGCGAGCGGGATCGCGGCGACGTTGTACGCGAAGGCCCAGAACAGATTCGCCTTGATCGTGCCGAGCGTGCGCCGGGCCAGGCGGATCGCGTCCGCCGCGCCGCGCAGGTCGCCCGAGACGAGCGTCAGATCGGAGGCCTCGATCGCCACGTCGGTCCCGGTGCCCACGGCGATGCCGAGGTCGGCCTGCGCGAGCGCGGGCGCGTCGTTGACGCCGTCCCCGACCATCGCCACGACCTCGCCGCGCTCCTGCAGCCGCCGCACCTCCGCGACCTTGTCCTGCGGGTACACCTCGGCCAGCACCCGCTCGATGCCGACCTCGCCGGCGACGCGGCGCGCGGTCTCCTCGTCGTCGCCGGTGAGCAGGACCGGCTCGAGGCCGAGCGCGCGCAGCTCCGCGACCGCCTGCCGGCTCGTCGGCTTGACGGTGTCGCGCACGACCAGCTCGGCGACCTGCGTCCCGTCGACGCTGACGGCGACCCCCGAGTCGCCGCGGCCGACCTCGACGCGCCGGCCATCCACGACGCCTGTCACGCCCACGCCGGCGCGGCTCGCGAACGAGAAGACGGTGGGCAGCGCTCCGACCTCGGCGCGCGCGCCGGCGACGATCGCGGCGCCGACCGGATGCTCCGACCCGGACTCGACCGCGCCGGCCAGCCGGAGCACCTCCGCCCGCGACAGGCCGTTCAGCCCGACCACGTCGACGAGCTCGAGCCTGCCCTCGGTGACCGTGCCGGTCTTGTCCAGCACGACGGTCGTGCTGCGGCGCGTCTGCTCGAGGATCTCGGGGCCCTTGATCAGGATGCCGAGCTGCGCGCCCCGGCCCGTGCCGACGAGCAGCGCGGTCGGCGTCGCCAGCCCGAGCGCGCAGGGGCACGCGATGATGAGGACGGCGACCGCGGCCGTGAACGCCGCGCCGGCGTCGCCGTCGAGCAGCAGCCAGCCCGCGAGCGTCGCGAGCGACAGCGCCAGCACCACCGGCACGAAGACCGCCGACACGCGGTCGACGAGCCGCTGCACCGGTGCCTTGCCGGCCTGGGCCTCCGCCACCAGCCGCGCGATCTGCGCCAGGGCCGTGTCGGCTCCCACCCGCGTCGCCTGCACGACCAGCCGCCCGTACGTGGAGATCGTGGCGCCGGCTACCCGGTCGCCGACACCAACCTCGACGGGCACGGACTCGCCGGTCAGCATCGACTGGTCCACCGCCGACGCGCCCTCGACCACGACCCCGTCGGTCGCGACCTTCTCGCCCGGCCGCACGACGAAGACGTCGCCGACCGCGAGCTCGCCGGCCGGGACGAGCACCTCCTCGCCGTCGCGCAGCACGCGCGCCTCCTTCGCGCCCAGCTCGACCAGGGCGCGGATCGCCTCGGTCGAGCGGCGGCGGGCGCGCGCCTCGAGGAAGCGGCCGAGCAGGATCAGGGTCGTGATCACGGCGCCGACCTCGAAGTAGCCGTCCCCGTCGAGACCGCCGAAGAGGATCACGGTCGACCAGGCCCAGGCGGCCAGGGTGCCGATCGAGATCAGGGTGTCCATCGTCGCTGCGCCGTGACGCGCGTTGAGCGCGGCGGCGCGGTGGAACGGCCAGCCGGCCCAGAGCACGACCGGCGTCGCCAGCGCGAACGCGACCCACCCCCAGCCGTCGAACTGCAGCGGCTCGACCATCGCGAGGACGGCCAGCGGCGCGCTCAGCGCGGCGGACACCGCGAGGCGCAGGCGCAGCCGGCGTCCATCCTCCGTCCCTGCCTGGCCCGAGCCCGCCTGCGGCAGCGTCGCGCGGTAGCCGGCCGCCTCGACGGCGCCGATCAGGTCCGCGAGGCCGGCCCGCGCAGGGTCGAAGCGCACCGCGGCGCTGTCGGTTGCGTAGTTCACGCTCGCCTCGACGCCCTCGAGCCGGTTCAGCCCTCGCTCGATCCGCCCCGCGCACGCGGCACAGGTCATGCCCGAGATCTCGAGGTCGACGCGGTCGGGCGCCTCGAGCGCGGTCACCGCGCCACCTCGTAGCCGGCCTCGGCGATCGCCGCGCGGAGCGCCCCGTCGTCGAGCCCCTCCCCGGTGACGGTGACCAGCTTCGTGCGGAGGTCGACCTCGACGCTCTCGACGCCATCCACCTCGCGGAGGCCCCGCGTGATCGCCTGCTCGCAGTGGCTGCAGCTCATCTCCGGCACCCGGTACGTCGTCTCGGCCACAGTTCCATAATACCCCATTGGGGTATCTCCGGCGACCAGGAGGCGCGACCGCCGTAGATTGCGCCGATGCGATCCGTCGGCCTCCGCGTGCTCGCCGGCGTGTTCGCGGCGAGCTGGCTCGTCCTGCCCGGCTTCGGGCTCGTCGACCTGGCCGTCACGTGGTCGCCCGACTGGCCGCAGGTGCTCGAGGCGGGCTGGGGCGTCTTCTTCACGTTCCTCGTGGGCTCCCCCTTCGTGCTCGTCGCGATCCGGCCGCGCTCGTCCGCTCCCGCAGCCGTGCAGCTCGTCGTGGCGGCGACCGCGCTCGCCGTGTCGGCGCCGGCGGCGTCGGAGTGGCCGCTCCTGTGGCTCGTCGCCTTGCTGGCCGTGCAGATCGCGCTCGTCGGGGCACTCGCGCCGCCGGCGTGGGTCGTCTTGCCGGCGGCCGGCGTGTCCGCGCCGCTGCTCGCGCTCGCCGCGGCCGGGGCGGCGCCGTGGCTCGTCTACGCGCTCGACATGTGGTCGCTGAGCCGCGAGGGGCGGCCGGACGCGGACATCACCATGGGGATCGACCACTACGCCGTGCAGGGCGCCCTCGGGCTGGCGCTCGTCGCGCTGCCACTGCTCGCCGGCGTGCGGGCGGGGTTGCGCCCGTTCGTGCCGGCCTGCGCGGGGATCGCCGGCGCCTACCTCGGTCTCGTCTCGCTCGCCTGGCCTGGAGCAGCGGGCGGCTTCGGCCGGGCCTGGTCTGGCGCGGCCCTCGCGTGGGGGCTCGCCCTCGTCGCGGTTGCGCTGGCCCGGCCGCTGGGCGCCGTGGGAGCCCGCGCGCGGCGCTCGGCTTAGATGCTTGACCGGAAAATGCCGCGCAGCCGGGGGCGTTCACGACCAAGCCGGGCGCCGCACGTACGCGCCGTGCAGGCTAGAAGCCTGTGCGGCGCGTACGGGTGGCGAACCGGGCGCCGCGCCGTGGGCGGCATCCGGCCCGCCGGGATTTTCCGGTCAAGCATCTAACCTGCTACCTGGATCATGGGAGCGTGACGACGTCCAGCCCTGCGCCGCGCGCGCTCGTCAACGCGGCGGCCGATCCCGCGCTCGTGCCGCCGCCGGCCGGCGACGCGGAGCGCTACCACGCCTCCCTCGAGGGCTACGAGCCGACGCCGCTGCGCCGGCTCGACGGGGTCGCGGCCGAGCTCGGCGTCTCCACCGTCGGGCTGAAGGACGAGTCGAGCCGGCTGGGCCTGCCGGCGTTCAAGATCCTCGGCGCCTCGTGGGCGGCCGAGCGCGCGCTGCTCGCGCGGCCCGAGGTCGGCCTGCTCGTCGCTGCCAGCGCGGGGAACCACGGCCGCGCCGTCGCCCGCGTCGCCGCCCGGCGCGGCCTGCGCGCACGTGTCTACCTGCCCGGCCGGGCCGCGGCGGCCCGCCGGGATGCGATCGCCTCGGAAGGCGCCGAGGTCGTGGTCGTGGACGGGGCGTACGAGGACGCTGTCGCCCGCGCCCGGGCGGACGGCGCGCGCCCCGGCGTGCTCGAGCTGACCGACGTGGGCGGCTCGGCGACGGCCGAGTGGGTGATCGACGGCTACGCGACGCTCTTCGCCGAGGCGGCCGAACAGGGCGACTTCGACCTCCTCCTCGTGCCGGTCGGCGTCGGCTCGCTCGCAGCTGCAGCGGCCAGGTTCGGCGCAGCGCACAGCGTCCGCGTCGTGGGCGTCGAGCCCGTCACCGCGGCGTGCCTGACGGCATCGCTGGCAGCAGGCGAGCCGACGGCGGTCGAGACACCCGGAACCACGATGGCGGGGCTCGACTGCGCGGAGATCTCGCCCGCGGCCTGGCCGTCGCTGCGGCACGGCGTCGACGGCGTCGTCACTGTCGACGACGCGGAGGCAGCGGCTGCGACGGCCGAGCTCGAGCAGCTCGGCCTCGAGATCGGCGCCTCGGGCGCCGCGCCGCTCGCTGCGCTGCGCGCGCTCGCGACCGACCCGGCGTGTGCTGCGCTTCGGGCGGCCGTCGGCCTCGGCCCGGCCGGGCGCGTGCTCCTGGTCGCGACCGAGGGCCGCACCGACCGCGGCCCCGGCTCACGCCGCTGAGCGTCCGCTCGGAGCTGCCCGGTGCCTCTCCGAGCGACCGGTCGCTGGGCGTCCGGAACGGCTGGCTGGACACCGTCGACCCGCCTCGCGGCCGCGCTCTCGAGCGCCTCGACGGCGTCCTGAGCGGGGCTTGGCACAGGTCGCACAAACCACTACGCTGTCCCGCGGTGGGGGGCGGCACCGATGCGGCAGGTGCTGGGGGCCGACGCAGGCGACGGCTGAAGCTGACGCTGGCGGCGCTCCTGCTGCTGCTCACGCTTCTGGTCGCGCCGCTGAGCGGGCCGGCGGCGCCCCCCACCTGGCAGACCCCGGTGACGCTCGCGAGCGTCGCACGCCTCCCGTCGATCCACGCCGACGCCGCCGGCACGATGACCGCCTTTGCGCGCACGGGCCCGTTCCCCAACTGGCAGCACGCGACCTGGAAGCACGTTCCGGGCGGACAGTGGCCGTCGACGCCGACACCGCTCGGGCCGGCCGGCACCGGCGAGGCGGTCTACGCGGGAAACGCTGCGGGAGCCGCGGTGTTCGTGTGGCTGAACGGGTCGCTCCTGCAGGCGTCCTACCGGCCCGCGGCCGGCGCCTGGGGCCCGACCGAGACGGTCGCCGACACCGGCGGCCCGTACAGCGACATCGAGCTCGCCCTCGACGACGCCGGCAACGTCGCGGTCACGTGGTACCGCAACACCTCGACGTCGACGGCGCTCGTGGAGGTCGCGCTCCGTTCGGTCGCAGCGTCGCAATGGCTGCCGGTCGACACGATGCCGCCGGGACCGCGGGAGGTCGAGCTGCAACCGGACGTCGCGTTCGAGGTCACGGGCGACGTCGTGCTGGTCTGGACCTCGCTCAGCGCGATCCCCAGCTTCGCGCGGCTGCTCACGTCGTCACGGTCGCTCGCCGGCACGTGGAGCGCGCCGGTCGAGCTCTCCCCGTCCGGGA
>DASTPC010000111.1:0-6423 GCA_035720085.1 Gaiellaceae bacterium
CGCCTTCAGGGATCTTCGCGCGGCCGGAATCCGCGCGAGCGGATTCCGGCCTTGCGCACCCAAGACGCGTAGGGGCGAGGCGCTCGCCTCGCCCCTACCGCCGCCCGGATCCCCCCGGGTGCTGTACGGCCGCGGAAGCGGCCGGTTTCAGGGATGTGCGCGCGGCCTTGCGCGAATCAGATCCCCAGTAGCTGCTTCTTCTTGGCCTCGAACTCCTCGTCGGTGAGGATGCCCTGGGCCTTCAGCTGCGCGAGCTGCTCGAGCTCGGCCATGTAATCGGCCTCCGCGGGAGCGGCCGCGACGGGCTGGGTCCCGTACGCCTGGTCGAAGCCGGCGCCGGCGGCAGCTGCCTGCTGCTCCGTATACGCGGCGTCCTGCTCCGAGTACTTCCGCTGCTGACGCCGGGCGACCCGGCCGGACACGGCCGTGGCGGTTCCCGCCACCACCGCGGTGCGGGCGGCCATGCCCACCAGGCCCGGTCCTCTGCGTGCGAACATCGCTTGCTCCTCTCTCTAGGCCTGGACGTTGGCGTTCTCGAGCGCCCAGTCGCGAGCCGCCTGGACGACCTCGTGCGGGAGGCGGTCGAAGTCGAGCAGGATGCCGCCGGCGTTCCGGAACGCCTGCGCCACCTCGCGGGCCCAGACGTTCTCCCACACGAGCAGCGCCGCGGACGAGTTCGGCTCGAGCTCCTCGGCCGCCGCCTGGAGGTCCTCGTCGTTGAAGAGGCCGCCGACCTCGATGCCGAGGCTGTCGAGCGCCTGCTGGACGTCGTCGGCGAGCTCGGTCAGCTCCAGCGCCGCTGTCGAGCCGTCTACGTCCTTGGTGACGAACGCGATGTCGATGATCCGGATCGTGCCCGCCTCGACGAGGTCGGAGAGCGCGGGGGCGATCTCGCCCCGGAACTGGTTGCCCGGAAACGCGATGATCGCGTAGTCGACCGGGCCGATCTCCGTGGCCATATGACCCTCCTTTCCGCCGGGCTAGCCGGCGAGAGCCTTCTGCTTGATCGCGTCGAACTCCGCCTGCGTGATCGCGCCGCTGTCGAGCAGGCCCTTGGCCTTCTCGATCTCCGCGGCGGCGCCGCCGGCCACCGACTGCACGTACTGGTCGAAGTCGGCCTTCTGCGCCTGCGCCTGCTTCATGTTCCGCTCGGCCATCTTGTCGTGCTGGGTGATCAGATAGGCGAAGACGCCGATGAACGGCAGCAGGATCGCGAAGATGATCCAGAGCGTCTTCGTGCCGCCGCCGATGTCTCGGCGCCGGAAGACATCGGCGAACACGGTGATCAGCAGCCAGAACCAGATCACCCAGGTGAAGAAGATCAGCATCGTCCAGAGCACGTCGAGGAACGGGTAGTCCGCTGCCAGCACTGCATGCCTCCTGGTGGGTTGAAGGAGATCGAGACTAGGACGGTGGTGCGGCACCATCATCGTGCCAACGGGGTAATCTCGCCAACTCCGTACCGTCGGCGCGCGGGTTTGCTCGGGCGGCGACAGGGTACCTCACGTCCGTGAGGGAGGAGCTCGAGACCGAGCTGTCCGACCGGCTGGGGGCGCTCGAGGGGTGGCCGGTGTCGGCCGACCCGGAGCCGATCGTCTGGGCGGAGGGCGACGACGACGATCCGGGCGCCGCTGCCGGCACCGGCCAGGAGCCCACGCGGCCGTCGGCCGAGCGCTCCTGACCGCCTCTCGCGTCGGGCCCGGGTCTGTCATCCTCCCGCCCCATGAGACTGCTCGTCCGGATCGTGTTCGCGGTGCTCGCCAACGCCGTCGCGCTCGTGCTGGCCGCGCTCGTCCTCGACGACTTCGAGCTCGACGCCGGCTCGTTCGTCGTGGCGGTCGTGATCTTCTCGGTGCTCTCCCTCGTCCTCCGGCCGCTGCTCGGCTGGGCCGTCGTCAAGCGGGCGCGGCCGCTGCTCGGGATCGTCGGGCTCGTCACCACCTTCGGCGTCCTGCTGATCACGGACGTGCTCTCCGACGGCATCCAGATCGAGGGCGCCGGCACGTGGATCCTGGCCACCGTGATCGTGTGGCTCGCCACGATGATCTACGAGTTCGTCGGCGGCCGGCTCGTGCTCGCGGTCGTCGGAACGCGCGCCGCCCGGACGTAGCGGCCGAGCATGGCGGAGGAGCAGGCGGGCACCCGACCTGGCTCGGCGCCGGCCGAGCGGCCGAACTGGAAGCGCCGCGCGATCCTCGTCGCGGTCGGCGTTGCGGTAGTGGTGGTCGCGGTCCTGGTCGGCGCGTCGGCGCTCCCGCGCTGGTGGTCGCACCGGGTCGGCGACCAGGTGGACGGCGACCTCACGACGGGAGTCTTCGTCGGGTTCGTCTACGGCTTCTTCGCCACGGTCCTGCCCCTGCTCGTCCTCGCCGTCGTGGTCCGCTTCTTCCGGCGCCGGCGGCTGGCCTGGGGGATCGGGCTCGCCGTCGCCCTGCTGCTCGCCTCCCCGAACCTGCTCACGCTCGGGATCGTGGCCGGCAGCGGCAACGCCGCGCACGCCGCGGAGCGCACGCTCGACGTCGAGGCTCCCTGGTTCCGCGGCGGCATGCTGATCGGCGTGCTCGCCGGCCTTGCCACCTGCGCCTTCCTCGTCTACGTCGTGGTCTCGCGCCGGCGCGCGCGCGACCACGGCCGCCGGCTGCGCGAGGAGCTGGAGAGCACACGGACGGACGGCCCGGCGTCGTCCGGCTGAGCCGTCACCGACGCCCGCGCGGGCGGTCGCCGGGCGGCCGACGAACCGGCTACGCTCGTTGGCCGTGGGGGGCTCCGCGAACGTCTCCGGTCGGCTCGAGGCCGGCGATGCCGACCTCGTCGACGCGCTCGTCGACACGGCCCAGTGCCTGGTCTGCATCCTCGACCCGCACGGCCGGATCGTCCGCTTCAACGAGCTCTGCGAGCGGGCGACCGGCTACACGGAGGCGGAGGTGCTCGGGCGCGACATCCGCGAGCTCTTCATCCCTCCGGAGCACATCGAGACGTTCAGCGAGCTGCTGGAGCTCGTCTGGACGACCCACACGCCGAGTCCCCGCGCCGGCGAGTGGGTGACGCGCGACGGCAGTCGCTTCCCGGTCGTCTGGTCGAACCGCCCGCTGACCGACGCCGAGGGACGGCCGCGGCTGTTCGTCTCCGCCGGCGTCGACCTCAGCGGCCGCGACGTCCTGCACACCCAGCTGCAGGACCAGCTCGAGCTGACGAACCGCCTGATGGAGGAGCAGGCGGCGCTGCGGCGCGTGGCGACGCTCGTCGCCAGCGGGCCGGACCCCTCCGAGGTCTTCCGCGCCGTCTCCGCGGAGGCGGCGGGGCTGATGGCTGCCGACGCCGCCGGCGTGCTCCGTTTCGACCCAGACGAGGTCGCGTCGGTCGTCGGGCGGCACGAGCTGGCCGATCTCGTCGCCTTCCCGGTCGGCGGCACGATCGCGCTCGGCGAGGACTCCGCCGTCGCGCGCGTCTTCCGGACCGGCTCGACCGCCAAGATCGACGCCTACGAGGGCATCGAGAGCGAGGTCGGCCAGCGGATGCGGCTGCTCGGGATCACCTCGAGCGTCGCCGCGCCGATCTACCTCCACAACCGGCTCTGGGGCGCGATCGTGGCCTCGACGCGTGCCAAGACGCCGCCGGAGACGTGGATCGAGAAGCGGCTCACGGAGTTCGCCGGGATGGTGTCGCTCGCGCTCGCGGGCGCCGACAACCGTCGCCAGCTGCTCGAGTCGCGTGAGCGGATCGTGCGCGCGTCGGACGACGAGCGGCGCCGGCTGGAGCGGAACCTCCACGACGGCGCGCAGCAGCGGCTGGTCGGGCTCGCGATCCTGCTCCGGCTCGCCCGTGCACGACTCGAGAGCGGCGAGCGCCCCGCGGACCTGATCGACCGGGCGTGCGACGAGGTCGAGGCTGCGATCGAGGACCTCCGGACGCTCGCGCAGGGCCTGCACCCGCCCCTCCTCACCCAGGCGGGCGTCGGCATCGCGCTGCGCGCGGTCGGGCGCCGGCTGCCGATCGCCGTGGAGGTGGAGGACGACGGCGTGCGGTTCCCGCCCGAGATCGAGGCCGCCCTCTTCTACGTCGCGGCCGAGGCGCTCACGAACACCGTCAAGCACGCGGCGGCCGAGACGGCCGGCATCCGGCTGGAGCACCGCGACCACGAGGTGCGGCTGCGTGTCGCGGACGACGGCCGCGGCGGCGCCGTCGAGGGGAGCGACGGGTCGGGCCTGCGCGGCCTGCGCGACCGCGTCGAGGCGCTACGCGGGAGCTTCGACGTGGCCAGCCCGCAGGGCGGCGGGACGACGATCTCGGTGAGCCTGCCGCTGCGCGACGAGGCGGAGGAGGGCTAGCGCTTCTTGGGACGGCGGCCGGCGGAGCCCGGGCGCTGCTGGACGATCATCCCCTGCGCGCCGCGCTCCATCCGCCGGCGCTGCTCGCGGTTCGTCGGGGACGGCAGCTGCGACTCGTTCATCCCCCCGACCGCCTCGAGGTAGGCCTTGCGCTCCGTCGGCGTCAGCAGCTGGAGCGCACGCTGGGCCTGCTCGGGCGTCTTCGGCTCGCCGAACGTCTGCATCTTCCGGATCGCGCTCGCCAGCTCGGGGTTCGTGCGCTCGTAGGCGGCCACGGACATGCGCTGGAACCAGCGGCGCATGAACGGGATCTTCGAGAGCGCCTGCACGAGCGGACGCAGGAGCGCGCCGCCGCGGAAGCGGGAGAGCACGAGCAGGAGCAGCATCACGACGAGCAGCGCCCCGAGCACGATCAGCGGGATCCAGATCAGCCAGCTCACGGAGCGACCATCGTACCGCCGCTGCTCGCGGGCCGCCGGGCGCGGCCTACACTGGCGCCGTGACCGAGCGCGACCGCAGGGCGGCCGAGAACGAGACGATGTGGCGGGCGCTCAACGAGGCCGATCCGCCCGAGCCCGGGCGGGTCGCGTTCGTCTTCTGCGAGTGCGGCCACGGCGGCTGCTCCGAGCAGCTCTCGATCAGCTGGCGCGACTACGAGCTCGTGCGTGCAGACGCCGCCCGCTTCGTGCTCGTCCCGGGTCACGAGGATCTTCGGCTCGAGCGGGTCGTGGGCGGCGAGGAGGGTTTCGTCGTCGTCGAGAAGCAGGGCGACGCAGCGGCGATCGCCGAGCGCACCGACCCGCGCTCCTGACCGCGATCTCGCGTCAGCGGCGCTCGAGCACGCCGACGTAGTACGGGTCGTCGCCGCGGACGACCCGTGCGAGGCGCCACCCGCCCTCGAGCGCGAGCGCCGCCTGCTCCTCGGGCGAGACGAGCAGGAAGTCGAACCACGGCGTCGCCCAGTAGCGGTGGCGCACGCGGATCCTGAGCTGGCCGGCCATCCGGCCCCGGGCGCGGTTGCGTTCCTGGAACCCGCGGAGCAGCGGGTCGTCGGTCGCGTAGATGTCGGTGCTGGCCGCGAGGATCCGCGCGTCGGCGGTGGTCACGCCCAGGAGCCGGCGCAGCAGCCGCCGTGCCTTGGCCGGCGTGCCGAGGAGGCCGAAGCCGTTGCCGTAGAGCACCACCGTGCGAAAGCGCCCGACGTGCTCGTCGACCGCGGAGACGCCGAGCACGCGCGCGTCGCGGACGCCGCGGCGGCGGGCGACCTCGACCGCGAGCGGGGAGACGTCGATGCCCAGCACCTCGCGGCCGCGTGCCTGCAGCGCGAGCGCGACCCGACCCGCGCCGCAGCCGACGTCGAGCACCGGGCCGCGGGCGAGGCGGAGAGCGCGCCGCTCCGCGGTCGCCCAGTGCCGCACGGGCGCGAAGTAGCCCTCGATCGACGACGTGGAGACGAATCCGTCGTCCCGCTCCACGACCTCCCGCACGGAACGGCCCTCGAGGTGATCGAGGAGCAGGCGGCCGAAGGCGTCGCCCGGCTCCACGCTACGACTAGAGCCCCGCTTCGTCGGCGCGGCCGTGCACCACCGTCGTGATTCGCTGGCGCAGCTCCTGCGGGCTGTCGACGCCGTGGAAGCGGAACGAGTCCCCGGAGTCCTGGCTCGCGGTGTCGAGGTCGATCGTGCCGACCCCGAACAGGCGGTCGAACGGCGACTGGACGATCGTCACGTTCTGCACGCGGGCGAGCCGCGTCGTCGTCTCCCGCTTCGCCAGGATGCCCGTGCGGATGTTCACCCGCTCCGTCGTGATCGTGTACTCGGTGAAGCGGCGCTGCACCCAGCCCACGAGCACGGTCACCGCGACCCCGGCGAGGAGGATGAAGATGCCGACGGAGAGCGGCGCGTCGACGCCGACGGCCTGCGCGACGAGGATCAGCGCGAGCGGGATCGCCGAGACGGCGCTCCAGAGCAGGAAGAACGAGATCGTCGCCTTCCACGTCGGATGGCCGCTCCACACGAGCCGCTCGTCGGGCATCAAGTCCACGTGCGGCAGCCTACTGCGCTGCAGGCGCCTCTACAGTGCGCCGGTGGACGGG
>DASTPC010000112.1:0-2200 GCA_035720085.1 Gaiellaceae bacterium
CGACTCGATCGTGGTGACGTAGCGGGCCATCGAACGGAAGCATAGCAATGTCTGTTCAAGTATTGTCTAAGGTATGAAGATGAAGATCGCAGTGATCGGCACGGGCATCTCGGGCCTGGGAGCGGCGTATGAGCTCTCGAAGGGCCACGAGGTCGAGCTGTTCGAGCGTGACGACCGCGCCGGCGGCCACTCGAACACGGTCGAGCACATGGTCGCCGGAAGGACGCTGGCGCTCGACACCGGCTTCATCGTCCACAACGAGGACACCTACCCCAACCTCGTCCGCCTCTTCCGCGAGCTCGGCGTGCGCACGCAGCCTTCGGAGATGAGCTTCTCGGTCGCCTGCGACCGGCACGACCTCGAGTACTCGGGCAGCCGCCCGCCGCTCACGCGGCTTACATTCGAGATCGCCCGCTTCCTGCGTCTCGGCGGCCGCGCGCTCGACGACCCGCGCTGCGCGGACTGGAGCCTCTCCCGCTACGTGGCCGAGGAGGGCTACTCGCCGCGGTTCCGCGACCACTTCCTCGTCCCCCTGTGCGCCGCGCTCTGGTCGACCGCTCCGAGCCAGACGCTCGACTTCCCGCTCGTCTACGCCGTCCGCTTCTTCGCCAACCACGGGATCCTCGGCTTCCGGCGCCTCCGCTGGAAGACGGTCACGGGCGGCAGCCGGAGCTACGTGCGCGCTCTGGAGGAGCGGCTGCGCATCAACCTCTCGACCGAGGTCCGCTCGGTCCGCCGCCTCGACGGGGCCGTCGAGGTGCGGCTCGCGGGCGACGAGCTGCGGCGCTTCGACGGCGTCGTGGTCGCGACCCACGCCGACCAAGCGCTGCGCCTGCTCGAGGATCCGAGCGAGGACGAGCGCCGCCTGCTCGGCGTCTTCGGGACGACCGAGAACGACACCGTCCTGCACACCGACGAGCGCTTCCTGCCCCGCCGCGTCTCGACCCGCGGCTCTTGGAACTACCAGCTCCGGGACTGCGGCTGCGACGACGGCCGCCCGACGATGACCTACTACCTGAACAAGCTCCAGCGCCTCGAGGAGGACGAGCACTACTGCGTCACGCTGAACCGCACGGCCGAGATCGACCCCGCGCGGATCATTCGCCGCTTCTCCTACCGCCACCCGCTCGTGACCCACGAGTCGATGCGCGCCCAGGCCGAGCTGCCGCGCCTGAACGGCCCGCGGCGCACCGCCTTCGCGGGCGCGTGGCAGGGCTACTGCTTCCACGAGGACGGGCTGCGCTCCGGCCTCGCGTCCGCTGCCGCCTTCGGAGCGGGCTGGTGAGGTCGGCGCTCTACACCGGCATCGTGATGCACGCGCGCAAGACGCCGAAGAAGAACGTCTTCCGCTACCGCGTCTGCTTCTACCTGCTCGACCTCGACGAGCTGCCGGAGCTCGACCGGCGTGTGCGGCTGTTCGGCTGGAACCGAAGGAACGTGGTCAGCCTGCACGACCGCGACCACATGGACGTGCGCGCGTACCTGGTCGAGCACGGGATCGAGGCCGATCGGATCCTGCTCCTGACAAACCTCCGTGTCCTCGGCTACGTGTTCAACCCCGTCAGCTTCTTCTACTGCTACTCGGGAGACGAGCTCGTCTGCATCGTCGCCGAGGTCAGCAACACCTTCGGCGAGCGGCTCCCCTACCTGCTCTCGCGCGCGAACCAGGACACGAACGAGCGGAGGCTCTCCTACCGTCACGACAAGAAGCTCCACGTCTCGCCGTTCTTCGGTCTGGAGCAGAGCTACCAGTGGTGGTTCTCGGAGCCCGGTGAGCAACTCGACGTGCGGATCGACCTCGGCGAGGGCGGCGCGCGTCCGTTCGTGGCCACGCTCACCGGAAAGCAGCGCCCGCTGACGAGCACGACCCTCGCCTGGGCGCTGCTTCGCTATCCGCTCATGCCGCTACGGGTGACCATCCTGATCCACCTCCAGGCGGCGAGGCTCTGGGTGAAGCGCGTGCCGTTCTTCCACAAGCCGCCTTTCGTGCCCGGCGAGGGATCGGTGAAGCGGTGACCGAGGTGCTGCGCGAGCTTCCCGCCGGGCGCCGGATCGGGGGCCGGCTCGCCGAGCGCGCCGTGATCCGGGCGCTCGACCACGTTGAGCACGGCGCGCTGGAGCTGCGCCTGCCGAGCGGGCGCGTGTACCGGGCCGGGACGGGCGACCCGATCGTCGTCACCGTCACCTCGAACGACGTCTT
>DASTPC010000113.1:0-17606 GCA_035720085.1 Gaiellaceae bacterium
CAACCCGGCGGCGCTGGTGGCGGGCAAGTCGGCGACGCAGGAGGACATCGCGCGCGCCGAGCGCTTCCTCGGCACCGACAAGCCGGTGTACGTCCAGTACCTGCGCTTCCTCAACCGGCTCTCGCCCGTCGGCCGCATCGAGGTCGAGCCGGGCGTCTACGAGGGCTTCGGCCTGAAGACCCCCTCGCTCGGGACGTCGTTCGCGACACGCCAGGAGGTGAACGACGTCGTCGCCCGCGCCGCGCCCGTAACCGCGTCGCTCGTCGTCGGCGGCGCGGTCCTCTGGCTCCTGATCGCGCTCCCGCTCGGGGTCTTCTCGGCCCTGCGACCGCGCTCGCTGCTCGACCGGGCCGGGATGCTGTTCGTCCTGATCGGGATCTCCGCGCACCCGGTCTGGATCGGGCTGATCCTCGCGTACGTCTTCGGCTACAAGCTCGGCGTCGCGCCGATCACGGGTTACTGCGACCTGGTCAACCCCGACACCGACTGCGGCGGCCCGGTGGACTGGGCGCACCACCTGATGCTGCCGTGGATGACGTTCGCGCTGCTCTTCGCAGCCACCTACACCCGCATGATCCGCGCGAACACGATGGAGACGCTGAACGAGGACTACGTCCGCACGGCGCGGGCCAAGGGGGCGCCCGAGGCGCAGGTGCTCCGCTCGCACGTGCTGCGCAACTCGCTGATCGTGATCGTGACGCTGCTCGGGCTCGACATCGGGCTCGCCCTCGGCGGCGCGATCTTCACCGAGACCGTCTTCGGGCTGCCCGGGCTCGGTCAGCTGGCCGTGCAGTCGCTGGCGTCGTTCGACCTGCCGGTCACGCAGGGCGTCGTCGTCTTCGCGATGCTCTGCATCATCGTCGCCAACCTCGTGGTCGACGTCGTCTACGCCTGGGTCGACCCGCGGATCCGGCTGTCCTGAGCGGTGGGGAGGGCCGGCGCCCCCTCGGCGCCGGCCTCCCTGTCGGTCACCCGAGCCCGGCCGGGCGCGGACGTCGGGCTGCCTGCACAGCGAGCAGGCCGGGCAACGCGGATGCGCCCAGGACGAGAGCCAGCACGACCGGTGCTCCCTGCGCGCCGGCCGCAGCCGCGAGCACGGCCAGCCCCTGGCCGGCTCCGGCCGAGAAGAGCAGCGTCTCCGCCGGGCTCGACCGGGCGCCCGCGCGCTCGCCGAGGCGCGCCAGCAGGTTCCAGACGGCCGTCCCGCCGAGGCGGAGCTCGACGGCCTCGTAGAGCGCCCGGGCCCCGAGCGCCGGTCGCCGCAGGCGCGGGCGGGGGCGCGGCCGGTCGCGGCCGTCGGGCAGGAGCTCCAGCTCCGCCCGGGTCGGGCGGCGGCCGTCGCGGGCGACCGCGAACGTCGCCAGCAGACTGGCGAGCAGGAGCATCACCGCCATGAGCAGCGGCTTTCGGCCTGATGCGTCGCCGGGAGGCGACGGTGAACGCCGCAGTCCACCCGAGCTCCCTTCCGTGGAGGAGGCGGCCGGTGCCGCCGTGTCCCCTCAGTGAACCCGGGGAGCGGCGCGGCGAAATCCCTCGCGCGAGGGAACGTGCCCGGGATTACGCGCGGAGCAGCTGTGGCTGCCGGAAGCTGCGGGCCCCCGGAACGATCGCCTCGGCGTCCGCGCCCAGCCACTGCTCGAGGAGGGCGCAGTAGAGGCCGCGGAAGTCGCTCGTCGCGCGCAGGTTGCCCTGCTCGTCGAGCTTCTGCAGGCCCGGGAACTCGCCGATCAGCCGGCCGGCGACGCGCGAGCCGAGCAGGAGCCCGATCCCGGCAGCGCCGTGGTCGGTGCCGTCGGAGCCGTTCTCCTTCGCGCGGCGGCCGAACTCCGACCAGACGTGGACGAGGACGCGGTCGGCGAGCCCGCGCGCCTCGAGGTCGCGCTGGAACGCGAGCAGGCTGTCGGCCGTCAGCTGCAGGGACTCGGCGAGCTCGCCGGGCTGGCTGTCGTGCGTGTCGTACATGCCCGGCGCGCGCAGCGCGACCACGCGCACCGGCAGGCCGGCGGCGAGCATCGCCGCGAGGCCCGCGAGCCGGCGCGGGAAGGCGTCCTCGCTGACCGGGTAGGGCACGGGGGAGGGGATCCCCGTCGAGCCCTCCTTCGGCTTGAACGGCAGCAGCTGGCCGTACAGGCGGTGCGACTGGAGCGCGGCGTCGGCGGCGACCGCGAGGCCGGCGTCGCCGCCGTGCGGAAGCGAGCCCAGGTCGCGCATGGCGGCGAGCATCCGGTCGGCGACCTCTCCCCAGACCCCGCGCGTCCAGAAGTCGTAGCGGTCGGGGCCGTCGATCGCCGCCGTCGGCAGCCGCGCCGTCGCGAGCGCCGGCTGCAGCCGGTTGTCGAGCGAGAGCCCCTGCAGGGGGTTGTCGGGGCGGCCCACGCGGTCGAGGTAGCGGCCGAGCCAGCCGGTCCGGGCCCGGACGCTGGTCGCGCCGACCTCGTAGTAGTGCCGGGAGGTGAAGTGCGACTGGTTCGGGGTCGTGTAGCCGATCCCGGGGGCGACGCTCAGCTTGCCCTCGGCGTGCAGGGTGGCGAGGCCGCCGAGCGAGGGATGCCAGCGCAGCCGCGCGTCCTCCGCGAACGGCGTGCCCTGGTCGCCGGGCAGCGCCAGCCGGGGGCGGAGTGCCCGGTACACCGGGTCCTCGGCGGGGAACAGCATCGAGAGCGAGTCGGCGCCGCCGTCGAGGAACACCGAGACGAGCACGCGGCCCTGCGGGTCGGCTGCGGCGGCGGCCTCGATCCCCTCCTCGAAAGCATCCGGCAGGAGTGACCCGCCGCCGTAGACGGCGAGCGCGAGCCCGAGCGAGCGCGCGACGAAGTCGCGCCGCGAGAGGCCGCTGCCGGCGGGCACCGGCATCCCGGGCTCGATCGCCGGCAGGCCTCGCCCTGCCTCGGCGACGCCGCGGCGGATCAGGGCGGTGCGCGTGTAGTCGGAGCAGCAGCGGGCCACGGCGTCAGGAGGTCTGGTAGTCGGGGGAGGTGGCGAGCAGCTGCCGGACGGCGTTCGCGACGAGCGGCGGGTACGCCTTCGCCTTCCAGCCCGTCTTCGCGCCGGCGAGCGAGGAGCGCGCGAAGCGGAGGAGCAACGCGCGGGTGGCCGGGCGGATCGTCGGCTCGCCGAGCACCTTCAACGCGCCCTTGACGATCGCCTCCGGGTCGTTCGGCACCGTCGGCCCCTTGCGGTCAGAGAGGGAGTACGGCCCGAGCGCGTAGTTCGCGAGCGCCCAGCGGCCGCGAAAGGTGGCCGTGTCGAGCCAACGCGTGTCGTCCCAGCCGGCCACGTCCGGCGGGTAGAACAGCCGCTGGCCGGCCATCCCGCCGAGCCACACCCACGAGGCCGTGTCGATGCCGCGCCCGAGCCCGCGCAGCAGTCCCGCCAGGTAGACGACCGGCGGCTTGACCATCCGCGGGCCGGTGTAGAGCGCGGGGTGGGCCAGGACCGCCTCGAGCACCGGCCGCACGCGGTGGTCGGCGCGGTAGAGCCGCTCCAGCTCGGCCCGGGTGGCGTCGTCGGGCGGCACGGGGACGAACGCGCTCCACAGCTTCTCGACGACGAAGCGCGGGTGCCGCGGGTGCTGCAGGCAGAGGTTGCACGCGTCGCGCCAGTCGAACGTGCCGCGGCGGCCGAAGACGACCTTCTGCCCCGGGTCGTGTCGCTCGCGGTCGAAGCGGAAGTCGGTCGCGCCGGCGCCGCGACGCCACGTGTAGCGCCAGCCGGTCAGGGCCCGGGCCTGCTCGCGGACGTCGCGCTCGGTGTAGCCGTTGCCCTCGCCGAGGGTGAACAGCTCCATCAGCTCGCGCGCGTAGTTCTCGTTCGGCGAGCGGCGCGAGTTCTCGGTTCCGGAGAGCCAGAGCAGCATCGCGGGGTCGACCGTGATCTCGAGCAGCAGCTCCTTGAACGACCCGAGCGCGTGCCGGCGCAGCAGCCCGTTCTGCTGGAGCATCAGCCGCTGCGAGCCGACGCCGGCGTTCGAGGTCGCGAACCAGTCGTGCCACACGAGCGTCATCCGCTCGGCGAGCGGGCGCGAGGTGCGCACCATCCGGTCGAGCCACCAGAGGTGGTCGTGCCCGTACGCGTCGATCGGCGCGAGCGGCCGGCCCTTGTCGTCCTTCGGTGCCGGCCCGACGAGCTTCTCGGGGCCGGGGCGCGTGAGCGAGCGGACGGCGCCGTCGAGGCCGAGCTTCGCGAGGCGCTCGGCCTCGCCCTGGCGCGGCCCGAACCCGGCGCGCCAGAGCAGGCGCTCGGCCTGCGCCTTCCCGAATCGACCGTTGTAGCGAGGGATCGCCAACGTTCCCCGGTTCGACCGTGCCGCCGCAGGTCCTCGCGTCAGCGGACCCGCAGGGTCGCGACCATTCCCCGCTCGCGGTGCCGGGGCAGCGAGCACCAGAGCGTGTACGAGCCGGCGACGAGCTTCAGGCGCACCGTCTTGCGCATGAAGTGGTCGAGCTTCGGCACGGACACCGAGGCGGCGCCCTTCGCGTTCCGCCGCAGGACGAGGTCGTGGGCGTCCTGGCCGATGTTGAAGACCTCGACGAGCGCGACGCCGGGGCGGAGCCGCTGGCGCGACAGCACGAGCGACCACTCGTCCTCGGTCACCTGCACGCGCTGCGGGGCGGCGCCCTGCGCCTGCCCGCCGGCGAGCGCCACCGCGGCCACGAGGCCGGCGAGCAGGGTCGCCGTCCTCATCCGACGAGCTTGTAGCGCGGCATCTTGGCGGCGTCCGCGATCACGCGCGCAGCGTCGACGTCGAACCACTGCTCGAGCAGCGAGCTGTAGACCGCGCGGAAGTCCGAGGTGGCGCGGAGGTTGCCGTCCCGGTCGAGCCGCCGGAGGCCGGCCCATTCGCCGACCATGCGCCCGCGCGCCTGCGTCCCGATCAGGAAGGCCGTGCCGGCGGCGCCGTGGTCGGTGCCGTTGTCGGCGTTCTGCTCGGCGCGGCGGCCGAACTCCGTCCAGACGAGGGTGAGCACGCGGTTGGCGAGCCCGCGGCGCTCGAGGTCGCGCTGGAACGCCGCCAGCCCCTCGGCGACCGTCCCGAGGCCGTCGCTGAGCGGCCCGGACTGGTCGGCGTGGGTGTCGTAGTCCCCCGGCCCGGTCAGGGCGACCGCGCGGACGGGGAAGCCGCGGTCGAGCATCGCCGCCAGGCCCGCGAGGCGGCGGCCGAAGTCGTTCTCGGGGTAGCCGGCCTTGTCGTTCAGCTTCACCTCGCCGTCCTTGCCGACGAGCCGCGAGAGCTGCCGCCGCAGCCGGTCCGACTGGGCGGCCGTGGCACTCGCCTTCGCGAGGTTGAGGTCGACACTCTTCTGGAGGCCGCCGAGCCCGCCGACGGCGTCCATCATCAGCTCCTCGACCACGTCCCAGACGTGGTGCGAGTGGAAGTGGTAGTCGGAGGGGCTGGAGAGCGTCGACACCGGGACCCGCGCCGTCGCGAGCGAGGGCTGGAGGTTCCCGTCCAGGCTCAGCCCCTGCATGGCGTTCTCGGGGTCGCCGACGATGTCCAGGAGCCGGCCGAGCCAGCCGGTCGACTCGCGGTAGTCGAGCGCCCCGACCTCCCAGTAGTGCCGCGACGTGAAGTGGGACTGGTCCGGGTGCGTGTAGCCGATCGAGGGGAAGACGGTCAGCTTCCCCTGCTTGTGCAGCTGCGCGAACGGCTTCAGCGACGGATGCCAGTGCAGGCGCCCGTCCTCGCGGAACACCGGTCCGTCGCTCGCCTTGAGCGCGATCTGCGGGCGCAGGCGGCGGTAGCGGCCGTCGAACGCCGGGTAGAGCACCGAGAGCGAGTCCGCGCCGCCGGGGAGGAAGACGCTCACGAGCACGCGGTTGCCGGCCCCGCTCACCGCCGCGCGCGCGATGCCCTCCTCGAGCATCGCCGGGCGGAGCGCCGAAGCGCCGTAGACGGTCAGCGCCAGGCCGACCGTGCGGGAGACGAAGGAGCGGCGGTCGAGGCCCGTGCCGGCTGGCAGCGGCATGCCCGGCTCGATCGCCGGCAGGCCCTGCCCCGCCTGGGCGGCGCTGCGACGCAGCAGGCTCGCACGGCTGAACTCGTCGCAGTGATGACAGTTGCGCTTGCTCATGCGGTCTGCAGCTCCGGGCTGACGGCGACCAGGTGGCGGAGGGCGTTGAGCGTCATCACGGGGAACACCTTCTGGCGGTAGTCGTCGGCGACGGCGGCCTCCATCGCCTTCTGGGCGAACGCGAGCAGCGAGGCGCGGGTCTCGTCCGAGACGGGTGGGTCACCCCAGAACTCGAGCGCCTGCTTGACGAGCTTGTCCGGGTCGCTCGGCACCCCGGCGCGGCCGTGCTCGGGGTGGAGGGCGTAGCGGCGCAGCGCGCGGCCCGCGATCTCCCAGCGGGCGCGGAACGTCGACGTGTCGAGCCAGCGCTCGTCGTTCCAGCCCGAGACGTTCGGCGGGTAGAAGAGCAGCTGCCCGGCCTGGATCGCCAGCCAGACCCAGTCCTCGTGCGCGATCCGGTCGTTCCGCGAGCGGAGCAGCCCGGCGGTGAAGACGACGGGCGACTTGATCATCCGCGGGCCTTCGTAGAGCCGGGGGTGGCGCAGGATCGCGGCGACGACGGGCCGGATCTGGGTGCCGCTCTGGACGTACAGCGCCTGCAGGAGCGCCTGGGTCTCCTCGTCGGGTGGCTCCGGCACGAAGTAGCTCCAGAGCTTGCGGACGAAGAAGGGCGCGTGCGACGGATGCTGGATCGTCAGCCGGACCGCCTGCTTCCAGTGCCACGGGCCGGCCTTGCCGAAGACGACCTTCATCGCGTCGTCGTGGTTCTCGCGCTTGTAGCGGAAGCGCACCCAGCCGACGCCGTTCTTGTAGTCGGCCGTGAAGCCGGTGAACGCGCGTGCCTGCTCGCGGACGTCGCGCTCGGTGTAGCCGTTGCCCGCGCCGAGCGTGAACAGCTCCATCAGTTCGCGCGCGAAGTTCTCGTTCGGGCCCTCCTTCGTGGAGTTGAGCCCGTTCAGGTAGACGAGCATGGCCGGGTTGATCGCCACGCGCATCGCGAGACCCTGGAACGAGCCGAGCCCGATCCGCCGGAAGAGCAGGTTCTGGCGGATCATCAGCCGCTGCGAGCCGACCATGTCGTTCGAGGTCGCGAACCAGTCGTGCCAGACCAGGGTCATGCGCTCGACGAGCGGCTGCGACGTGCGCACCATCCGGTCGAGCCACCAGAGGTGGTCGTGGCCGAACCGGTCGGTGGGAGCGAGCTTGCGCCCGTCGACGCGCGGCGAGCGGCCGGCCAGCCGGTCCTTCCCCTGCGGTTGGGTCAGCCAGCGGACGGCGCCTTCGAGCCCTTTGTCCGCGAGCCACTTCTCCTCGCCCGGGCGCGGGCCGAAGCCGGCCCGCCACAGCAGGCGCTCGGCCTGCTGGGGGCCGAACGGCCCCGCGTAGACGGGCAGCGGCATGGTGACAGCGTCGGCAACGGCGGCCGGCCGGCGCAGGCCCGGAACGAGTGATCTTCGGCGCCGGCCCGCGGCGGCGCCCGGGCGAGGCTGCCCCAACTCGTGGCAGCTGCGTGCCAGCCTCGCGCCAGCTGAGGCCGGCCTCGCTAGCGTCGGCCGGTGGGCGCCGCGTCTTCGCCGGGGAGACCGCGCAGGACGTAGGCCTCCACCGGCTCGCTCTTGCCCTTCACGCGCAGGTCGGCAAGCCGCTCGACCAGCGCGCCGGGCGGCAGCCGCCGGAACGTCTCGGCGCCGACCACGACGCCGTCCACGGGCGCCGACGACTCCAGTCGCGCCGCGAGATTGACCGTGTCGCCGACGACGCCGTGCTTGCGGTGCCCGCTGCGGCCGCCTGCTCCCACGACGCCCGCGTGCACCTCGCCCGTGTTGACGCCGACGCGGAACCGCGGCCAGCCCGGGCGTGCGACCTCCGCCGCGACGCGTTGGAGATCGAGCGCGGCCCGGGCCGCCCGCGGACCGTGGTCGGGCGACTCGCCGTGCTTGTTGAAGATCACCATCAACTGGTCGCCTGCGAGCTGGTGCACCTCACCGCCCTCGGAGGCCATCAGCGGGATGATGCGGGCGAAGTACGCGTTCAGCATCGCCGCCGCCTCCTCCGGCGTCGTCCGTTCCGAGAACGCCGTGAACCCCGCCAGGTCGGCGAACAGGATCGAGACGTCCTGCGCGCCCGCGAGCGTCTCGTCGAGGTACAGCGCGCTCCAGCGCTCCTCGTGCCACTCGAGCCGAGCGGCGAGGGCGATCGCGAGGAAGGCGACGAGCATCAGGACGTGCCACTCCCACCAGGACAGCTGCCAGTTCCTTGCCCACGCGATCGTCACCATCGCCTCGGCGAGCAGCGCGAAGGCCAGCGTGACGACGAGCACGAAGCGCACGCGCCGGCGGCGGTAGAGCCGCAGGTAGCCGAGCGCCGCCGCGGCGTAGAGCAGGCCGCCGGCGACCGCGAGCGTCACCTGCCAGCCGTCGAGCGCCTCGGCGCCGAGCGGGCCGCCGAGCGGCGGCAGCTCCGCCAGCGAGAAGACGCCCCAGGTCGCGAAGAGCGCCACGAGGGCGGCCAGCAGCCGCCCGGCGTTTCGGACGACGGCATCGGCGTAGGCCGGTGAGGGGTCGGCCACGGACGCGGCGGCGAAGACGGCCGCCACCAGCAGGCCGACCGGCGTCGCGAGCTCGAAGCCTGCGTTCCGGCCGAGCAGGACGCCGGGCGTGGCGAGCGCGTGCAGCCCGAGGAAGCCGGCGGCCGCGACGAAGGCCAGCGAAACGAGGAAGAGGCGCGCGTCGCGGCGGCGGCGGGCGGCTCCCCCGACGAGGCTGCCGAGGGCGACCGACGCCAGCGCGGCGGCCAGCACGAGCCAGAAGTGGGCGGGCTGGTTCTCCCACCGCTCGTCGGCGTCGGGTACCGCGAGCAGGACGGCGAGCAGGAGCGCCGGGGCGGCGACCGCGGCGACCCACGCAAGCCGCCGGACGGCGGCGTCTGACATGGCGCAAGCATGCACCGCAGCCGGCCGGCGGGCACGGACGCTCCTCGACGCCCGCGTAGGATCGGGCGCGGTGGCCGCCCCGCCCGCGATCGACGTCGACGGCCTCCGGGTCGTCCGCGGCGGCCGGGTGGTGCTCGACGCCCTCTCCCTGGCGGTGCCTGCCGGCACGGTCACCGGCCTGCTCGGCCCCTCCGGCTCCGGCAAGTCGACGCTCCTGCGCGCGATCGTCGGCGTGCAGGTCGTCGAGGGTGGGACGGTCACCGTGCTCGGCCTCCCGGCCGGCTCCGCGGGCCTGCGCGCTCGCGTCGCCTATGCGACCCAGGCGGCCTCCGTCTACGACGACCTCTCGGTGCACGAGAACCTCGCCTACTTCGCGGCCGTGCTCGGCACGCCGGCGGCCGGCGACGTCGAGCGGGTGCTCCGCGAGGTCGGGCTCACCGGCGAGGCCGGCGACGTCGTCGGCCGGCTTTCCGGCGGCCAGCGCTCCCGGGTCTCGCTCGCCGTCGCGCTGCTCGGCGCTCCGGAGCTGCTCGTCCTCGACGAGCCCACGGTCGGGCTCGACCCGCTCCTGCGCGCCGAGCTGTGGGACCTGTTCCACCGGCTCGCCGGGAGCGGCAAGACGCTGCTGGTCTCCAGTCACGTCATGGACGAGGCGACGCGCTGCGACGACCTCGTGCTGCTTCGCGACGGCGCCGTGCTCGCACGTGCGACACCCGCGGAGCTGCTCGCGCGGACCGGCGCTGCCGACGCCGAGGAGGCGTTCCTCCGTCTGGTGCGGACGGCCCCGTGACCGGACGGCGGACGCTCGCGACCGCCCGGCGGGTGCTGGCGCAGCTCCGTCGCGACCCGCGCACGGTGGCCCTCCTGCTGCTCGTGCCGATGCTCCTGCTCTGGCTGCTCGAGCTCGTCTTCGACGGCCAGCCGGGGACGTTCGACCGGATCGGCCCCGCGCTCCTCGCCCTCTTCCCGTTCGTCGTCATGTTCCTCGTCACCTCGGTGACGACGCTGCGCGAGCGCACGTCGGGCACGCTCGAGCGCCTGCTCTCGATGCCGCTCGGGCGGCTCGACCTGCTGCTCGGCTACGCGCTCGCCTTCGGCCTCGTCGCCGTCGTCCAGGCGGTGCTCGCCTCGGTGCTGATGCTCGGCCCGCTCGGCCTCGACGTCGCCGGACCGGCCTGGCTGCTCGTCGTCGTCGCGGTCGTCGACGCCGTGCTCGGCTGCGCGCTCGGCCTCTTCGTCAGCGCGTTCGCCCGCACGGAGTTCCAGGCGGTGCAGTTCATGCCCGCCGTCGTCCTGCCGCAGTTCCTGCTCTGCGGCCTGCTCGTGCCGCGCGACGAGATGGGAGCGGTGCTGGAGGCGATCTCGGCCGTGCTGCCGCTGTCGTACGCGGTCGACGCGATGCAGCGCCTGACCGTCGAGGCGGACGTCTCGGTGCGCGTCCTCGTCGACCTCGCGGTCGTCGGCGCGGCGATCGTGCTCTCGCTCGCGCTCGGGGCCGCCACGCTGCGGCGACGCACCGCCTGAGGCCCGCCACGGCCGCGACTATCCTGGCGGCGTGAAGGTCCTCCTCCCGGATCGCAGCGAGCTGGAGCTGCCCGACGGCGCCACCGGGCTCGACGCGGCGCGCGCGATCGGCCCGAAGCTCGCCGAGCAAGCAGTGCTCGTGCGCTCGAACGGCGCCGTGCAGGACCTCCGCCTGCCGCTGGCGGACGGCCAGGAGATCCAGATCCTGACCACGCGCGACACCGACGACCCGGACGCGCTGGCGGTGCTGCGGCACTCGACCGCGCACCTGCTCGCGGAGGCCGTCCGGCGCCTCTACCCCGGCGTCCGGGTCGCGATCGGGCCGCCGATCGAGAACGGCTTCTACTACGACTTCGAGTTCCCCGAGCCGATCCGCGAGGAGGCGCTCGAGCGGATCGAGGAGGAGCTCGAGCGTGAGCTCGCCGAGGGCCGTGCCTGGAGCAGGGAGGAGGTCGCCCGCGGGGACGCCCGCGCGCGCTTCGAGGCCGAGGACGAGCCGTACAAGGTCGAGCTCGTCGACAGCGCGGAGGGCGACATCTCGCTCTACACGCAGGGGGACTTCACCGACCTCTGCCGCGGCCCGCACCTCCAGGACTCCCGTCCGATCAAGGCCGTCAAGCTGACCGGTCTCGCCGGCGCCTACTGGCGCGGCGACGAGCGGAACACACAGCTGACGCGGATCTACGGCACCGCCTTCTACTCCCGGGCAGACCTCGACGCCTACCTCGAACGGCTCGAGCAGGCCCGCGCGCGCGACCACCGCCGCCTCGGGCGCGAGCTCGACTTGTTCCACCTGCAGGACGCGTCGCCCGGCTCGCCGTTCTGGCACCCGAAGGGGATGGTGCTCTGGAACGCGCTGGAGGATCTCCGCCGCCGCGAGAACGCCCGGCGTGGCTACGTCGAGGTCAAGACCCCGCTGATCTACGACACGTCCGTCTGGGTGACGAGCGGCCACTGGGAGAAGTTCCGCGCCGACATGTTCCTCGTCGCGGGCGAGGGGGAGGAGCCGCACGCGAGCCTGAAGCCGATGAACTGCCCTGGGCACATGCTCCTGTTCGGCTCGCAGCTGCGCAGCTACCGCGACCTGCCGGTCCGCTACGCGGAGAGCTCCACGCTGCACCGCAACGAGCCGACCGGGACGTTGCACGGGCTGCTGCGCGTGCGCCACGTGACGCAGGACGACGCCCACATCTTCTGCACGGCGGAGCAGATCGAGGACGAGATCTTCGGCGCGCTCGACTTCGCCGCCTACCTCTACGACCTGTTCGGGATGGAGGCGAGGTTCGAGCTCTCCACGCGTCCGGAGAACAAGCTCGGCACCGACGAGGAGTGGGACTTCACGGAGGGCGCGCTCCGTGCCGCGCTCGAGCGGCGGGAGATCCGGTTCACGGTCAACGAGGGCGACGGCGCCTTCTACGGGCCGAAGATCGACCTGCACATGGCCGACGTGCTCGGCCGCTCGTGGCAGATGGGGACGATCCAGCTCGACAGCCAGATGCCGGCCCGCTTCGGGCTCACCTACATGGGCGCCGACAACGCCGAACACACGCCGTACGTCGTGCACCGCGCGCTGCTCGGCTCGCTCGAGCGCTTCCTCGGCATCCTCGTGGAGCACTACGCGGGGGCGTTCCCGTTCTGGCTGGCGCCCGTCCAGCTCCGCGTGCTGCCGGTCGGCGAGGGACATCGCGAGGCGGCCGCCGCACTGGCCGACCGCGTCCGCCAGGCGGGTTTCCGCGCCGAGGTCGACGCGCGCGACGAGACGGTGGGGAAGCGGATCCGCGACGCGGAGCTCGACAAGGTGCCGTATACCGTCGTCTACGGCGATCGCGAGTCGGACGACGCGCTCGCCGTCCGGGTGCGCGGCGGCGGGCAGGAGACCGTCGGCCTGACCGAGCTGCTCGACCGCTTCCGCGGCGAGGCCGAGGTCGCCTCGGCCTGAGGCGGCTGCTACGATCGGCGTCTGCTGAAGCAGGAGCGAACCCGCCCCTCACCTCCCCGGCGCACGAGCCGGCGGGGGTTCAACCGAGTCGAGCCGACGAGGAACCGGGCCGCTGCCTGCCGCAGCGGTTTTGTCGTTCGATGAGGAGGAGCAACTCGGCTTGGTGAGCAGCCTTTGAGACCGCGGCGCCGTCCGGAGGACCGGACCCGTCCCGTCGTCCACCAGGATCGCATCAACGACGCCATCCGCGTCCCTCGTGTCAGGCTCGTCGACGAGGACGGGACGCAGATCGGGATCAAGTCCACCGACGAGGCACGCGAGTACGCCTACGGGAAGAACCTCGACCTGGTCGAGGTGGCCCCGAACGCGGATCCGCCCGTCGCGCGGGTGATGGACTACGGGAAGTACCGCTACGAGCAGGAGCAGAAGGCCAAGCTCGCCCGCAAGCACCAGCTGCAGATCAACATCAAGGAGATCAAGTTCAGGCCGAAGATCGGCAACCACGACTACGAGACCAAGAAGGGCCACGTCGTCCGCTTCCTCAACCAGCGGGCGAAGGTCAAGGTGACGATCATGTTCCGGGGACGGGAGAACCTGCACCCGGAGCGGGGCCGTGACCTGCTGATGCGGCTCGCGGAGGACGTGAAGGAGCTCGGCCAGATCGAGCAGCCGCCCGTCCTCGACGGCCGCAACATGGTCATGGTGCTCGGGCCGACGAAGAACGCAGGAGTGAAACCGGATGCCAAAGGTGAAGAGGTCGAGCGGGGCGAAGAAGCGGTTCAAGGTGACCGCGTCGGGGAAGCTGCTCCGCCGGCACGCGATGAAGAGCCACAACCTCGAGAAGAAGTCGTCGAAGCGGAGGCGCGGGTTCCGTAAGGAGTACGAGGTCGCGCCGGCCGACGCGAAGTCGGTCAAGAAGCTCCTGGGGGTGAAGTAGCGTGGCCCGCGTCAAGCGCTCCGTCCACGCGCGCAAGAAGCGCCGCAAGGTGCTCGAGCAGGCCAAGGGCTACTGGGGCCTGAAGAAGACGAGCTACCGCTTCGCCAAGGAGCAGGTCGAGCACTCGCTGACGTATGCGTACCGCGACCGGCGCAACCGCAGGCGGACGATCCGCTCGCTCTGGATCGTTCGCATCAACGCCGCCGCGCGCCAGAACGGCCTCTCCTACAACCGTTTCATGGCCGGTGTGCACAAGGCCGGGATCGAGCTCGACCGCAAGTCGCTCGCCGACCTCGCCGTCAGCGACCCGCAGGCGTTCGCGGCCGTGGCAGAGCAGGCGAAGGCGGCGCTCGAGCAGGCCGAGGCCGCCTGAGGCTCCCCTTCTGCGCAAGGCCGGGAATCCGCAGCAGCAGATTCCCGGCCGCGCGAAAATCCCTGAAGCCGGCCGCTGTCGCGGCCGGGGGTTGATACAGGACGTGTCGGACACGAACGCCGGGCGCCGTCGGGCCGGCGGATGATCACGTCCCGGGACAACGAGCGCCTGAAGCGCGTCCGCAGGCTTCTCGCGGCGCGGAAGCACCGCGAGGAGTCGGGGCTGTTCGCGGCCGAGGGCGAGGACCTCGTCGACGCGGCCCGCGCGGCCGGCGTCGAGCCCGTCGACCTGCTCGTCGCGGGCGAGACCGTCGAGCCGGCGCTGCTCGCCTCGGTCTCGACGCTGCCGCACCCGGCGCGCGCGATCGGCGTCTACCGGCGGGCCGACCTGCCGCGCGGGACGCAGCCGGTGACGCTCGCGCTCTGGCGCCTCGCCGACCCCGGCAACGTCGGCACGCTGATCCGCACGGCGGACGCGTTCGGTGCCGCCGTCGCGCTCTCCGACGGCTGCGCCGACCCGCTCGGGCCGAAGGCCCTGCGCGCCTCGGCGGGGGCGATCTTCCGCGTCCCGCTCGCGGCGTGGGAGGAGGCTCCCGAGTTGTGTGTCGCGCTGGTCGCCCACGGCGGCGCGCCGCTCCACGAAGCCGTCGCCGGGCTCGAGCCGCCGCTGACCCTGCTGCTCGGGGCGGAGCGGGAGGGGCTGCCGGCCGAGCTCGTGTCGAATCGACACAAGCTCACGATCGCCCTGCCGGGTGCGGCCGAGTCGCTGAACGTCGCGGCCGCGGGCGCGATCGCGCTCTACGAGCTCTCACGCACCCTCGCGCCCTGAACCCTCCCGGCCTCCGTTCGATCCGCGCCCTGGCTACCAGGCGCCGCCGCCACCCCCGCCGCCGCCACCCCCGCCGCCGCCGGAGAAGCCTCCGCCGCCTCCGCCCGAGCCGGAGTTCGGCGGCGCCAGCGCCTCGCCGAACCCCGAGGCGAGGTCGTTGATCGCGAGCGCCGTCGGGCCGCCGCCGAGGTCCGAGCTCGATGAGATCCAGTAGATCGCGCTCGCGTCGTGCACGGCCTGCGGCATGTGCAGCTGGGCGCCCTGGAGCACCCGGTCGGCGATCCCGAACGCGATCCCGTAGACCAGGTAGCGCTCCCAGAGCTCGAGCGTCGCCGGCGGGGCCTCGTGCAGGCGCGGGAAGTCGGAGAGGTAGCGCCGGAACGCCTGCCAGCGCTCGGCCTCCGCCTGGGCTGCCGGGGCGCGGCGGCGCCACAGCCGGCGCTGCAGCGTCGCCAGCAGCAGCAGCGCCGCGTTCACGAGCGAGCAGACGCCGAGCGCGAACAGGACGACGTCGCCCCAGCGCGGGTAGACGGTGCGCCAGCCGTCGATCGCGATCCAGAGCAGGAGCGCCCCGAGCGCGGCGAACACGACGAGCCCGGCAACGAGCGGGACGACGCCGATCGAGCGGAACCAGCCGCGCGCGTCGGCCGCGCCGGAGACGGCGTCCTTGAAGCTCGTGAAGCGGGGGCTCATCGTGGAGCGCTCGTCCTCGATCTCGTCGCGGAAGCGGGAGAGCCGCTCCCTGCCGTCGTCGAGGACGTGGTCGACCACCGCCGCGACGGGTTTCTCCCACGGCGCCAGCGACGCCGTGCCGTCGCCGTCGCCGGCCGAGAGCTCGAGGTCGGCGATCTGCTCGGAGCGGAGGCCGCCCCACGTCTTGCGCTCGGTCGTCACCGGCTCGGCCCGGTAGACGCCCCGCCTGACCAGGTCGAACAGGGTGGCGGTGAACTCGTACGAGCCGGCGGTGCCGCCCTGGCGCAGCAGCGTCGGCACGAGCGCCGGCTCGAGGTCGGAGGGCGGCTCCTGCTCGTACTCGCGGTCGTAGCCCGTCTCCCGCTCGCGCCCGTAGACCCAGAACACCACGGCGGCGACGGCGAAGCCGGGGACGGTGGCGAGCAGGAGCAGCACGAGCGCCGTGCGCCACGGATGCGCCTTCGCGTCGTCGATCCGGTCGCGGTCGCGCTGGTACGCCGCCGTGGCGGCGGCTTCCTCGGCGACGATCGCGGCCCGCCCGTTCCCGTCCCGTACCTGCATCCCGGCCGTCGACGTGAACGCCGTGCGCGGGATCAGCGCCCGCAGCTCCACGAACTGGCCGCTCGGGACGTCCAGCGCGCGCAGCCGGGCCTGCCTGCCCGCGAGCGTGACGTCGCCGCGGACCCAGACCGGGTGCCCCCAAGCGCGGTCGATTCTCCCGGGCGCCGTCAGCGTCGCCGTCAGCCGGTCGAGCCCCACCGGCCACTCGGAGCCCCAGACCTGCAGGTTCACGTCGACGACGTCGTCGTAGGCGACCGCGAGCCCGCGCAGGCGGTAGCGGATCGTGAACGTGCGCAGCTCGTCGGTCGCGCGGTAGTGCCAGACGACGCGCACGCCGTCGCCGAGGTCCGCGACGCCGAACGTCCCCGGCTCCCCTGTCGAGCCGATCTCGGTCGGGGCCCCCGGGCGGTAGGCCGTGCCGCGCTCGGAGACCGAGACGCGGTCGATCGTCTCGCCGTCGCGGAGAGGGATCTCGCGGAACGCGCCCTGGAAGCTGCCGCTGTAGGCGAACGTGATCGTCTCGGCGACGCCGAGCGAGCCGTCGGGCGCGACGGTGACGGCGACGTCGGCCTGCGGCAGCGAGTACGACTTGGCGTGGGCAGCGCCCGCGAGCGCGAGCACGGCGAGCGCGGCGGCCGCGCCCGCTAGAAGGAGACGCGTGGCGCCTCCCGCTGGGCGGTGTCCTCGACCTCGAAGAACTCCCGCTGCCGGAACCCGAACGGGCCGGCGACGACCAGGCCGGGGAACGTCTGCACCGCGTTGTTGAACGTCAGCACGGTGTCGTTGTAGACCTGGCGCGAGATTGCGATCCGGTTCTCGGTCTCGCCGAGCTCCGTCTGCAGCTGCCGGAAGTTCTCGTCGGCCTGGAGCTCCGGGTACGCCTCGGCGACGGCGAAGAGGCGGCCGAGCGCCTGGCCGAGGATCCCTTCCGCCTGCGCGGACTCCTGCGGCGTGCGGGCCTGCTGCGCGCCCGCGCGTGCCTGCGTGACCGCCTCGAACGTCTCCCGCTCGTGGGCGGCGTACCCCTTCACGGTCTCGACGAGGTTCGGGATCAGGTCCCAGCGCCGCTTCAGCTGCACCTCGATCTGCGCCCAGGCGTTGTCGACGCGGTTCCGCAACCGGACGAGCCGGTTGTAGAGCGTGATCAGCGAGATCACGAGGAGCGCGACGACGACCAGCACGACGATCAGCCAGATCACGGTGGACACGAAATAGATCGCACGGAGCGATGTCAAACGACGGCCGGCCCTGGCGTGCCCGACGAGACCTTTTCGATTCCCTTACAAATCCTCCCCTGGCGGATCACCCGAACGGGGGGCACAATGCGGCGGGGATTAGGGGTTGGGGAAGCGGGTTCTGATACTCGTCGTCGCTGCGTGCGCCGTGCTGGCCGTCGCAATGGTCGCCGGCGCCACGCCGACGAAAGACACCAACCCATCGCTCGCGGGCACGGCCCAGGTCGGTGCGACGCTGACGCTAACCCAGGGGACCTACACGGCGAGTGGCACCGACCCCGTCGTCCGCGCCGAGAGCTGGCAGCGCTGCAACAACGCTGGCGGCGGCGGTTGCGATGCGCTGTCGCCGCAGCCTTCCGGCCTGTCGTATCAGCTTCAAGGCGCCGACCTGGGCAAGTTCATTCGTGTCACCGAGACGGCGAGCGACGGCTCCGGCGATCCGGTGGTGACGGACACGAATTCGATCGGGCCGATCGCCGCCGCTCCGCAGGCCCCGGCCAAGACGACCGACCCCGTCGTCTCGGCCCCCGACCTCGTGTTCGACCAGACGCCGCCGTCCGTGACGGTGCAGCC
>DASTPC010000114.1:0-5809 GCA_035720085.1 Gaiellaceae bacterium
CTCGTGCAGGAGCCGCTCGACCTCTGCGAGCCCGGCGCCGGGACCTCGCTCGAGCCGCTCGGCGAGTCGGCGTCGCTCCTGGTCCTCCGCGGCGAGCAGCCGCCGGCGCGAGGCCTCGACGGCCTCGACCTGGCGTGCCACCTCCGCCCTCAGCCGGGTGCGCTCGGCTGCGAGGCCGACCGCCGCGAGCACGGCCGAGCGCGTGGCCACGTCCGCGAGCGTCGAAGGATCGTGCACCACGACGCCGACCTGCCGGCCTGTAACGGCGACCGGGCTGGCGACGCGACCCTCGAGCGTCGGCTCGAACGGGCGGCCGAGGTCGTCGACGAGGCCGGCGAGGCCGATCGCGTACCCGACCTCCAGCCGCGGATCGCCGAGCAGGTCGCGCAGGGCGTCGCGCAGCCTGGCGCCGCCGCGCTCGAGGGCGACGGCCCGCTCGGCGAGCGCGGCTGGCGCGGTGAGCTGCACGGCCGTGAACAGCACGAAGCCGGCGAGCGCGACGGCGAGCGCATAGCCGAGCACCGTGGCGTCGGCGACATCCTGCGGGGCCCCCGCGATGCTCCGCACCGCGTCGGCGGCGATCGCCGCGACGAGGATCGCAACGGCCGCCAGTCCGCGTGCGGCGATGGATCGTTTCCGTCTTCCCTCTGCCTGCGCCCACTCCACCGTTCCCACCACGACGAGCACGGCTGCGAGGACGAGGGCGACGACGTCGCTGTCCCACAGCGGCCAGACGACGGCCGTGGTCCACGCGACAGTGACGCCGGCCGCGGCCGTCCTCGTACGCGGCCGACCGCTCGGGAGCGCGAGCGCCAGGGCCAGGAGCGGCCCGCGGTGGAGGTACGCCGCCTGCTCGGCAAGTCGTTGCACGGCATCCGGCCCCGCCGTCGCGAAGTTGAAGGCGAACCACGTGAAGCCTGCAAGCAGCAGGAGCGCGGCGGCCCCGGGCGGGCGGCGCAGTACCAGCAGCGCGATCCCGAGGCCGATCAGCGTCCAGCCGGCGAGCAGATCCGGTAGCCAGGAGCGGAGCTCCGTCCAGCCGTACGCCTGTCGCTCCGCCAGCACTCCGACCGCGATCCCCGCGAGCGCCAGGCCGGCGAGCGCGGGGCGGCGCACTAGAGCAGCGCCGCGAGCGCTGCCCCGGAGAGCTCGTGCTTGCCCAGGAAGCCGGCAACCGGAGCGCCGGGAAGGCGCGCCTCGTAGGCGCTGCGCCGGCGGCTCGAGATCAGGACGACGCGTGGCGGTGGCTCGTGCAGCGCGGCGAGGCGCGCGGCGACCTCGAAGCCGTCGATATCCGGCAGCTGCACGTCGAGCAGGACGACGTCCGGACGGAGCCGCTCGGCCGCGACGAGGGCTGCCTCGCCGCCTTCGACGGCGCCGACGACGTCGAAGCCCTGGAGCTCCAGGAGCGCGCGCGCGGACGAGCGGAAGTCGGCGTGGTCGTCGACGATCAGCACCGACGGGCGCATCGGCAGATCGTGCCACTCAGCCCTGTCGTCCGCATTGCGGCTGACACGGGTCCGAGGAGCCGTGCAACGGGTCGGCCCCCTCCCGTGGTCCCCGTGCCAGCCACGGTGCCGGTCCCGCGGAGGCACCGATGAGACAGCGCCGCGCCGTGCGTACGGTCGACGTCTCATCGGCACGACGAGAGGCAATGAAGCCACGTCGGCACGTCCGACCTGGTGCAGGAGCGCGCCGAGGGGAGCGCACTGCACTCCGAGTGAGAGGAGCCACAGTGAACCGAAGGAGAACAGCCGTAGCGACCGTCGTCGTGACGGCAGTTGTCGCTGGAGTCGGCGCTGCGCTCGCGCACGCGACGGGACCGGGCAAGAACGGGTCGATCGTGTTCGTGGGGCCTTCGCCCAACCGCCTGTGGGTGATCGACCCCGACGGGACCGACTTGCGCCAGCTCACCGTCACCAAGGGGCCCAGGCTGAGTGACAAGCACCCCGACTGGTCGCCGGACGGCTCGAAGATCGCCTTCGAGCGCTGCGAGCAGACCTGCCAGGTGTGGACCATCAACCCGGACGGAACAGGGCTCAAGCGGCTCGGCCCAGCGGGCGACGATCGCGCAATGCCCGCTTGGGCGCCGACCGGGAAGCTGATCGCGTTCTCGCGGGGATGGGGCCCCGTCGAGAACGACTGGATCAAGTTCAACGACATCTTCGTGATGAACGCCGGAGGTGGCGGCTCGCGCCAGGTCACGCACGTGACGACCTCGAGCCCGTTCTCGGCGGGTGCTGTCAATCCAATGTGGGCTCCGGACGGAAAGCGCCTCGTCTTCGAGGTCCAGAATTCGCCGCGCGGTGATCCGCCCAACCGCAGAGCGCTCTTCGTCGTCAACGCCGACGGCTCCGAACAGCGTCAGCTCACGCCCTGGAGCCTCAACGGCAGCGACCCCGACTGGTCTCCGGACGGCAAGCTGATCCTCTTCCGCTCCGTTCCCGGCAGGGAGCAGCACGGAACCTCTACACGATCAGTCCCGACGGCAGCGGCCTGAGACAGCTCACCCGCTACCCGGCGCCCAAGCCCGTCTTCGCCGGCTCCTTCTCGCCCGACGCGAAGTGGATCACCTTCTCCAGGTTCCGCGGGACGGATCCCGATCCGGCCATCTTCGTCATGCGCTCCAACGGCACGGATGTTCGCCAGGTCAGCCCGGCAGGCTACAACGTGGCGCCCGACTGGGGGCGTGCCCCCTGAGGGGTCGAACGAGGCGCGGCGAGACGACCACCTCTTGGTTCCGTGCTGGCCACAGTGCGAATCCCGCGGTGACACCGATGGAGCGGGGTCGCCCGCTCCCTACGCTCGACGCGCCAACCTGGAAAGGAGGTCGCCATGACAACCAGGAACCTGGCCCATGCTGGTTCGGCCGGCCTGGCGCTGCTGGGCCTGTCGCTCGTCCTCTTCGGGACATCACCCGCCGTTGCGCGGCCGGGCGCCGCGGAGCCGACGATCCGGTCGAGCCTCGACGGGAGGCTGGTGCTGCCGCACCGGCTCCGCTGGATCGCGTATCCCTCGTTCCCGGTCAACTTCCCGGGCGTCGAGTTCCTGATCGACGGCAAGGTCGTCTTCGCCAACCGCCTGCCGCCGTTCGCGTTCGGAGCCGACGCGAGGGACGAAGCCTCGGGGACTGTCAAGACGGGCTACCTGGTCACGTCCTGGCTGAAGCCCGGCCCGCACGAGTTCACCGTCCGCGCGAAGGGTCAGGGCGCGTACAGGAACGCGTCGGCCTCGAAGACGGTGGTCGCCCGCGTCGGGCCCGCGCAGGCGCCGCACGCACAGCTCGCAGGCACCTGGCAGCGCGACCTCGCGACCGCCGTGCCGCCGGATCGCAACTCGCTCTACCGGGGGGTCACGGCTCGCCCGGGCACCTACCGGATCGCGATCGACCCGCGCTACCTGCGGGTCTCGGGGCCGGATCCGAGCGGTCACGTCAAGAGCGACTACGTCGCGGACGCGAGGACGCTCAGGGTCGGCGGGCCGGTCTGGACCGGTGATCCGCACGAGGGCGCCTGGTGCGACCCCTGGGGGCCGGAGGCGACGTATGCGTGGTCGGTGAGCGGCGGCGTCCTGACGCTCGAGGCGCCGGCCTCCGGCGACGGCTGCAAGCAGCGCGGCGGCGTCCTCGCCGGCGAATGGACGCGGGTGAACTGAGAGGAGGATCGATGAAGCGCATCGTTCTCACCATGCTCTGCGCCGCCGTCGGTTGCGCGGCCGCAGGCGCGGCCGCACAGACGGCGCAGGGGGCGACAGTGTGTGTCGGCGCCACGCCGACCTGCTTCCCGACCATCCAGGCCGCCGTCGACGCGGCGCAGGACGGAGACACGATCGAGCTCGGCCCCGGCACGTTCGCGGGCGGGATCACGATCGACAAGAGCGTCGAACTCGTCGGCGCGGGCGCAGCCGCGACGATCGTCGCGGGCGGCGGGCCGGTGATCACGATCGGCGAGGTCTTCGGCACCGCCGAGCAGACCGTCTCGATCAGCCGTGTCACCATCACCGGCGGGCTCAACAACTCGCAGCCCGACGAGCAGGTGACGTTCGGCGGCGGCATCTGGGTTCCCAGCTCGGGGGCGACGGTGACGATCGCCGACAGCGTCATCACGGGCAACCGGGTCACGCCCCAGTCGACCGTCCCGCCGGGAGAGTTCTGCGGGCCGTTCCCCTGCGCGTTCGCCCTCGGCGGGGGAATCGACAACGCCGGGACGCTCACCGTGACGAACACGCGGATCACCGACAACGAGGTCGGCTCCACGAAGGCGTTGCCGTCGGTCGCGAGCGGTGCCTTCGGCGGCGGCATCGTCAACCGCGAGGATGCGTCGCTCACGCTCCGACGCAGCGTCGTGGCGGGCAACCGGGTCGCTGTGACCTCGCCCAACGGGCGGCTCGCGGTCGCCGGCGGGATCAGCGACACCGGCGCGCTCGTGGTCGAAGACAGCGTCGTCAGCGGGAACGACGTCGTCGTCGACGCGTCCTTCCAGGACGAGGTGAATGCCTTCACCGGCGGGATCGAGGTGACACAGAGCGGGGCAGCCACCATCGTCCGCACCGCCGTGAACGGCAACAGTGTCCGGGCGGCGAACGCCGGCGGTGCCGTCCTCGCCGGGGTCGGCGGGATCAGCACCGACGAGGACGTCTCGCTCGTCCTCCGGAACAGTTCGGTCAGCCAGAACAGCGTCAGCGTCAGCGTCTCGCCGGAGGGAGCCAACGCGGTCGCCTTCGCCGGCGGCCTCGAGATCGAGGGTGCGGTGGAGGTGAGCGGTAGCCGCTTCGTCGCCAACAATGTGCGGGCGAGCGGGCCGTCCGGCCTGGTTGCCTCGGCGGGAGGCGGGATCTTCGCGGAGGCGCTCGCGCCGGTAAGCGTGAGCGACAGCTTCGTCATCGGCAACAGCGTCGAAGCGTCGACGACGGGCGGATTCGTCATCGCTCAGGGCGCCGGCGTGCTCAACGCCGGCCAGTTGACGCTGCGACGAACGCTCGTGGCCGCCAACCGAGCGTCGGCGACCGGCCCGGCCGGCCTGGCGCAGGGCGGCGGCGTCTGGAATGGGCTCATCGAGCTTCCGGGCTTCCCGGAGGTGGTCGAGCTGGCGCTGGTCGACAGCGCGGTCCTCGGTAACGGGCTCAGCGCGAGCTCCGACGTCGCGATACAGGGCGGGGGCCTGTTCACGACTGCTCCGCTCACCCTGACCGGAACGCTGATCGCCGGCAACCGCCCGGATCAGTGCTTCGGCTGTTGAGGTGACACGACGCGGCGTGACGATCGGGGAGCAGGCGCTCGGAGTGGGCCTTCTCCCCGATCGCTGCGGTCCGGCGAGCGCACCGCGCGGGAAGATCGCCCGCTCCGCGCCCGTCACGTGGACAGGAGGAGCACGATGGGAGCGATCGCGCGGATCGTGGGGCTCGCCGCACTGGCAGCCGCCCTGGCCGCGCCGGCGGCAGCCGTGACGCCGGTCGAGAGCGAGACCCTCGCGCGCGGGAGCGGTTCGGGACACTTCGCGGTCGCGTTCGTCCACGCGGACGATCGCGGCGGCCGGCCGCTCCGCCTGCTCGTCCGATCGGCGCCCCGGCAGTGGGTGACCGCGGCGTGGACGATCAGCTGTCACCGCGGCTTCCGGCTCGTGACTGCGAGCGGCACCGCGTCCGGGACCACCCCGCTGGCCGCTACCCTGCCGCGGCCGCTCGCTCGTTCGGCCGGCTGCGCCGTCGTCGCGGGTGCGCAGCTCGAAGGTGCCGGCCGGGTCGCCGTCGCGGTCTCCGGCTGACGCGGCGAAGGCTGCTACACTCCGCCGTCGGCGGTCGCCCGACCGCC
>DASTPC010000115.1:0-12319 GCA_035720085.1 Gaiellaceae bacterium
GCCCGGGCTCGGCCTTTGGCCGCTTCGGCTTCACGGGCGCTGCCTTCTTCGCCGGCCCGACCTCGACGATCGCGTTCTGGGCGTCGTAGCGCACCGTGTAGTGCTCGTCCTTCAGGAGCCGCGGGCCGCGGAACACCTTGCGCGTGTACTGGACGGTGAAGCCGGAGGCGCCCGCGCTCTGGACGACGGAGGTCGTCCCCGCGGGGAGGGAGGGGTTCGAGATCGTGATCGTCTCCGGTGGCCGGTAGGCGTACGGCTCGCCGGTCTCGGTCTCGACCCGACGGCCGAGCTTGGTCGAGTAGAACCGCACGGTGACGGAGGTGTCGCCCGCCGAGACCCTCATCAGGATCGCCGCCGGCCAGTCGTTGCGGAAGATCAGCTCCGGACCGCCCCACGAGACGGTCGCCTCGCGGCCCATCGGGTAGCGCGAGATGTAGAACTGGTGCGCCTGGTGGGCGACGAGCTTGATGCCGGCGAAGAACGCCGCGTTGTAGAGGGTCGTCGCCATCTGGCTGATGCCGCCGCCGACGGCGTCCTCGAGCCGGCCGTTGTAGATCTGCGGCGCGGCGACGAAGCCGTTCTCCTCCGTCCGCTTGCCGAGCGCCTCGTTCATGGAGAACGTGCCCCGCGGTCGGATGATCGTCCCGTCGAGCAGCGCGGCTGCCCGCTGGATGTTCGTCACGCGCGGTTGGCAGCAGCTGTAGTAGGTGGTGAACTCGGAGACGAGCTCCGTCACGTCGAGCTTCTCGGCCTCCTCGGTCGTCAGCGCGGGTGCGACAGGCACGAACCGGGCACGGTGGACGAGCGAGGCGCGATTCCGCACGAGCGAGGAGGCGATCCGGTCGAGGTCGAGCTCGCGCCCCGGTCGGGACGGGCGCACGCGCACGCGCTTGCCCTCGACGACGAACCGGGCGTCCCGCGCCGGCACCTCGAAGCGGTGGAGCCGCGGCCGCAAGGCCCGCCCGAGCGCGTCGGGTGAGAGGGTGACCGCCAGCTTGCCGCCGGTCGGCTCGAACCGCAGCGCACGGCGCAGCAGCGCGGGTTGCAGGACGACGCTCCGCTCGCCGGCGCGGATCGTCCTTGGCTCCTGGAGGAGGCTCTCGGCGACGCGCTGCGCGCGAGTCGCGGCCGCGGTCGAGACCTCGGGCGGCACGGTCGCCAGCGGCACCCCGACCGACTCCGGCAGGCTCGCCAGCGCGCGCCGAAGCACACTCTGCCGGACGGCCAGGCCGGCCTCGCCGGGCACGACGACGACGCCGCGTGCCCGCACCCGGACCTCCGCCGAGCGCGGCTCGTGGTCGAGGCTCCGCGCCAGCCGCTCCTGGAGAGCGGCCAGCTCGACGGGATCGAGCCGGTAGCGGACCGGCACCGCACGCTCGTCGCCGAGGCCGAGCCTCGCCTGCAGGCGGGCGAGGAGACCGGCGTCGTCCGCCCGCGCGATTGCGCGGTCGACGTCCGGCTCGGCGCCGAGCTCGCGCCCGCTCGTCTCGAGCTCGACGCCGGGAGCGGTGAGCAGGATCGTCCTGTCGAGCCGGCGGGCCGCGCCCGCGCGCACGAGCGCCCGCGCCCGGTCGACCCGCATCGAGCCGACCTCGACGCCGGCGACGGTGACGCCGGCGGGCAGCCGGTCGCGCTCGGCCAGCGCGAGGGCCGCCAGGCCGGCGGCGGCGAGCACGAGCGCGCCCGCTGTGAGAGCGAGCGGAAGCCAGACGCGGCGACGGCGCCGCACGGGCGACGGCGAGAGGGCCTCCATCCCCGGCCACCGTAGCGAACGGCCCGGAGCGCGCTGCTAGAGGCGGCGGACGAGCAGCACGCGGCTCTCGCCGCTGCCGTCGTAGTCCTCGACCACGTCCTCGACCTCGAACCCGAGCGCCCGGTGGAAGGCAACCGAGGGCTCGTTCGCCGGCGAGGTGACGCAGCGCACGACCGTCCTCCCGGCCACCCGAGCCGCCTCGAAGAAGCCCTCGTACAGCTCCCGGCCGAGCCCGGAGCCGCGCTGCGCCGGCGCGACGCCCACGAAGTGGACGTACGCCTCGTCGCCGTGCGTCTGGGAGAGGAAGCCGACCAGGAAGCCGGCCAGCTCGCCCTCCTCCGTCTCGGCGACGAGGCTGGTGCCCTCGAAGTGGACGAAGAACAACTTCGGCAGCATCGGGGCCATCTCGCGTCCGCCCCACCACGCGTTCACGTGCTGGATCACGCGCCCGTAGTCGGACGGATGAGCGTGCCGGATCGTGACGGCCACGAGCAGCACGGTAGTGACCCCGGCCGGCTCCGTCCACCACGAGCCGAGCCGGTACGCCGAGCCCGAAACGGAGACGTCGTGACGTGCCATGGCCGAAACGGACGTGTCCTCGTGCCTGACACCCGGCCACGTCCGCTCCGGGCAGCGGCGCGAACGTGGTCGCCGAATCGCGCAGCGGCGGTAGCCGCGCCGCTGGACGTTCGGCCGGCCCGGGACAACGTCGAGAAGGCCACCGCCCCCAGGCGACCTGTCCCCTGTGCCTGGCACCGGGACACGTCCGTCCGGACAGCCGCGCCGACGTGGAAGGCGAGGCTAACGAAGCGACGTGAGCGCGGGCGCGAGCGCGCGCAGGACGTCGAGGCCGAGCGGGTCGCGGTCGCCGCCGAGGGGATGCACCGCGACCTGGTCGGCCCCGGCGTCGAGGTGCTCGCGCAGCCGCGCCACGACCCGCTCCTCGTCGCCCCAGGCGACCAGCGCGTCGACGAGCCGGTCGGAGCCGCCGTCGGCGAAGTCGGAGTCCTCGAAGCCAAGCGACCGCAGGTTGTCGAGGTAGTTCGGCGTGTCGAGGTACCAGCCGAGCGCGCGGCGCGCGCGCACGCGGGCGGCCCGCGGGTCGGTCTCGAGCAGCACCTTCTGCTCCGGCACGAGCACGCGCCCGGGCCCGAGGAGCTCGCGTGCGCGTCGCGTGTGCTCCACCGGCACGAGGAAGGTGTGCGCCCCGGCTGCCCGCTCGGCGGCGAGCCGCAGCATCGGCGGCCGCAGCGCGGCGAGCACGCGCGGCACCGGCGCCCGCCGCGCCGACGTGCCGTCCGGGCTCACGAACGGGTCGTCGTCCATCGCCTCGAGGTACGCCCGCATCCGGGCGACGGGCCTCGAGTAGACGTGCCCGCGAGGGTCGACCTGCCGCGGGTGGCTCACGCCCAGACCGAGCAGGAAGCGGCCTTCGAAGGCGTCCTCGAGCACGCGGGCCGCATTCGCCGTGGCGACGGGGTCGCGCCCCCAGATGTTGGCGATCCCGCTCGCGACGCGGATCCGCGCCGTCGCGCCGAGCAGCACCGCCGCGTTCGTGAACGACTCGCGCGTGCCCAGTCCTTCCGGGTACCAGATGCACCCGAAGCCGAGCCGCTCGGCCTCGGCAGCGGCCGGGCGGGACACGTCGGCCGCCGCGACGGCCAGCGGGCCGAGCCAGACGCCGATCGGGCCGCCGAGCTCGAGATCAGGCACGCCGGAACGCCTCGTCCACGGGCACGCGGTAGCCGGTCGCGAGCGCGTTCGTCTCGTTCGCCATCCCGACGACCGCGTGGAGCTCGGCGAGCTGCTCGTCCGTCGCTCCAGCCCTCCTCGCGGCGGCGGAGTGCGACGCGATGCAGTACTCGCAGCCGTTCGTGACCGACACGGCCACGTAGACGAGCTCCTTGGTGAGCGCGTCGAGCGCTCCCGGCGCCATTACCTCCTTGACCGACTCCCACGTGCGCCGCAGCGTGCGCGGGCTCGCGGCCAGCGCCTTCCAGAAGTTGTTGACGTCCTCCACCTGCCGCGTCGCCTTGACGTCGTCGTAGACCTCCCGCACCTCCGGCGATGCGTCCTCGTATGCGATCAGCGTCATGCCGCCTCCCTTTCGAACCGGTCGGGGAAGGCTACGACGCGCGGAGGGCCGCGCGCGCCGCGTGGTAGCCGCACATGCCGTGCACACCCCCACCGGGGGGCGTCGAGCTCGAGCAGAGGTACACACCGTCGAGCGGCGTGCGGTAGGGCACGGGCCGGGCCACCGGCCGGGCGAAGAGCTGGCGGAGCTCCGCGCTCCCCCCGTTGATGTCTCCGCCCACGTAGTTCGGGTTCCGCTCCTCGAGCGCCGCGGGCCCGAGCCCGTTGCGTGCGAGCACGAGGTCGCGGAACCCGGGCGCGAACCGCTCCAGCTGCGCCTCGACCCGATCGGCCACGTCGACCGTCGAGCCGTTCGGCACGTGGGTGTAGGCCCAGAGGGTGTGGCTGCCCGCGGGTGCGCGCGAGGGGTCGAACAGACTCTGCTGGGCGACGAGCACGTACGGGCGGTCGGGATGGCCGCCGCGGGCGACCTCGGCCTCCGCCGCCTCGATCTCGGCGAGCGTCCCCCCGAGGTGGACGGTTGCCGCCCTGGTGCACTCGGGCGCGCGCCAGGGAACCGGGCCGGAGAGCGCGTAGTCGAGCTTCAGCACCCCTGGGCCGTAGCGGTAGCGCTCGAGCGCCCGCCGGTACCGCCCCTGGAGGCGGTCGCCGCCGAGCGCGAGGAACTGGCGCGGCGTCACGTCCAGCAGGGTGATGCGGGCCTGAGGCAGCTCGGCGAGCGAGACGACCGGACGGCCGGTCTCGATCTCCCCACCGAGCGACGCGAGGTACGCCGCGAGCGCATCCGCGATCCGCTGCGAGCCACCACGCGGGAGCGGCCAGCCGACGGCGTGGCCGAGCAGGGCGAGCACCAGCCCGAACGAGGCGGTGGCGGCCGCGCCGAGCGGGAGCATCGAGTGCGCGGAGCAACCGGCGAAGAGCGCGCGCGCCCGCTCGCCGGCGAACGCCGAGCGGGCGAGGCCCGAGGCCGAGCGCAGCGCGCGGAGCCCGAACCGCGCCATCGGCACGGGATGGCGGGGCGGCCGGAGCGGCGCCAGCGTTCCCTCCAGCAGCGTGTCCGCCCCTGCCACGAGTGGTCCGAACAGCCGCTCCCAGGCGGGCCCGTCCGGCCCGAGCCCGGCGGCCGTCGCCTCGAGCGAGCGCTCGAGCAGCACGGCGCTGCCGTCGTCGAGCGGGTGTGCGAGCGCCGCCGGGGCGTGTACCCACTCGACGCCGTGTTCCGCGAGCGGCACCGAGCGGAAGAACGGCGAGGCGACGCCGAGCGGGTGGATGGCAGAGCACGTGTCGTGCAGGAAGCCCGGGAGCGTCAACTCCTCGCTCCGGAGGCCGCCGCCAACCGTCTCGCGGCCCTCGAGCACGAGCACCGAGCGGCCAGTGCGCGCGAGCGCGATCGCCGCCGCGAGGCCGTTCGGCCCCGATCCGACGACGATCGCGTCGTGCATGCCCGGACGTCTACCCGATCGCTACCTGCCTGGCCTCAGCATGTGCAGCGTCGAGCGGATCGCCACCGAGTGGCGCACGTTCTTCGCATGTGACCACTGGCGCCTGCGGTCGACGCAGGTGACGTGCGTCGAGACCTCGGCGTCCTCCTGCCCCAGGTGCGCCGCCAGGTTGCGGAGCGTCTGCTGCCAGAAGCGGTTCTCCACGCGGTGGCCGCCCATCGCCAGGCCCATCTCGCTGAGCGGGTCCTGCGCGCGCATCAGCACCTGCACCTGCGCCACCGTCGCGTCGTCCGCCTCGTGCGCCGAGAAGGTGATCCAGCCGGCGAACATGTGCCCCTCGGGCGTCATCAGCGTGAACGAGACGTCGTCCGCGTAAAGCACCATCACGCCGGTCTTGAACTTCAGCCCGCCCGGCCCGGCCGCCTTGATCAGCGCGACCTCGCCCGGCTCGAGGCCGGTCAGGGGCGGATAGAAGTCGTTCCCCGGCGGCCAGAACGAGGGGAAGTCGTCCCGCCAGGCCGAGATCACGGCCTCCGGCGTCGTCTCGATCCCGTCGAGACGCGTGGCGTACGTCTTCTGCCACATCTTTCCGAAGCCCTGGACCGGGCCGAGCAGGCGCTTTCCCTCGACGAGGTTCGGCGCCCCTGCGGGCACCTCCGTCACGGTCAGCGTCGATACGGGCTTCGCCCAGCTGCCTTCGCTGCGTGCTGTGTCGGCCATCTCGATTCCCTCCTCACGCCGCCGCGGCGACGGCGTCGGCCTCGGTGTCGTAGATCCCGATCGCCTCGTCCAGCCGCGTCAGCTCGAAGATCTGCCGGTAATGCTCGGTGAGCCCGAAGACGAGCAGCTTCTGCCGCGCGCGGTTCGCCCGCACGAGCATCGTCACGAGCAGCCCGATCCCGCCCGAGTTCATGTACTCGAGCCCGGAGAAGTTCAGGATCACGGCCTTCGTGCCGTCCGCCGCGCCTTCGGCGTAGGCGTCCATCAGCGCCTCCTCCGAGAAGGCCGTGATCTCACCGTTGATGTCCAGGACGGCCACCGTGTCGTCGACCCGGCGGACGCCCATCGAGAGCGTGCCCTGCGTCATGTCGTTCCCTCCCGATCCTCGACGATGGTCATGAAGTCCGCGAGCCTCGTGATCTCGAAGATCTCCCGGTAATGCGGCGAGAGCCCCGCGGCGGAAAGCGCCTGGCCGTTCTTGCGCGCCCGCGCGAGCAGGCCCACGATCAGCGCGATCCCGGTGGAGTTGATGTAGGCGACGCGCGAGAAGTCGAGCAGGACGGCGTCGGCGCCGTCGACCTGCGCGTAGGCGGCTTCCAGTACCGCCTCGGCGCGGCCGTCGATGTCGCCGCTCAGCTCGATCGCGACCGAGCCGTCGTCCTCCCGTACGCGTGCCTCGAGCTCAGCCGTTGCCATCGCCCTCTCCTTCCAGGTGCAGGACGAGCTCGACCGTGTGCCGGCCGTCCTCGTCGGTCGTCCGCAGCTCGTCGACCATGTTCTCGATCAGGAACAGGCCCCAGCCGCGGGGTTTCTGCAGGCCCTCGAGCTTTGCCTCCAGGTCGGGCTGCTCGGCCGCCCCGGCCGGAGTGCCCGGGCCCTCGTCGGAGATGCGCACCCTGAGCACGCCGCGGGCCGCCGCGACCTCGACCTCGATCGGCAGCTCCGCCCGGCCCTGGTTCCCGTGCTCGATCGCGTTCATCGCCGCCTCGGAGACCGCCGTCTGCAGCCGCTCGAGCCGCTCGCGCGGCAGCCCCAGCCCGGCGACCGCCTCGGCCACGCGCGCCATCGCCTCGCGCTCGTTCCCCGGCCGGCTGTCGATCCTGAACGTGGCATGGAGCTCGGCGGGCACGGCGGCACCGGTGCGCCGCAGCGTGACGATCGTGATGTCGTCTTCCTGCTCCCAGCCCTCGCCGGTGAAGCGCTGCAGCGTCGTGAGAAGGCCGTCGATCAGGTCTGCGCCGCCGCCCTCGAGGTGCCGCGCCAGCCGCCCGGTGCCGAACATCTCGCGGCCGTCGTCGTGCGCCTCGGTGATGCCGTCGGAGTAGAGGAGCAGCGTCTCGCCGGGCCCCAGCTGCGCCTCGACCTCCTCGTACTCCATCCCCGGGAGCAGGCCGAGCGGCATCCCGGTGGCGCGCAGCTCGACTGCTCCGCCCGCGGTGCGGGCGAAGGGCAGGTTGTGGCCGGCGTTCGCAAAACGGATGCGGCCCGTGACCGGGTCGACGACTGCGTAGAGGCAGGTGACGAACATCCGCTCGGGGATGTCCGGGACGAGCAGGTCGTTGACGCGTCGCAGCACGTCGCCCGGCGAGCCGATCCGCGAGCCCGAGGCCCGCAGGACGCTGCGCGCGGCCGCCATCACCATCGCCGCCGGCACGCCCTTGTCCGTCACGTCGCCGATCACGACCGCGACCTCGCCCGACTCGAGCCGGAAGAAGTCGTAGAAGTCGCCGCCGACCTCGCGCGCGGGCTTGTAGTACGCCTCCACCTGCCAGCCGGGCAGGTCGGGGAGCTCGCGCGGCAGGAAGTTCTGCTGGATCAGCGTCGCCACGCGCAGCTCCTGCTCGATCCGCTCGCGCGAGGCGGCCTCCGTCGCCTGCCTCCGCACCAGCTCGGCCACCTGCAGCGCCGGCGCGGCCTGCGCGGCGAGGTTGTCCAGCAGCTTCTTGTCGTCCGTCGAGTACTGCTGGTCGGAGAGGCGCGGGCCGAGGTTGAGCGTGCCGATCAGCTCGCCCTGGCTTACAAGCGGCACGACCAGCGCTACCCCGGCGTCCCGGAGCGCCCGCACCGCGGGGGAGTCGAGCTCGAGCCGGTCGAGCTCGACTGCGCCGCCGGCGCTCTGCAGGTAGGCGAGGAGGGGGTCGTTGGGCGCGATCTCGACCGCGGCCGCCTCTGCCGGCGGGCTCTCCGCGAGGGACTCGGCCCCGGCCTCGACCCGCTCTGCGCGGGAGTCGCGGCGCCAGACCTTCCACCACGTCGGCGCGATCGTCGCCATCTCACCGTCCTTTCTACGCCGCTGCCGTCACGGGACCGTTACGGGACCGCCCGGGCCAGGAACAGCCGTCTCGGGCCGGGAACGCCTTTCAGCTCGACGCGCCCGCGGTCGTCGAACGCGATCGCGGAGCCGTCGACGAGGTCGCGCACGGTCGAGGAGACGACGATCTCGCCGCTCCCGGCCTGCGCCGCGATGCGCGCGCCGACGTGCACGTGGATGCCGCCGAGCGCCGAGCCGAGCCGCTCGCACTCGCCGGTGTGGACGCCCGCGCGCAGGTCGATCCCGAGCGCGCGGACCGACTCGCGGGCCGCCATCGCGCACTGGATGGCGCGGGTCGGCGCGTCGAAGCGGGCGAGGAACCCATCTCCCACGGTGTCGACCTCGCTGCCGCCGAAACGCTCGATCTCGCGGCGAACGAGCGCGCGGTGGTCCTCGAGCAGCGCAGCCCAGCGGCGGTCGCCGAGCGCGGCGGCGTGCTCGGTCGAGCCGACGACGTCGGTAAACAGCAGCGTCGTGAGGACGCGATCGGGCTGCGGCAGGCTGCGCGAGCCGGTCACGAGCTCCTCCACCTCGGCGACCACCGCGTCCGCGTTCTCCGCGAACGGCCAGTGGTCGGCGCCGGCGAGCTCGACGAGCTCGGCTCCCGGGACGAGCTCCGCGAGCTTGCGCGAGTGGCCCGGGTCGACGAGCAGGTCGCCCTCGGCGTGCAGGACGCGCACCGGCAGCCCGAGCTCGGCGAGGGCGGCGCGGGCGTCGAGCTGGGCGTTCATCTGCAGGAGCGCCATCGCCATGCCCGGGCTCGCCGCCATGCGGCTGAGCCGGCCGAACCACTGCCGGTAGGCGGCGTCGCCGGCGAGGCTCGGCGCGAGCAGCGGCGCGCCCTCCTCGGCCGCCCAGTCCTCCTCCGCTGCGGACAGATAGAGCTGGATCGCCGCGGGTGCCCAGCCGTGGGGGTAGGTGTCGTCCTGGGTGAACTTCGGCGGCGTCGCGTAGAGGACGAGGCCGGCGACCCGGGCCGGTCTCGCCGCCGCGTAGAGCAGCGCGAGCGTCCCGCCGTCGAAGCCGCCGAGCAGCGTCGCGCGCTCCGAGCCGACCGCGTCGAGCACGGCCCCGATGTCCTCGAGCCGCTGCTCGGGCGAGGCGACACCCGCCACGGGGTCGGACAGCCCGGTGCCGCGCTTGTCCAGCACGATCAGCCGCGAGAAGGCCGCGAGCCGGCGCAGGAAGCGGGCGTACTGCGGCAGCTCCCACCCCCACTCGACGTGCGACACGAACCCCGGCACGTAGACGAGGTCGGGCCCCTCGCCGAGCACCTGGTAGGCGATCGAGACCTCGCCCGCGCGCGCGTACCTCGTCTGTGGGGACGCTGTCACGGCCGCGCCCCCTCACGCCGCAGCCAGAGAGCGACGTGAGCCGGTTGCATCGTCTCCGCGACCGCCCCGCAGAGATCCTCGCTCAGCGTCTCCAGCTGCACCTGCTCGCGCAGACGCGCCCCGAACGACTCCAGCGTCCGTTGCGCGTCGTAGCGGCGGCGGTAGAAGCGCCGGTCGACCAACCGCTGCACGCGCGCACGCAGCGGCAGGAACAGCGCCGCGACGACGAGCGTCGAGACCGCGATCGCCAGGTTCGAGCCGCCCGCGAACCACGAGAACAGCGCCTGCCCCACCAGCACCAATCCCGCGTACGCCGCGCCGAGCAGCACCGTCAGCGCGCCGTACACGAGCGTCTTGGAGATCACCCGGTCGACGTCGTAGAGGCGGTAGCGCAGCATCGCCACGCCGATCGCGACCGGGATCGCGAGGATGCCGACGAGCGTGAGCGCGTTCGCCAGATCGTCGGAGAGGCTGGCGACGAACCAGCTCGCGAGGAACGTGGTGGTCGCGAAGCTGCCGGCGGCGACGAGCAGCGTGAGCTGCTGGCGCTCGATCCCGCGGGCACGGCGAAAGCGCACCACGAGCGAGGCTGCCGCGCCGACGAGCGCCGCCGAGAACAGCACGAACCCGGGCGCGGCGAGCCACGAGACCGCGTCGGTCTCGACGCCGATCGGGCTCGTGATGCGCGGGTAGTCCTCCATTGCCCCGGGCCGCAGCAGGACCGGAACGCCCGAGATCAGCAGCCCGGCGATTCCGCTCCAGAGCACGACGCGCCAGCGCCGCGTCGGCAGCCGGCCGTCCGGGAACAGCAGCAGGACGAGGAACAGTGCGGCGAGGAAGAAGAGCCACACGTCTCCCGAGTAGAGCGCAGCCCACTGGACTGCGCCGGTGACGCGGTCGTCGTCGAGCGACAGCGCGATGTACCCCTCGAGGCCGCCGACGGGGCCGAGGGCGACGACCAGGGCGAGGAGGATCCAGCCGATCGGGTTGGCAGGGAGCCGCGAGGCGACGAGCGCGCCGACCACGGCGGAGGCCAGGAAGATGGCGATCGCCACCGCGTCAGTGGCAAAGAAGCGCCAGCCGAGCCCCTCGACGGCCACGGTGAGCGCGGTGCCTGCCAGACCGGTGACGATACTGACGGCGACGAGCGTCCACGCGAGGATCCCGGCGGTGTGCCTGCTCACGACCGCACCCCGCGCAGCCAGAGCGACGCGTGCGCCGGCTGCATCGCTTCGTCGACGACTGCCCTGAGCTCACCTGCCAGGCTGTCCAGCTCGACCTCCTGCCGGAGCCGCGCCCCGAACGCCTCCAGCGTCCGTTGCGCGTCGTAGCGGCGGCGGTAGAAGCGTCGGTCCACGAAGTGCTGGACGCGCGAGCGCACCGGCAGGGAGAGCGCGGCGACGGCGAGCGTCGAGACGGCGATGGCGACGTTCGAGCCGCCGGCGAACGGGGAGAACAGCGCCTGCCCGGCGAGCACGAGCCCGGCATAGGCGGCACCGAGCAGGATCGTCAGCGCGGCGTAGACAAGCGTCCTCGAGATCACGCGGTCGATCTCGTACAACCGGTAGCGCAGCACTGCGATCCCGACGGTGATCGGGAACAGGCAGAGGGCCAGCGAGAGGAACGGGTCGATCGCCTCGCTGTCGAAGAGGACGATCAGCAGCCCGTTCGCGACGAAGCTCGCACCGATCACGCCGACTCCCCACGCGACCCACTCGAGCTGCAGTCGCTCCACGCCAACGGACCGCCGGAAGCGGACGATCAGCGAGACGACCGCCCCGAGCGCGCCGAACATGAAGCAGGCCGAGGCCGGAACGTTGAGCGCCTCCGTCGACAAGAACCCGAGGGCCTCGACGCCCAGAGGGTTCTCGTACGCCCGCTCGTAGCCGGTGAGGTCGCCGGGCTCGAAGAGCTTGGCCAGGAGGCTGACCAGCACGACGATCTGGGCCCAGCCGACGACGCGCCAGCGCGGCGATGGCGGTCGGCCGGTGGGGAAGAGCAGCAGGACACGCGGGATCACCACGCCGAGCGCGGCGATCTGCAGCGAGCCGTGCAGGAGGACGTTGAAGGACGCGCCCGGGAACGGCTCGGTCCGGATCGCGTCCCACTCGACGAGCGCGGATGTCACGGTGTTGATGCCGACCCCGAGCCCGATCGTCAGCAGCAGCCAGCCGATCGCGTTGCGCGGGCCACCGAGGACGACGAGCAATCCCACGCCCGAGAACGTGAGCACCAGTAGGGGCCCCGTCGTGACGTCCTGCACCCACGCGGCGCTCGTCGCGGCGACGATCGCGATCGCGACCGGTGCGCAGGCGAGCGGCAGCACGAAGAGCACCCATGCGAGCCGGCGGCGCGCGCGGTCGCTCACGCTGTCGACCCCTCCCGGCGCCACAGCGACACGTGCGCGGGCTGCATCGTCTCGGCGACCACGGCGCGGAGGTCGTCGGCCAGCGCGTCCAGCTCCATCTGCTCGCGCAGCCGCGCCCCGAACGCCTCCAACGTCCGCTGCGCGTCGTAGCGACGACGGTAGAAGCGCCGGTCGACCACCCGCTGCAACCGCCGCCGCAACGGCAGCACCAGCGCCGCCACCGCCAGCGTCGACACCGCGATCACCAGATTCGAGCCACCCGCAAACGACGAGAACGCCCACTGCCCGGCCAACACC
>DASTPC010000116.1:0-16948 GCA_035720085.1 Gaiellaceae bacterium
GACGGCCACCGCGAGCGGCCGCCGGCGAGCCAGGAGAGGTACGCCGCCTGCATCTGCGCCGTGTAGTCGGCCACCCAGGCCCACCACGCGGGCGCGCCCGGAGGCGGCACCACCGGCCCGGGGTGCACGAAGAGCACGCCGGCCCGCTCTTCGAGCCCGTCGAGCAGCGGCGCCAGCGCGTCTCTGTCCCGCGTGGCCGCAGCCGGGATGGAGGTGCCCGCGAAGCCGTCCAGGACACAACCGGGCGCGAACGCGAGCAGCCGGCCCTGCGCCGCGCCGAGCACCTCGCGGACGCCGCCGACCCACGCGTCGACGAGCTCGTCACGCTCCGGCTCCGGCAGCGCCTCGATCCCGAGCGTCGGCTGCAGCGAGAGCACGGCCACGTCGATCCCGTCGCGGTCGAGGCCGGCCACCCGGGCGTCGAGCGAGTCGGCGTCCGCAGCGCGCTGGAAGCGACCTTCCTCGAGCACGAGCTCGCCGTCCCGAAGGCACGGCGGCTCCGAGCGTCGCTCCAGCGCGTCCACGAACGGCTGCGGCCAGAGGTGCTGGTGGACGTCGAACGCGGTCACGTGACCTCGGCGAGCGCGCCGGAGCGGACGAGGTCCACGAGCGGCTCGAGCTCGGGCAGCGGCTCCCCCTCGCCGAGGAACGGCGCCACACGACGCACGGCGTCGTGTGCCGCGCGGGTGCCCTCGCCGAGCGGCCGGCCGCGGAGGTCGCACGCCTGTGCTGCGAGCAGCAGCTCGACGGCGACCACGCGCGCCCCCAGCTCGACCTGCTCCGCCAGGCGACGGGCGGCGAGCGGCGCCATCGTCATCCGGTCCTCGATCCCCTCCGCCTGGGTGGTCGAGACGAGCTCGAGCGAGACGGGCTGGCCGAGCAGGCGCGCCTCGGCGGCGAGCGCCTGCACGGCGATCCCGAGCTCGCTGAGGGCGCTCTCGGCCAGGCCGGGCCGCGCGCCGAGACCTTCCGGCAGGCCCGTCAGCGGCGCCTGCAGGAGCTTGATCGCCCGCTCGGCCGCGCTGCCGAGCACCGGCGCGAGCACCAGCCGGGCGAGGTCGAGCGCGGTGGCGAGGCCGGCGGCCTCGAAGTCCCCGACCGAGACGACGCGGCCCTCCGAGGGGACGACGAGCGGGTTCCCCTGGTGCGCGTTCAGCTCCAGCTCGACCCCCGTGCGCACGAACCGGAACGCGTCCCGTGCCGCGCCGTGAAGCTGCGGCAGCGCACGGAAGCTGAGCGGGTCCTGCAGGTTGCGGTGCTCGACGCCGCTGCCCTCCCGCAGGGCGGCGAGGCGGGCGCGCGTCTCGCGCAGGCCGCGCGAAGGCCGCACCTCGTCGAGCGCGGGGTGGAGCGCGTCGGGATTGGCGGCGAAGGCCTCGAGGTCGAGCGCGGCGGCGACGTCGAGCGCCCCGAGCAGCCGCTCGGCGTCGTGGAGCGCGAGCGCGCCCCAGCCGGTCGCGAACGCGTTCTGGTTGATCAGCGCGAGCGCCTCGCCCGGCTCGAGCTCGAAGCCCGCGAGCATGCCCTCGGCCAGCTCGGCGAGCGGCGCCAGGTCGCTCTGCCCGATCGAGCCGAGCACCCGGACAGCGGGCAGCGGGCCTGCGAGCGCCGCCGCCAGGTGGGCGGCCAGCTCCGGACGCGCGACCGACGTGCCCTGCGCGAGCGCGTTGACGAGGCGCAGCGCCGTTGCCCGCACCACGTCGGACGGCGCCTCGTGCCCCTGTCCGATCAGGTGCTGGCGGAGGAGCAGCCGGTCGTGGCCGGGCGACTCGACGCGGAACGCCTTCCGCACGCCGACGCCGGTCGTGACGCCGTACGCCTCGGCCCCCTCTGCCAGAGCCTGCTCGGCGACGGCACGCGCGGCCCGCATGCGCTCGAGCGCCGCCGAGGCCACCTCGACCCCCTCCCCGCCCCGCGCGACCCGGACGACCTCGTCGATCGTGAGCTTCGAGCCGGTCAGGACGACGGACACACAGCGATCTTCTCGCGCCGCGCGGACGTGCGCGTCGCAAGGCGCTGCCGCGTTGATCTTCGCTCGGCGAAGATGCGAATGTGCCCCGTGACTGATCCACGCGTTGCGCCGTTCGGTGCCGTCCTTCTGACCGAGGTCGCTGTGGCGCAGGACCTCAACCCGGACGATCCGACCCATACGGACGGGCTCTTCTACCTCGTCCGCCGCCACTTCGACATTCGCGCTTTCGGCGTGAACGCGATCATCGGCGACGCCGGCGGTGAGCTCGTGGAGCCGCATCACGAGCGCGACGACGAAACGAACCTCACCGACGGACAGGAGGAGCTGTTCGCCGTCGTGAGCGGTCACGCCGCGTTCACCGTCGACGGAGAAGACATCGACGCCCCTGCCGGCACACTCGTCTACGTCCGTGACCCGGCCCTCATCCGAAGCGCCAGAGCGACCGCCGACGGCACGACCATCCTCGCCATCGGAGGCCGTCCCGGAGCGCCGTTCGAGATCTCCCGATGGGAACGCACGCTATATCCGTGACCTCCGGATAACAGCGAGCTGGACACATGATGCGGGCATGGCCATCCCGCCGAGGGCTGCCTGCGCGACCGCAAGTGCCGAGGCGGTCTGGGCACCGTCCGTTAGGCAGCCGGAAGATCGCGCGCCCGGGCTCGCGGGGGCGCCGCTCGGACCCACCCGCGAAAAGGCCCGCCTTTGCGGGCCTTTCCCCTCATGCGGATGAGAGGACTTGAACCTCCACGCCCTTACGGGCACACGGACCTGAACCGTGCGCGTCTACCAATTCCGCCACATCCGCGGGCGGGAGCAAGTGTAGCGCCGGTCGCTCGCCGTCCGGGCCGACGCCTCGGGCATGCTTCCACGACCGCTTTGGCTCCGTTCGTCGTCTCAGTACCTGTGCGCATCCGACTGCTCCTCGCCGTGTGCTGCCTGCCGCTCCTCGTCGGCGCGGCCGGATCGAGCGCGGTCGCGGCGCCCGCCGATCGCAGCGAGACCACCCAGGTCATGGTCACGTTCCGCTCGCCCGCGCTCGCCGAGGCGCGCGGCGGCCGCGCCGCCGCCTCGGCGCGGATCGCCGCCGAGCACCGCGCCTTCGCGGCCGCGCTCGCCGAGGAAGTCCCGGCGGCGCGGATCCACTGGCGCTACCGACTCGTCGTCAACGGCGTCTCCGTGGTGCTCCCGCGCAGCGCGGTGCCCCGCCTCGCCCGCCTGCCGGGGGTGCGCGACGTCGTCGCCTCCGTGCGCTACGAGCCCCGGGCCGACAGCGGCGTGGAGCAGATCGGCGCGCCGGCACTCTGGGGCCCCGGCCTGGAGACCGCCGGCGAGGGGATCAAGATCGGCATCGTCGACACCGGCTTCGACCAGCGGCACCCGTTCTTCAGCCCGCGCGGCTTCACGATGCCCGCCGGCTTCCCCAAGGGCCAGCGCGCCTTCACGACGGCGAAGGTGATCGTGGCGCGCGCCTTCCCGCCGCCCGGTGCCCCGCGCGGCGCGTCCAGGCCGTTCGACCCGCAGGAGTCGCACGGCACGCACGTCGCCGGGATCGCAGCCGGCAATGCGGGCACGCACACCGACGGCGGCCGGACGATCTCCGGCGTCGCGCCGCGCGCTTACCTCGGCAACTACAAGGCCCTCACCGTCCCCACGGACGCGGGATTCGGCCTGAACGGGAACTCACCCGAGCTGGTCGCCGCGATCGAAGCGGCTGTCGCGGACGGGATGGACGTGATCAACCTCTCGCTCGGCGAGGTCGAGATCGAGCCGACGCGTGACCTCGTCGCGCGCGCGCTCGACGCGGCCGCGGCAGCCGGCGTCGTCCCGGTCGTGGCGGCGGGCAACGAGTTGGGGGACTACGGCCGCGGCTCGATCATCTCGCCCGGCACGTCGGCCGCCGCGATCACGGTCGGCGCGGTCACCCCGCGCGGCGGCGACGGGCCGCCCGGCGTCCTCGCGGACTTCTCGTCCGTCGGCCCCGCCCCGGTCTCGCTGCGGCTGAAGCCCGACGTCGCGGCGCCAGGAGTCTCGATCACGTCGTCCTTGCCGGGCGGCTGGGGGCAGCTGTCCGGGACGAGCATGGCGGCCCCACACGTCGCCGGCGCGGCGGCGCTCCTGCGCGAGCGCCATCCCGACTGGACGGTCGCGCAGCTGAAGTCGGCGCTCGTGCAGACCGGCGACACGGCCTTCGCCGACCCGGACCGCCGGCCGGCCGGCGCCACGCAGGCGGGTGGCGGCATCGTCGACCTCCGCCGCGCCGACGCGCCGCTCCTGTTCGCGCAGCCGACCTCGTTCTCGTTCGGCCTCGTCCGCCGCGGCGCCAGCCTGCAGCAGGAGCTCGAGCTGACGGATGCGGGCGGCGGCGCAGGCACGTGGACGGTCTCGGTCGAGACGGTCTCCTCGCCGCGCGGCGCGACGCTCGTCGTGCCGGGCACGGTCGACGTGCCCGGGAGGCTCGGTGTGGCCGCGAGCGCAGGGACGTCGGCGGCCGCGGGCGAGTGGAGCGGCTGGATCGTGCTCTCGCGCGACGGCGAGCGTCGCCGGGTCCCGGTCTGGCTGCGCGTGTCGGTGCCGCGGCTCGGCGACCAGCCGGCGACGGCGCTGCGGCGGCCGGGGATCCACCGGGCGAGCAACGCCCGCCGACCGGCGCTCGTGAGCCGCTACCGCTACCCCGAACGCGGGCCGTTCGGGGTCGTCGCCTCCAATCTGGCAGGGCCGGAGCGCGTGTTCCGCGTCCGCATCACGCGGCGGGTCGCGAACTTCGGCGTCGCGGTGGTCTCGACGGCGCCCGGCGTGAGGGTCGAGCCGCGGACGGTGCGCGCCGGCGACGAGGACCGGCAGGTCGGCTCGACCTCGCTGCCCGTGAACCTGAACGCGTACCTGGCCGACTACGGCGAGCGGCGACTCGTGTCCGGCGCGGTGATGCCCGCGCCGGGGCTCTACGACGTCGTCTTCGACTCACCGAACCGCCGCCGAGCGGGCGCGTTCGCCTTCCGCTTCTGGGTGAACGACGTGACGCCGCCGCGCGTCACGCTGGAGACGCAAGCCGTCGCCGTCGGGCGCCCCGAGCTCGTGGCGCGCGCGACCGACGCCGGCTCGGGCGTCGACCCCGAGTCGGTGGTCGCCCGCGTCGACGGCCACGAGCGGGAAGCCACGTTCCGGGACGGCGTGGTGCGTGTCGACGTCGGCGGCCTGCGGCTGGGCCGGCACGCCGTCCGCCTCCAGGTCTCGGACTACCAGGAGACACGCAACACGGAGAACGTGGCGCGGATCCTGCCCAACACGCGCGTGCTGGAGACGACCTTCGTGGTCGCCGAGCGCGTCTTCGTCGTGGCGCAGCCGGCTCGCTAGATGCTTGATCGAAAAATGGCGCGCAGCCGGGGACGTTCACGACCAAGCCGGGCGCCGCGCGTCCGCGCCGTGCAGGCTAGAAGCCTGTGCGGCGCGCGCGGGTGGTGATCCGGCGCCGCGTCGTGGGCGTCATCCGGCCCGCCGGGATTTCCGATCAAGCATCTAAGCGGCCGCTCGGCCCGCTCTCGCGCTCCTCGATCGTCGGCAGCGCCTCGAGGTCGCGCTGGACGCTGGCGACGAAGTCCTCGTCGTCCGACGTGATCACGCGGAGCTTCGCCTTGCGCTTCTCACGTGCCCGCTGCTTGCGGCGGTCGCTGCCGAGCAGCTGCTGGAGGCGGGGCCACTCTGCGGCCACGACGGTCAATACCGCCAGGACGAGCAGGGCGATCCACGGCCAGCTCACAGCCGGATTCTATCGCCTCTCCCGCGGCGCGGCTCGCGCCGGCGCCCGACCTCAGCCGGCGGCGCCCGGTGGCGTGAAAGCCGCCCGCGCCGCCTCGACGCGGCTCCGGGCCGCGCACCCCTCCAGGTGGTCGTTCACCAGCCCCATCGCCTGCATGAAGGCGTAGACCGTGGTCGGGCCGACGTACGACCAGCCGCGGCGCTTGAGCTCGCGCGCGAGCGCCTTCGACTCGGGCGTCTGCGCGAGCTCGAGCAGCGCGTCGCGGGTCATCCGGGCGGGGCGCGACGAGGGATCCGGCTCGAAGCGCCAGACGAACGCCGCCAGTGACCCCGCCTCCTGCTGTAGCTCGAGGCACCGGCGCGCGTTCGAGATGGCCGACTCGATCTTGCCGCGGTGGCGGACGATCGCGGCGTCGCCGAGCAGCCGCTCGACGTCGCGGTCGCCGAACCGCGCCACCCGCTCCGGGTCGAAGCCGGCGAACGCCCGCCGGAAGCTCTCGCGCTTGCGCAGGATCGTCAGCCACGAGAGCCCGGACTGGAACCCCTCCAGCGTCAGCTTCTCGAACAGGCGGACGTCGTCCGCGACCGGGTAGCCCCACTCGTGGTCGTGGTAGGCCTCGTACTCGGGCGTCGACGCACCCCACCAGCAGCGGGTGACGCCGTCGGCTCCCCGCGCGAGCCCGTCCATCTGCGGTCCTGACCTGAACGCGAAGCGTTCAGGCCTTGACGTAGATCTCCATCGGCAGCGTCGACAGCGGCTCGCCGCCCTCCTCGGTCACGAGCCAGGTGTCCTGCATGTACAGGCAGTCCTCGCCGCTGGCCGCGATCGCGTGCGGATGCATCGAGAGCACCATGTTCGCAGCGAGCTCGGTCTCGACGCCCTCCCCCACCTTCGGGAACTCGATCATCGTCATCCCGATCGAGTGGCCGGTCACGTGCCCGAGGTGGTAGCCGCGACCCGCGAAACCCCTGGACACGGCACGGTGGAGGTCGTGGCAGGTGGCGCCGGCGCGCATCGCCGTCCGGGCGGCGTCGTGGTACTCGACGTACGCCTCCAGCATCCGCTTCGTGTCGTCGGAGAGCTCCTGCCCGCCCGCGGCGACGGCGCGCGAGACCTCGACCCAGTGCATCCCCGGCCCTGCCACCTCGAGGGAGGGCAGGACGAAGCCGCCGAGCACCTCCTCCTTGCGCGCGATCTTGAACTCCGGCAGCGCCCGCCCGCCGCCGTTCGGCGAGGTGAGCACCATGTTCATGGTCAGCCGCCCGCAGCCCTCGGCGACGAAGTAGTCCTCCGCGGCCGCCATCACCTCCGCCGCCGTCCGGCCGGGCTCGTAGTGCTCGAACCAGACTTCGAACCCGCGCTGGTTGATGCGGACGCTGTCGCGCACGGAGGCGAGCTCGGCGTCGCTCTTGACGGCGCGCGCGAGGTCGAACTCGACGTCGAACGGCACCACCTCGAGCCCGTCGAGCGCCCGGTAGTCGCGCACGGTCATCACGTAGTCGAGCCCGTAGGCGCCGACGCGCCGCCAGCCGGCCGCCCGCGCCCGCGTCGCGATCTCGGCGCCGGGATGGTCGGCGAACACCTGCTCCAGCTGCGCCGTGCCGTGCTCGCCGACATAGCGCGCCTCGGTGGGGAACACGATCAGCGGCTCGCCGTCCGCGGGCAGCACGACGTACGCGTACCGGTGGACGATCTGGAAGCCGGACAGGTAGGTGACCGACCCTTCGAACCCGGTGTACTCGCTGCCGGCGACGACGAGCGCGTCGAGCGAGTGGTCGGCCATCGCCGCCCGCACGTTCGCGTGGCGGCGTTCGAGCTCCTGCGTCAGGTCCACGACTTCTCAACCCCCTTGATCAGTGCCGTGATGGCGTCGTTCAGCGGCGTCGCCACGCCGTGCTCCCGGCCGAAGTGAGCGATGCCGCCGTTCAGGTAGTCGATCTCGGTCGGACGGCGCGCCTCGACGTCCTGCAGCATGCTCGCCTTGTGCCCGTAGGCCACGTCCGGCCTCGCCGCGTGGTCGATCAGCTCCTCCGGGTCGGCGTCGGGGACGATCCCTTGCGCGGCTGCGACCGCCTTGCCCTCGTCGACCAGGCCCGACACGAGGCGGCGCAGCGACGGTTCCTCGCACAACCGCCCGTGCGTGAGCCCGGTGAGGGCGCCGACCGGGTTGGTGGAGGCGTTGAAGATCACCTTGCGCCACTGCGCCGGGCGGGCGTCCGCGACCGCGGAGGCCGGCATGCCCGCCCGCGTGCAGGCGTCGGCGAGGGCCTCGACCTCGGCCGCCGCGGCCGGGCTCGGCTCGAACGGCCCCAGCGTCGTCTCGCCCTGCACATCCCACTGGACGACGCCGGGCTCGAGCAGCTTGCCCGCCGGGAACGTCGTCCCGCGGATCACCCGGCGCACGTGCGCGGCCAGCGTCTCCTCGTTGCCGACGCCGTTCATCACCGAGGCGACGGCGCCGTCGGCGAACGCGTGGGCGGTCGCGGCGATCGCCGCACCGGCGTGCATCGCCTTCGTGGCCACGATCCCGAGCTCGCAAGGAGGCAGCTCGCTCGCGTCGGTCGTCGCGCGCGGATGCCCGACGACTTCGCCGGCGCCGACGAGCCGCAGGCCGCGCTCGTTGATCGCGTCCACGTGCGCGCGGTCGAGGTCGTAGGCCCAGACCTCCACGTCGTCGAGCCGCGCCAGGTTGGCGGCGAACAGCGACCCCACGGCGCCGCAGCCGACGATGCAGATCCTCATTCGGCCGCTCCTTCAGCTGTCGGCTGAGGGCGTCGCGCGATGCGCGGCAGCGAGAACTCGCGCCCTCCGGTCAGCCCGGACGGCCGGAGCACCAGGACGAGCGCCATCAGGAACCCGACGGCGACGATGCGCGACCCGGCCGGCAGGTCGATCGTCGCACCGGCGACGTCGAGCCCGTTCTCGGCCTCCGCCAGCAGCGAGTCGATGCCGGAGACGGCGAGCGCCCCGACGACCGCGCCCCACAGGCTCGTCATGCCGCCGATCACGAGCATCGCCAGGGTGATGAACGTGAGGTCGAGGTAGAGCGAGTCGGCGCTGACGGGCAGCAGGTGGACGTACAGCCCGCCGGCGAAGCCCGCCAGGACGCCGGAGAGCGCAAACGCGACGAGTCGCTGCCGGTAGACGGAGATGCCGACCGCCCGGGCGGCCGCCGAGTCGTCGCGCGCCGCCCGCAGCTGGCGGCCGTACCGTGAGCGCTGGTAGGCGAAGGCGACGACCACGGCGAGGCAGGCGCCCACGGCCGCCTGCAGCAGACCGGTCGTCTCCGGCACGGACGAGAAGACGTTCAGGCCCGGCCCGATCTCCTCGTAGTAGCGAAGGATGTTGTTCGTGATCCCCAGCACCGCGAACGTGGCGATGCCGGCGGCGAGGCCGGAGAGGCGCATCAGCGCCAACCCGGCGAGCAGCGCGAACACCCCCCCGACGAGCGCCGCGATCGCGAGCGAGGGGACGTTGCCGACGGTCGTGTCCCGCAGGACGCCGGCGAGGTTGGGCATCGTCGCCGGCTTCTCCTCGCTCGGCACGGAGAGGACTCCGGCCGCCCAGGCGCCGACGGCGACGAAGCTGATGTGCCCGAAGGAGAGGACGCCGGAGTTGCCGACGAACACGTAGAGGGCGACGACGAAGGCGACCGCGACGAGCGCGTTGATGAAGTGGATCTGCGACGACCGCGAGGTGAGCGAGCCGAGCAGCGACGCGACCACGATCAACGCGACCGGGCCGGCGAGTTGGGGCCAGGAGCGCAGCGCGTTCACACACGCTCCACTTCTGCGCAAGCTCGGGAATCCGCAGCAGCGGATTCCCGACCGCGCGGGAATCCCTGAAGCCGGCCGCTGTCGCGGCCGGGGGTCGACAGAGGGCGTCTCACACGCGCTCCACGGTCGCCGCGCCGCGCGTGAAGAGCCCACCCGGCCGGAGCAGCAGGACGAGGATCACCAGCCCGAAGACGAAGGAGGGCAGGTACTGGCTCTGGTCGGTCGGCAGCGCGCCGCTGAGGAGCCCGGAGACGTAGCCGATCGCGAAGCCGCCGAGCGTCGCGGAGAGCAGCCTGTTCATGCCGCCGACGACCACGCCCGCGAGCACGATGATCGTGTCCTGCAACGCGAACCCCGGGGTCACGAGCGGGAACTGCACGGTCAGGATCACCGCCACGACCGCCGCGAGCAGCCCCGAGATGACGACGGCGGCGCCGATCACGGTGTTCGCGCGCACGCCGAGCAGCCGCGCCGTCTGGAAGTCCATCGCCGCCGCCCGCATCTGCAGCCCGAGCGAGGTGCGCGCGAGCATGAGCACGAGCGCGAGCAGGCACAGCGCGCTGAGCAGGATCGCGACGATCGTGATCTTGCGGATGTCGACGTCACCGACCGTGACCGGGCGGTTGAGGGTGGCGAGCGAGGCCGCCGGCTTGCCCAGCGGGCCGAACCAGAGCAGGGCGATGCTCTGGAGCAGGAACGCGACCGCGAAGGTGGCGACGAGCATCACCGCGGGCGACTGCAGCCGCAGCGGCCGGAACACGAGCCGCTCCATCGCCAGCGAGAGCGCGAGCACGACCGCGAAGCAGAGGACGATCCCCGCCCAGGCGGGCCAGTCCCACTCGGAGGCGAGCGCGAGCGAGAACGCCCCGGCCATGATCAGCTGCCCGTACGCGAAGTTGACGAGGCGGAGGACGCCGAAGACGAGCCCGATCCCGACCGCCATCAGCGCGTAGACCGCACCGAGGCCGATCGCGTCGATCTGCACCTGCGGATCGCGGAGGTCGCTGAAGAAGCTGGCCAGGAACGCACTCACGAGAGGTATGCCGCCACCATCTTGTCGGTGTCTGCCGCGTCCGCCGGGGTGAGAACCAGCCGCAATTCGCCGTTCGCGAGCACGTAGGTGCGGTCGGCGAGGGCGACGGTACGCTGGGCGCGCTGCTCGACGAGCAGCACCGCGATCTCGCGCCGGCGGATCTCGGCCAGCGCCTCGAAGACGACGTCCACGATCTTCGGCGCGAGGCCGAGCGAGGGCTCGTCGAGAAGCAAGAGCCGCGGCCGCGCCACGAGCGCCCGGGCGATCGCGAGCTGCTGCTGCTGGCCGCCGGAGAGCGCGCCGGCCTGCCGGTGGCGGACCTCCCGGGTGACGGGGAAGAGGTCCTGGACCGCCTGCAGGTCGGCGTCGGCGCCCGCCCGCTCGCGCCGGCCGGCGAGCCCGAGGCGGAGGTTCTCCTCGACGGTCAGCTCGGCGTAGATGCGGCGGCCCTCGGGCACGAGCGCGACTCCCGCCCGGGCGATCCGCTCGGGGTCGCGGCCGCGGATGGACGTGCCGGCGAGGCGTACGTCGCCGGCTCGGATCGGGAGCGCGCCCATGATCGCGAGCAGCGTCGTCGACTTGCCGGCGCCGTTCGGCCCGATCAGGCCGACGAGCTCGCCCTCGTTCACGTGGAGCGAGAGGCCGCGCACCGCCGAAACCGCCCCGTAGCCGACCTCCAGCCCGTCGAGCTCGAGCGCGGGCGGGGTCACGATGTGTCCTCCTTCGCGCAAGGGCGGACATCCGCAGGAGCGGATGCTCGCCCGCGCGAGCATCCCTGAAGCTGGCCGCTGTCGCCGCCGGGAGCTGTCCCGGGACGTCTCACGACACCTCCTCGCGGACGGCCGTGTCCCCCAGGTACGCCGAGGCGACGTCGAGGTTGGCCCGGATCTCGGCGGGCGTCCCCTCCGCCAGGGTCCGCCCCTGGTCGAGCACGTGGATGCGGTCGCAGACGTCCATGATCAGCGCCATGTTGTGGTCGATCAGGAGCACGCCGGCGTTGTGCTCGTCGCGCACCGAGCGCACGACCTCGGCGAACTCCGGCACCTCGGCCTCGGGCAGCCCGGCGGCGGGCTCGTCCATGAGCACGAACTGCGGCTGGGTGGCGAGCGCGCGGGCGACGCCGAGGCGCCGCTCGTCTCCGTGCGCGAGGCCCGCGGCCGGCAGGTCGGCGTGCGGGGTCAGCCGCAGCCGCTCGAGCAGGTCGTCCGCGCGGTGCCGGGCCGCGCGGGTCGAGGCGCCGACACCGAGCGCCGCGACCTCGACGTTCTCGCGCACGGAGAGGGCGCGGAACGAGTGGCTGGACTGGAACGTGCGCGCGAGCCCCGCGCGTCCGCGCCGGTCGGGACGCCACCTCGTGATGTCCCTACCCGCGAGCTCGACCGACCCGGCGTTCGGGAAGTCGAAGCCCGTGAGCAGGTTGACGAGCGTCGACTTGCCGGCGCCGTTGGGACCGATCAGCCCCACCACCTCGTGCGCGTGGAGCTCCAGGTCCACGCGCGTGAGCGCCTGCAGGCCGGCGAACGAGCGGGAGACGTCGGCGGCCCGGAGCGTCGCCCCGGGCCGCCGGTCGTGGGCCAGATCGCCGGCCAAGGGTCCTAGATCTTCGGGACCTTCTTGGCGACGACGGTGCCGACCACCTTTGCCTTGTTGTCCTGGATCTCGATCACGCGGTACTGCCGTCCGAACACCGCATGCAGCGAGGGCGAGAAGCTGACGAGGCCCGAGATCGTCGGCACCTTGCTGAACTTCTCCAGCTGGGCGGCGAGGGCCAGGCCCTGGGTCGACTTCGCCCGCCGGATCGCCGTCGCGACGCCGTCGATCGCGGCGGCACCGGTGACGAAGCCGCCCGTGCCCGCCTTCACCTGCTTGGCGAGCGCGTTGACCGCCTTGGACGGGTCGTCGCCGAACACCGACGCGTACGTGACGAAGTAGTAGTTCGACGTCGGCGCGTCCTTCGACGTCCAGTAGGTGCCGTCGCCGGCCCAGGAGTTGAGCATCGGCGTGTCGTTGCCGAGCGTGCGCAGGCCGTTCAGGATCGTCGGCATCGCCGCCCAGGGCGGCGCGGTCGCGGTCACGATCACGTCGGCCTTCTCGGCGTTCAGCCGCGTGGTCACGGCCTGCCAGGAGGCGGGGTTGCCGCCGCCCGCGGGCGCCGACTGGTACGTCTCCTTGGCGACGATCTCGCCGCCGAGCTCCTTCCAGCGGGCCTCGAACGCCTGGACGACGTTCTTGAAGTAGACGATCACCGTGTCGGTGGCGAGCGACGCGGTGCGCCAACCCTTCCTCCAGGCGTATTCCGCCATCGCGGAGCCCTCGTCCTGGGCGACGTTCCCGAACGTGAAGGCCAGCCGGCCCTTCTTGCCGAACCGCTTCGGCCCCATCTGGTCGGTGCCGATGCAGGGTGCGACCGCGAGCACGCCGCGGTTGATCGCCTCCTGCACGACCGGCGCCGCGAGGTCGACGTCGCACGTCGTGAAGATGATGTCGGCCCCCTGGCCGAGCAGCTTCGCCGCGCACGACTTGGCGATCGCCGGCTTGTTGCCCTGGGTGTCGCAGGTGACGATCTTCAGCTGGCGACCTCTGACCCCACCCTGGGCATTCACCTGCTTCAGGCGGATGTTCGCCGCCGCGAGCGCCGGGCCGTCGAACGGGGCCATCCCGCCCTTGCTGTCGAAGGCCCAGCCGATCACGATCGGCTGCTGGCTCGACGCCGCGCCGGCGCCGCCGGCCATGGCGGCCATCGCGACGACGGCGACGACGGCTGCGAGGAGCGCGGCCGCAGTGCCTTTCTTCCTCGGTGTCATTGACGCCCTCCTGGTGCATTTGACTGGTTGCGACCGGCTCACCACGAGTCCTCCTTCGCCTTGACGAGCCGGTACATGGCCGTGTGCAGGGGAACCGGGACGCCTGCCTTCCTCGCCTCGCGGACGAGAGCACCGGTGATCAGGTCGACCTCGGTCCTGCGTTGAGCTTCGACGTCTTCCAGCATCGATGGATAGTGCGCGCTGCCGCGGCGCGTCGCGAGCACGTTCATCTCCCACGGGTCCTCGTGCAGCTCCACGCCGGCGGCCGCGGCCACCGCCTTGCCCTCGTCGACGAGGTCGTGGACCAGGTACCCGAGGTCGGTCTCCTCCTCCTCGGCCGCGAAGTGCGGGTCGTGGGGCAGGCCGGTGAGCGCCGCGACCGAGTTGACGGTGGCGTTGAAGATCAGCTTCGACCACTGCGCCGGACGGAGGTCCGGTAGCGCCTCCGCGTGCAGGCCCGACTCGACGATCAGGTCGGCCGCCTCCTGCACGCGCTCGAACGGCGTCTCCTCGTACGGGCCGAGCCAGGTCGGCGTGTCGAGCACGTACTCGACGTGGGTGTCGGAGTGGCGCGTCCCGCTCATGAACGTGACGCCGGAGATGATCGGCCAGTCGCCGTGGGCCCGCACGACCTCCTCCGCCCCGAGCCCGTTGAGGACGGTCATCAGCGTCGCCTCGGGGAACCTGCCCTCGAGCGCGGCGGCCGCGTCCTCGAGCCCGGTCGCCTTCGTGGCGACGATGCCGAGGTCGAACGGCTCCAGCTCGTCCGGGTCGGCGGAGGCGGAGACGGTGGCGTGCAGATCGCTGCGGCCCGAGACGCGCAGGCCCTCCGTGCGGAGCGCCTCGGCGTGCTCGCGCCGGCGCGTGAGCACGCTGACCTCGGCGACTCGCGCCAGGTGGCCCGCGAAGAGGCTCCCGATCACGCCGGCTCCGATCACGCACACGCGCCGGATCACGCCAGCGCGGGCTCCTGCACGCGACCCGCCGCCTTGAAGTGCGGCATCACCTCGTTCGCGAACAGCTCCTGGTTCTTGATCGCCATCCAGTGCGGCGCGCCGCCGGCGTTGACGGTGATCCCGATCTCGCTGATCCCGGGGCAGACCTCCCGCGTGGCCTCGATCCGCTCGATCACCTCGGCGGGCGTGCCGACCCAGATGTAGTCGTCCTCGACGAGCTGCTCGTAGGGCACCTCGGCGAGCTGTTCCATGATCCCGGCCGTGTAGAAACCGTAACCGGCCTTGATCAGGCCCTCCTTGTCGGGCTTCGGGTGCTCGGTCAGCGGCGAGCAGTTGCCCTGGATGAAGCCGACCATCCAGTCGCGCGCCTCCCGCAGCGCCGTCTCGCGGTCGGAGTCGAGGTGACAGGCGTGGATCCAGACGATGTCCGGCGTCGTCCCGTGCTCCTCGCACTTCGCCCGGTAGAGGTCGAGCTGGTCCTTGAGCGCCACGTACGGCAGGAGCGGCGGCACTGCCACGCCCCAGCCGTGCTCCGCCGCGAGCTCGTAGGTGCGGTCGGAGGTCCCGCCGAGGAAGATGCGGAACTTCCGCTTCGGGAAGGGGACGATGTGGGAGTGCTCGACGTGGAAGTACGTGCCCTCGTGCGAGAACTGCTCGTTGCCGAGCGCCTCGAAGAGCAGGTCGACCGCCTCCTCGTAGCTCGGCCGTGCGTTCTCGTCGAGCGGCACGCCCGCCTTCGGCGGGATCCAGCCGTGCCCGCGCCCGACCCCCCACTCGTAGCGGCCCTCGGTGAGGATGTCGGTGACCGCGATCGCCGAGGCCAGCACCATCGGGTTGTGGTACGGCAACGCGTGCAGCATCGTCCGGAAGTTGATCTGCCGCGTGCGCTGGGCGGCGGCGGCGAAGAGCGCCGTCGGGTTCGCCGAGACCGAGAACTTCGGGAAGAAGAAGTGCTCGATCACCGCGTAGCAGTCGTAGCCGAGCCGGTCGGCGTTGACCATCTGCTCGAGCACCTCGGCGTACAGCCGCTCCGGCGTCTGCGGCGGATGCAGCTGGATCTCCGAGTACAGGCTGAACCTCATGCGCGCTCCCTTTCGTGACATGTCAACTCGCGGTGGCACGAGTATCGCGGTCCGTGACATGACACGTCAATCCGGGAGCCGCGCTTGGCCCACCGCCCGGGCGGGCGTACGCTGCGCCCCATGGAGGGACGCCGTCCGAAGAACCTCGTCCTGATCCTGGCGCGGGAGTTCGCGTCGAAGCTGGCCACGGCCGCGTTCGTCTGCGACGAGGGCGGGCGCCTCGTCTACTTCAACGAGCCGGCCGAGCACATCATCGGCCACACCTTCGCGGAGGCGGGCGAGCTGCCGCTGGAGGAGTGGTCGGCGCAGTTCGGTCCCCGGGACAGCTCCGGCGCCCCGCTCGAGCTGCGCGACCGGCCGGTCGGCGTCGCGCTCCTCGAGCGCCGCCCGGCCCACAGCGTCTTCCGGATCACGGGCTTGAACGGCCGCGAGCGCGACATCGCCGTGACCGCGTTCCCCCTCTTCGCGCACACCGACGAGCTGGTCGGGGTGGTCGCGCTCTTCTGGGAGCAGCCCGAAGCCTGATGCGGGCGACGGTCTGGGGCTGCCGGGGATCGCTCGCGGCGCCGGGGCCGGCGACGGTGCGGTACGGCGGCAACACCTCCTGCATCGAGGTGCGCCTCGAGGACGGCACGCTGCTCGTCCTCGACGCCGGCACGGGGATCCGGCCGCTCGGCGCCGGCACCTTCGCCGACGGCCCGATCCACCTGCTGCTCACCCACTTCCACCTCGACCACCTCGAGGGGCTCGGCTTCTTCGCCCCGTTCTGGCGGAGCGACACCGAGCTGCACATCTGGGGGCCGCCGTCGCCGCTCCACTCGCTGGAGGAGCGGATCGCGCGCTACCTCTCGCCGCCGCTCTTCCCGATCGAGCTGTCGGACAGCCCGGCCTCGCTCACGTTCCACGACGTCCCCGAGCAGCCCTGGGAGCTCGGCAGCGCGCGCCTGACCGCCGCGCACGTCTCGCACCCGGGGCCGACGCTCGGCTACCGGATCGAGGAGCGCGGCCAGGTGCTCGCCTACCTCCCGGACCACGAGCCCGCGCTCGGCATGGAGCTGAGCTCGCTCTCGCCGGACTGGCTCTCCGGCTACCCGGTCGCCGAGTCTGCGTCCGTGCTCTTCCACGACGCGCAGTTCACCGAGGACGAGTACGACGACCGTGTCGGCTGGGGCCACTCGAGCGTCGAGCACGCGGTCACGTTCGCCCGCCTGGCCGGCGTCGAGCAGCTGATCCTGTTCCACCACGACCCGATGCGCTCCGACCGGGAGCTCGAGCGGCTCGGCGACCGCGCCCGCGAGCTCTGGACGGCGAGCGGCGGCCGCGCGCCGAGCCCCCGCCTCGCCTACGACGGCCTCTCGTTCGCGCTGCGTGACCAGAGCGTCGCCGGCGACGAGACGATGTTGCTGCCGATCTGACGTCTTCTCGTCCGAGGTCGTTCTCGCCGTCAGGCGAGAACGGCCGTGCACTCGATCTCGATCAGGCAGCCGGGCACGGCGAGGCCGGTGATGCCGACGATCGTCTGGGCGGGGTGGTCGGCGCCGCCCGTGACGTCGTCGATCGCGCGTGTG
>DASTPC010000117.1:0-4839 GCA_035720085.1 Gaiellaceae bacterium
CGAGGAAGGAGAGGCCGCGGCCGAGGTAGCCCTTCGCGATCGAGACGACGAGCCGCAGGTTCGCCTCGGTCATCTGCGTCTTCGCGGCCATGTCGCCGCGCTCGATCCGCTTCGCGAGCGCGATCTCCTGGTCCGCCGTGAGGAGCGGCACCTTGCCGATCTCACGCAGGTAGAGCCGCAGCGAGTCGAGCGAGGGCTCGACGGTGAGGTCGAGCTTCGGCGCCGATTTGTCGTCCTCGGCGAGAGCCGGCTGCTCGTGCGGGGGAGACTTGTGCTGCTCCCCCTCCATCAGCTCGATGGAGTGGTCGATCAGGTAGGTGTAGAAGTCCTCGACCTGCTCCTTGGTCAGGTCGACGTCCTCGAGCGCCGCGACGATCTCGTCGTAGGTGAGAAACCCCTTCTCTTGCCCCTGCTCGACGAGCTTGTGCAGTTCCTCGACGTCTGGGAGGGCGATCTCGACGGAGAGCATGGTCCTCGGAGTGCTCCTTCCTCGTGGGTGGACGGAGACGCGCGCTTCTTCCTTCGACATACGAAGAGCCGGACACGGGGCGGCGCCGGCTCTGACCCAACAGGGGGCGAATCCTATAACGAGTTCTGGTGTTTGTGAACATGTCCTTAACACGTGTCAGCCGGGTGTTTTCGGGCCGCTTCCGCAGGTCGCGCGGAGCTCGCCGACGCGCTCGCCGCGGCTGTTCTCCACAGGGACGACGGGCTCCTCGCCGGGGTCGCGCCCGAGCCGCGCGAGGAAGGCGGCGAGCGCCGGCCGGACCGCCCGCATGGCGCCGTCCTCGACCTTGAGCGCGACGCCGACGTCGTCCGTCGAGCAGGCGCAGAGGATGCCCTCGGCGCCGCCCTTCGCGACCCAGCCCGGGAGCCGGCGCATCAGCAGCCCGTCGGCGGCGAGCGGACCTCGGATCAAATCCGGGCTGCCTTGCATCGCCCGGGCGACGCGGTCGCCGCCCTCGAGAGCGGTCAGGCGCGAGAACGCGTGCGCCATCCGCTCGAGCGTGAGCGCGAAGGTGACGACGCCGCAGCCGTCCGTAGCGGTCGCGATGCTGCCGGGGTCGAGCTCGGCCGCCGCCGCCACCTCCGCCAGCATGGCCTGCTGGCACGGGTGGCCGGGGAGCCGGTAGCCGGCGCTCGCCCAGCCGCGGGCACGGCAGAGGACGAGGAAGCCCGCGTGCTTGCCGGAGCAGTTGTGCTGGAGCGGCGTCGGCTCCGGGCCGGTCTCGAGCTCGTCCTCGGTCGCCTGCGCGGCGGCGAGCAGCCGCCGGACGGCGGCCAGCTGCTCGGGGCGGGCGAGATGGGAGGCGCACGCGATCGCGATCTCCTCGTCGGGGAGGTCCGGCCGCGCGCGCACGAGCGGCAGCGCCTGGAGCGGCTTCGCCGCCGAGCGCAGGAAGGAGACGAGACCGACGTCGCCGGCCGCCTCGACCACCCGGCCGCCGGCGACCGCGACGGCGTGCACGCGGTGGCGCGCCTCGACGACCTCCCCCCGGGTCGCCTCGACGAGGATCGGCGGCTGCAACCCCATCGCGCCGGAGCCTACGACGTCCGGTCGAGGCGACGGCGAACGGACGCCGGCACCGCCGACGGACATGCCTGTTGGTGGCATGTCGGAGGGTCAGACCCTCGGACACGGCCCGCGCGGACGTGTCCGGGAGCCGGGAACCGCCTGTCGATGCCGGGGAGCAGCCTCAGCGGCACCCGGCCGCCGCAGACATGTCCGCCGCCCTCCGGACACGTCTGCCGCAGACGTGTCCGAGGGTCTGACCCTCGGACACGTCTCGCCGCCGCCGCAGCGGCCTCGCTACCGTGGCGCCATGCCCGAGCTGCCGGAGGTGGAGGCGTGGGTGCGCGAGCTCGACCCGCTCGTCTCGCGCGCCCCGGTCGAGCGGGCCGGGCCGGCCCACGTCGCGACGCTCAAGACCGTCGTCCCGCCGCTCGCCACCCTCGAGGGGCGGTCGTTCACCGGCGCCGAGCGCCGCGGGAAGAACCTGCTCTTCCCGACCTCCGACCGCGAGCTGGTCCTGAGGGTGCACCTGATGAGCGCCGGCCGGCTGCGCCACCTCGCGCCCGGGGCGAAGGGCCCGAAGACGCCGATGTTCCGCCTGCGCTTCGCCGACGGCGGCGAGCTCGTCCTCACCGAGGCCGGCAAGAAGAAGCGGGCCGGCGTGTGGCTCGTCTCGCCGGAGCAGCTCGGCACCGACCTGTCGCACCTCGGCCCCGACGCGCTCGAGCTGACCGGCGGCGAACTCGCCGAAATCCTCGGGCGCGAGCGGCGGCAGCTGCACCCGCTCCTGCGCGACCAGCGCGCGCTCGCCGGCATCGGCCGCGCCCACGCGAACGAGATCCTCTGGCGCGCGCAGCTGTCGCCGTTCGCGCTCTCGACGCAGCTCGACGAGGATGAGGTCGGACGGCTGGCCGGCGCGATCCGGGAAGACCTGGAGCGCGCCCTCGGGCTCCGGGTGCGCGGCAAGGGCGACAAGGACGTGTACCTCGTGCACGACCGGCTGGGGTTGCCCTGCGAGCGCTGCGGCGAGGCGATCCGGCGCGTCGACTTCGAGGAGCACACGATCTACTACTGCGCGAGCTGCCAGACCGGCGGCCGCGTGCTCAAGGACCGCCGGCTCTCGCGCCTGCTGCGCTGAGCGCTCCGGTTGGTACGGTCACCGGCGTGAGCAGGCTCCCGCGCGCCACGCCCGACATGCAGGCCTCGAGCCCGCCGGTCGAGCTCGCGCTCTCGCGCGCCGGCGTCACCGGCGTGCAGAAGGCGATCCGGATCCGCCGCGGCGACGACCGGACGGTGATGGCCGCCGGGATCGAATGCACCGTCGACCTCGCTCACGACCAGAAGGGCGTGCACATGTCGCGGTTCCCGGAGCTCTTCGACGAGGCGATCGACACGGTCGTGCTCGGCGAGGCGCTCCTCGTGGAGGTGCTCGCCGAGCACATCGCGCGGCACATCGTCGAGCGTCAGCAGGCGCTCCGGGCCGAAGTGCGGATCGTCGCCCGCTGGCCGATCCGGCGCCGCACGCCGGTCACGGGCCTGCAGACGCAGGAGATGGTCTCCCTGATCGGGATCGCGGCCGCGACCCCGCAGGGCGTACGGCGGGTGGTCGGCGTCGAGGCGACGGGGATCAACGCCTGCCCCTGCGCGCAGGGGCTCGTTCGCGGCCGCGCCGCCGAGCGGCTGCTGGAAGCAGGCTTCGAGGACGGCGACGTCGAGCGCATCCTCGAGCTCGTCCCGCTGGCGACGCACAACCAGCGCGGCCGCGGGACGCTCTACGTCGGCACCGAGCACGAGCTCGATGCGGAGGACCTCGTCGGCGTGGTCGAGCGGTCGATGAGCGCACCCGTCTACGAGCTGCTCAAACGCCCGGACGAGCTGTTCGTGGTCGAGCACGCGCACCTGCAGCCGCGCTTCGTCGAGGACTCCGTCCGCCTCGCCCTCAAGGGCGTGCTCGACGCCTGCCCGGCCCTCGACGACGACGACTTCGTGCTTGCGCGCCAGGTCAACCTCGAGACGATCCACGACCACGACGTGCTCGCCGAGCGCTGGGGCACCGTCGGCGAGTTACGCGGTGAGCTCGCCTCCGGGGAGCGCTCCCCGCGGCAGACGACGCTCGAGGAGTGGCTCGGCCGCTAGCGGGCTAGCGGTGTTTGGCCGGCAGCTTGACGAAGACCGCGCGGACCGCCGCGTTGCGGCTCATCGGGACCGACGCCGTGAGCTGCGTGCCGCGAGCCGACCCGGCCCAGCCCTTGAACCGCCAGCCCTTCACGGGCTTCGCGACCAGCTTCACCGGCTCATAGGAGGTGAACGCGCCGGACCAGCTGCGCAGCGGCTTCGAGTAGATGCTGGTGGGGTTGCTGCGGACGCTCCCGCGGCCGACCACCGAGACCGCGAGCCGGTACGTCAGCGGCGCGAAGAGCGCCGTCACCGTCCCGTTCACGGTCGCGAGTCGGCAGTCGACCTCCCCCGCGCAGGCGCCGCCCCAGCGTACGAACCGCTGGCCTTCGCCCGGCTCGGCGTCGAGCGTGACGTCGGTGTTGGGATTCCACGAGGTCGTGCACGAGCCGCTTGCGCACGCGAGCCCCGGCAGGTCGCTGCGCACGGTGCCCGTCCCGGTGACGTTGACCGTCAGGGCGACCTGCTCGTTCAGGCGCACGAGCCAGGGCGAGGTGGCGAGGTCCCAGCGGTCGCTCCCGTGGAGGTAGTAGTCGTCGCGGCCGACGTCGAGGACGAAGGAGCTCAGCGGCACCGGCTGGGCGTACGTGTAGAGAACGTCGCCGGTCGAGTCGCAGACGTGGCCCGGATCCGACGGGCACGCGTGCGGAGGGGCGATCCCCCGGGCGAGGCCGAACGAGTGCAGGAGCTCGTGCACCGCCACGTGCGCGGCCGAGCCGAGGCCCGTGCAGGTGTTGAGGAAGACGACCGCGAGCCCGACCCCGTCCTGGACGCCCCCGCCGGTCCCGCAGATGTGCTCGGTCGCGGGGCCGTCGTAGTAGACGAGGTACTTCGTGTGGCTGGCCCCGGGCAGGTCCTCGATCTCGTCCGCGATCGCGCTGAAGAGCTGGCTGTTGTCGGTCAGGCCGATCGTGATGTGGGCGAGCTGCAGGAACCCGAGGTCGAGCTGCGTGCCGCACGGATCGGCGTAGCGGTCGAAGCGCGGCGTCCGCGCGGAGTCTTCGCGACGCCACCAGGCGTCGATCTCGTCGGCCTCGGCGGCAATCCGCTGCGCCAGCTCGACGCTGCGGTCGACGCCGTCCGTCGGGGTCGCATAGAGCACGCGGATCACGTGGCCGCCGAGGACCGCGGGCCGGTCCGTCGTCGACACG
>DASTPC010000118.1:0-10980 GCA_035720085.1 Gaiellaceae bacterium
CCGCAGCGACGACACGCTCAACGTCGCCGGCAAGCGGATCGGCCCGGCCGAGCTGGAGTCGGCGGCGCTCGACCACCCGGCGGTGGCCGAGGCGGCGGCGATCGGCGTCCCGCACGAGGTCAAGGGCGAGGTGCCCTGGCTCGTCTGCGTGCTCAAGCCGGATGCCGAGGCGAGCGCCGAGGACGTGGCCGCGTGCGTCGCGTCCGCGCTCGGCAAGGCGTTCCGGCCCGAGCGCGTCGTGTTCGTGTCGGCGCTCCCGAAGACCCGGTCGGCCAAGATCGTCCGCCGGGCGGTGCGGGCGACGGCGCTCGGCGCCGACGCAGGCGACCTGTCCACGCTCGAGAACCCGGAGGCGCTCGACGAGATCGCGCGGGCGACCGCGTGAGACGCCCTGGGTCAACCCCCGGCCTTGGCAGCGGCCGGCTTCAGGGATGTTCGCGCGCAGAAGGAGAGCCCGCATGAGCGACCGCACGCTCGCCCGCGACCTGCGCCGCGCCGCGGTCGAAGTCTTCAACGAGCATCCGCTGGCCGGGCTCGCGGCGGCTCTCGTCTCGGACGGGAAGCTGCGCTGGTCCGCCGGGCTCGGCGTCGCCGACGCGAAGGCCGGCCGGCCGGTGGACGCGTCCACGGTGTTCAGGATCGGCTCGATCTCGAAGACGATGACCGCCCTCGCGGTGATGCAGCTCGTCGAGGAGGGCCGCGTCTCGGTCGACGAACCCGTCCAGGCGCACCTCCGCTCCGTCCGGCTCGAGCAACGCGATGGTTCGGGCGGCCCGGTCACGATCCGGCACCTGCTGACCCACACGGGCGGGCTCGGCGAGCTCCGGCGCTGGAGCGACCTGCTGCGGCCGACGATCGGGCTCGCGGCAAAGCCCGGCGAGGTGCCTGCGCTCGCGCGCTACTACGCGCCGGCCCTGCGCGCCGAGGTCGCCGCCGGGTCGAAGTGGGCGTATGCGAACCACGGCTTCGCGCTGCTCGGGCAGCTGGTCGAGGACGTCACGGGCGAGCCGTTCGCCCGGCGGCTGCGCACGCGCGTGTTCGAGCCGCTCGGCATGAACGGCACCGACTTCCAGCGCAGCGAGCGCGTCCGTGACCGGCTGGCGGTCGGCTACGCGTTCAAGCGGGGCGCGCTCCGGCCGGTCAAGGACCGGGAGATCGTGGTCGAGCCCGCGGGCTCGGTGTTCTCCTCGCTCGAGAACATGGCGCTCTACGCGGCCGCGGTGGCAGGCGGCGGCGCGAACCGCCACGGCCGGGTGGTGGCGGCGGAGACGCTCGAGGCGATGCTCGCCCCGCAGTGGCCCCCGGACGGCTTGCCGGCGATGGGGCTCGCGTTCATGCTCGACCGGCTCGGCCCGCACCTCGTCGCCGGCCACGACGGCGGCTGGCCCGGCTTCATCTCGTCCCTGGTCGTCGTCCCGGACGCGGGGGTGGCCGCGCTCGCCTTCACGAACACCACCGTCGCCTCCGCGCCGCACGACCTGACCGAGCGGGTGCTGCGCCGCGCGCTCGGGATCGGTGACGAGGACGGGCGCGAGCCGGTGCCCGAGCGGCCGCACCTGTGGCCGGAGCTCGTCGGCGTCTACCGGCCGCCGCCCGGGCCGAACACGAACTTCCGGCTGTGGCCGCTGACTGCCGGTGAGGTGCAGGTCGCGGTCTCGAAGGGCCGGTTGGTGGCGACCGCTCTCTCGCCCCTGAAGGAGCTCCGCCGCGGGATCCCCCTCCACGCCGCCGACCAGGACGACCCGCTCGTGTTCGTCGCGCGCGTCGGAAAGGCCGAGGTTCCCGTGGTCTTCGAGCGCGGCTCGGCGGGGGAGATCGAGGCGGTCCGGGCGGGCTCCGCCCGCGGCGGCTTCGTGCGGCTCGTCCGCCGTCCGCGCGCGACGAGCATCCGGCTGTGGGCGCGAGCAGGCGCCGGCGCGGCGGCAGCGGTGGGCGTGACGACCCTCGCGCGACGCCTGTCGCGCCGTGCAGAGGAGGACTGATCGACGTGGACGTGCTCTCAGGTGTTGCTCTCGTCACCGGCGGAGGCCGCGGGATCGGCGCGTCGATCGCGCGCGAGCTCGCTTCCGCGGGGATGCAGGTCGCGGTGAGCGGCCGCACGGCCGGGCAGGTGGAGGCCGTGGCACGCGAGCTGGGCGGGCTCGCGCTGTCGGGCGACGTCTCCCGGCCGGCCGACGTCGAGGCGTGGGTCGCCCGTGTCGAGCAGGAGCTCGGGCCGGTCGACCTGCTCGTCAACAACGCAGGTATCGAAGGGCCGGCGGGCCAGCTCTGGGAGCAGGCGGTCGAGGACTGGTGGCACGTCTTCGAGGTCAACGTCCTCGGCGCCATGCTCTGCTGCCGGGCCGTGCTGCCGGGCATGGCCGAGCGGGGCCGGGGGCGGATCGTCGACGTCGGGAGCGGTGGCTCCTACCTGCCCGTCCGCAGCGGCACGATCGCGCTCGGCACCGCCTACGGCCCGTCCAAGGCCGCGCTCGGGCGCTTCAGCGAGGTTCTCGCCGCCCAGGTCGAGCCGCTCGGGGTGCGCGTGTTCCTGATCAGCCCGGGGCTCGTGCGGACGGCGATGACGGAGACCACGTTCGGGGACGACGCACCGTGGACGCCGCCCGAGCTCGCGCCTCGGCTCGTGCGCGTGCTCGCGTCGGGTCGCGCCGATGCGCTCGCCGGCCGTTACCTGCACGCCGAGCACGACGACGTCGAGGAGCTGATCCGGCGAGCCGACGAGGTCGTCGGCGACGACCTGAACGCGATCAGGCTGCGCCGCTAGGGGTCTCGCGGGGCGACCCAGGTCTGGCGCGACGCGGCCAGGACCTGACCGTCCGCGCCGTAGAGCGCGGTCCCGGCGAAGAGCTTCCGCCCGTCCACGCCGACCGGCCAACCGGCGCTGACGCACTCCTCGCCCTCGGCCGGCAGGCGGTACACGGCGGCGGTCATCCGGCCGAGCACCGACCCGCGCGGGACCGCGCCGGCGGCGAAGGCGCCGGGGCAGTCGATCGCGGCCCAGACCACCGCCGGCTCGACCTCGCGCGCCCGCCAGGGAGCGGCGACCAGGCCGTCGCGGCCGGCGACCGGGCCGGCGAACACGCGCAGGCCGTCGCCTGCTCGCCGGGCGGGGCCGCACACGAAGCACTCGGGAAAGGGGTGCTCCGAGAGCCCGGGATACCGCTTCGCCGCCTCGCTCGCCGCCTCCCAGCCGACCGGCGGCGGGACGTCGGCCTCGAGCTCGGCAGCGACGCCTTCGGCGACGAGCGCGCCGTCGTCGAGCAGCACGGCCCGTCCAGCTTCGAGCTCGACGGCGAGCGGCCGTCCGAGCGGGGGCGGCAGGCGGAGCGTCACCTCGACCGCCGGTGCGTCGACGAAGCCCGCCAGCAGGCCGCAGGCATAGCCTCCGTTTCCAGAGGACGCAGGGCCGCGGAAGCGCTCTCCGATCAGGACGGAGCCGGACGGCATCGCCGTTAGAGTACGTTTACGACCATGAGTCGCAAACCTCCTCTCCGGGAGGCAGCGCGCTGAGGATCGCCCTGGCGCAGCTCGACGTCGTCGTCGGCGACCTCGACGGGAACCGCGACCGCATCGTCTCCTGGCTCGACGACGCCCGCCGCGCGGGAGCAGACCTCGTCGTCTTCCCGGAGCTCGCGGTCACCGGCTATCCGCCGGAGGACCTGCTGCTGCGCCCCGGCTTCGTCAGGGCCGCGCGGGAAACCGTCGAGGAGGTCGCCGCGGCCTGCACCGACGTCGTCGCGCTCGTCGGCGTGCCGTGGCTCGACACCGACCTCGCCAACGCGTGCGCGGTCTGTGCCGGCGGGCGTGTCGCGGCCGTGTACCGCAAGCACTTCCTGCCCAACTACGGCGTGTTCGACGAGCACCGCTACTTCGCCGAGGGGCGCGACCTGGTGCTGCTCCGGCTGGGTGAGGCGCTGCTCGGGCCGACGATCTGCGAGGACGTCTGGCAGCCGGGGCCGCCGGCCACCGACCTGGCCCTCGCGGGCGCGCACCTGCTCGTCAACCTCTCCGCCTCGCCCTTCCACGTCGGCAAGGCCGAGGACCGGGAGGAGATGCTCGTCACGCGCGCGCGCGACACGAGCTCCTACCTGGCGTTCTGCAACCTCGTCGGCGGCCAGGACGAGCTGATCTTCGACGGGCACTCCGTCGTGCTCGACGACGAGGGCGAGGTGATCGCACGCGCGCCGGGCTTCGAGGAGGCCCTGCTCGTGGTCGACCTCGACCCCACGGAGGCGGTCGGCCGGCGGCTGCGCGACGTGCGCCGCCGCGAGCTCGCCCGGCGCGGCGACACGCCGGTCGCCGAGACCCTCGACCTCGGCCAGGCGCGGACTCAGGGCGAGGCGCTCCGCGGGCTTGTCGTCGCCTTCGAGGCGGAGCTGGAGCAGATGCGCCGCGCGCTCGTCCTCGGCCTGCGCGACTACGTGTCGAAGAACGGCTTCGCCGAGGTCGTCCTCGGCATCTCCGGCGGCATCGACTCCGCGGTCACCGCGGCGCTCTGCGCCGACGCCCTCGGGCCCGAGCGCGTCCATTGCGTCTCGATGCCGTCGCGCTACAGCTCCGAAGGGACGCGCCGGGACGCCCGGCTGGTCGCGGAGAGCCTCGGCTGCGGCTTCCACGAGCTCCCGATCGAGCCCGTCGTGGAGGCATTCCACGGCGTGCTGGCGGCGACGGTCGAAGGCGGGCCTGCCGGGCTGGCGGCCGAGAACCTGCAGGCGCGCGTCCGCGGCACGCTGCTGATGACGCTCTCGAACACCTACGGCTGGCTGGTCGTCTCGACCGGGAACAAGTCCGAGCTGGCGGTCGGCTACTCGACGCTCTACGGCGACATGGTCGGCGGCTTCTCCCTGCTCAAGGACGTGCTCAAGTCGGACGTCTTCCGGCTCGCGCGGCACCTCAACGAGCGGGCGGGGCGCGAGCTGATCCCAGTGACGACGATCGAGCGGGCGCCGTCGGCCGAGCTGCGCGCCGACCAGCGCGACGAGGACTCGCTGCCGCCGTACGCGCAGCTCGACCCGGTGCTCGAGGCCTACGTCGAGGAGGACCGCTCGCGCGAGGAGCTGCTCGCCGCGTTCCCCGCCGACGTCGTCGAACGGGCGCTCGCGCTGGTCGACCGGGCGGAGTACAAGCGCCGGCAGGCCCCGCCCGGGGTGAAGCTCCGTCCGCGCGCGTTTGGTCGCGACTGGCGGACGCCGATCACCAACCGCTGGCGCGGCTAGGGCGGCGGGGCGGAGACGGCGGCTCCCGCCACTGCGGTCGTGTCGCGCGCGCCCTGCCGTGTGTCGCGCGGCGGGGCGGGGGAACATTGTCACGCTTTCGGCACACCTCGGACGCGTCCGGTCGGGACGCGTCCAGGGTCAGACCCCGGACGCAGCCGGCGAGGGCGGTGGCCCGACGGGACAGCGCGTCGCGGGCGGGACCTCCCAGTCCGCTGCGCGATTCGGCCTTGCTATTCCACAGTCTGTGCGTGTAGACTTACCGTAAGTGGCAGCTTACCTTCACGCCCTCGACGCGCTCGGCGAGCCGACCCGGCGGCGGGTGTTCGAGCTGCTCCGCGACGGACCGTTGCCCGTGGGCGAGCTGGCGGCGCAGCTGCCGGTCAGCCGGCCAGCGGTCTCCCAGCACCTGCGCGTGCTCGAGGACGCGCGGTTGGTGACGTTTCGCCGCGCCGGCACGCGGCGCCTGTACGAGGTCGACCCCCAGGGCCTGAACGAGCTGCGCGCCTGGGTCGACGACTTCTGGAGCGAGGCCCTCGCCCGTTACAAGGCGGAGGCCGACCGGAGAGGAGCACGAGCATGACCGAGCTGGCGACGACCGCCCCGATCACGAAGACGGTCACCGTGGGCTGCGACGTCGACACGGCGTTCCGCGTCTTCACGGACGAGATCGGCACGTGGTGGCCCACCGAGATGCACTCTGTCCACAAGCGCGAAGTGCGCGAGCTCGTCTTCGAAGGACGCGAGGGCGGCGAGCTGTACGAGGTCAACCGGTCCGGCGAGAAGGCACACTGGGCCAGGGTCACAGCCTGGGAGCCGCCGACGCGGCTCGTCCTCGCCTGGCACGTCGACCCGGGGCGTGCCGCGCCGACGGAGATCGAGGTGCGCTTCGAGCCGACCGACGCCGGCACGGCGGTCGAGCTCGTCCACCGTCACTGGGAACGGCTCGGAGCAGACGGGCAGGAGGCCCGCGACGGCTACCGGTCCGGGTGGGGCCCCGTCCTCGAGCGCTTCGTCGAGGCCGTCGCGGCTCGCTAGCTCACACGCCGACGTCGACGGGCGCCGGTCCCGGCCCCCGCTGGACGAGGTCGCGGAGGAGCTCCGGCAACCGTCTCGGGGCGAAGCTCGCCGTCGAGTCGGCGAGCTCCTCCTGAGACCACCAGCGGAGCTCCGCCACGAGCTCACGCGCCAGTTGCTCCGGGGACAGCCGCGGCACGGGCTCGAACGGCGCCACGCGCACGAGGAAGTAGACCTCCTCCTGCCCGTCCCAGCGGAGGCCGTCGGGCCAGAGGTGGGTTCGCGTCCAGACGGGAGGCCCCACCTCGTCGACCTCGAGCCCTGCCTCTTCGGCGAGCTCGCGTCGGATCGCGTCTTCGTGCGTCTCCGCCGGCTCGAGCCCGCCGCCGGGCGTGGCCCACACGGTTCGGTCGGGAAAGGCAAAGCGGACGAGGAGGACGCGCTCGTCGGAGTCGAGCACGATCGCGCGGGCGGCGCTGCGGAGGCGAGGCGCGCTCACCCGAGGGAGTCTCGCAGCGCCCGGAACCAGCGCAGCCGCTCCTCCCACGGCACGGCGGCGTTGGCCGGCGAGGTCGATGGCAGGACGAACAGCCGCGTCTCCCCGAGCGCCCGCTCCTGCTCGCCGAACGAGGGCCGCTCGCGGAAGGGCCCTCGGTAGGCCTCCTTGCCCACGAACGCGAGCCAGCCGGGGCCGAGCTCGCGGGCGAGGCGCTCGAGCCGCTCGGCGGCGCCGGCGAAATCGCCCCGGCGAAGGTCCGACGAGCCGCGCGTGGTTCGGCGGGCGGCGTTCGTCAGGCCCAGGCCGAGCGAGAGCAGCGCCTGCTGCTCGGCCGGCTCGTAGAGCCGCGGCGTGAAGCCGGCCGCGTGGAGCAGCCGCCAGAAGTCGTTGCGCGGGTTGGCGAAGTGGGCGCCCGCGGCTGCCGACGCGCGCCCGGGGTTGATGCCGCAGAAGACGACACGCAACCCCGGCCCGAGCACGTCGGGGACCGCCGAGGCACGGGGGTCAGGCAGCTTCCGACTCGCGGGCCTCGAGCGCAGCCTCGAACTGGAGCCGGATCCGCTCGGCGAAGACGCTGGGGCCGGCCCGCCCCTCGGGCGGCTCCGGGTCGAGCAGCCGCACCGTCTCGTCGGCGCCGCGCTGCCCGTAGCAGCGCAGGTAGCACTCCTCCTCGCTCAACGCACGCATCCGCTGCTGCATGCCCAACCACGGTAGGCGGCGAGCCGGACGGCGCGTATAGGCTGGCGGACGTGGTCACCGTCCGGCCGCGCACGTTCACCTATGCCGTCACGCTCGACCGCGACCGCGCTGCCACGAGCGACCGCGGCGGCGCCGTGCTGGTCGATGACGAGTCCGCCTGGACGCCGGAGCACCTGCTTCTCACGGCGCTCGCGCGCTGTGTCCTCACGAGCCTCGACCACCACGCCGAGCGAGCCGGCGTGACGGCGGCCTCGACCGCCGCGGCGGCGGGGAAGGTGACGCGGCGGGAGACCGACCAGCGCTTCGCGTTCGTCGAGATCGACGTCGAGTGCACGGTCGAGCTCGACCCGCCGCTGGAGCCCGACTCCGCGCGGGAGCTCGTGGCCAAGGCCGAGCGCGACTGCTTCGTAGCCGCGAGCCTGGCCGTGGTGCCTCGCTACCGGTGGATCTTCGACGGGGAGCCGCTCGCATGAGTACGACGCTGCTGGACGTGAACGCTGTCCGTGCGCGCTTCAGCGCGCTCCAGCGGCGGCTGGCGTTCTTCGACGGGCCCGGGGGCACGCAGTGCCCTGACGAGGTGATCGACGCGATTGCCGCCTACCTACGCGAGTCGAACGCGAACGTCGGCGCGCCCTACGAGACGTCACGGCGAACCGACGCCCTCGTCGAGCACGCGCACGACCGCGCCGCCGACTTCCTCGGCTGCACGCCGGCGGAGGTCGCGTTCGGCCAGAGCATGACGGCGCTGAACTTCCTGCTCACGCGGGCGCTCGGACGGACGCTGCGCGCCGGGGACGAGGTCGTCGTGACGACGCTCGACCACGACGGCAACGTCGCTCCGTGGCTCGAGCTCGCGCACGACCTGGGGGTCGTCGTCCGCACCGCGGGTGTGCTCGGCGATCTCTCGCTCGACTACGACTCCCTGGCGGCGCAGCTGACGGAGCGGACGCGCGTCGTCGCCTTCCCGGTGGCTGCGAATTCCGTCGGCACGGCGCCCGACGTCCGCCGGATCGTGGAGCTCGCGCACGGCGCCGGCGCGCTCGCCTGGGCGGACGCGGTCCACTACGGGCCGCACGGACCGATCGACGTTGCCGCCTGGGACGTGGACGTGCTCGTCTGCTCGCCGTACAAGTTCTTCGGCCCCCACCTCGGGCTCGCGTTCGGCAAGCGGGACCTCCTCGAGTCGTGGCGCCCCTACAAGGTGCGTCCGGCCGCCGACCAGCCGGTCGGCCACCGCTTCGAGCTGGGGACGATGCAGCACGAGCTGCTCGCGGGCTTCGTAGCCGCGGTCGACTATGTCGAGTCGCTCGGGTGGGATGCGATCGTCGCGCACGAGCGGGTGCTCGGCGAGCGCTTCCTGGCGGGGATGCCGGCCGGCTTGCGCCTCTACGGCCTGCCGACGATGGACGGGCGCGTGCCGACGTTCTGCTTCGACGTCGGGGGCCGCGAGCCCGAGGAGGTCGCGCGCTTCCTCGGCGAGCGCGACCTCGCCGTCTGGCACGGCGACTACTACGCCGTCGAGACGATGCGCCACCTCGGCCTCGAGGGGCGCGGAGCCGTCCGCGCCGGGATCGTCCACTACAACACGGCCGAGGAGGTCGACCGCCTGCTCGACGCGCTCGCCCAGCTCGCGTGAAGCTGCTCGTCCTGGGCGGGACGCAGTTCGTCGGCCGCGCCTGCGTCGAGGCGGCGCTCGTCGCCGGCCACGATGTGACGCTGTTCCACCGCGGCCGGACGAACCCGGACCTGTTCCCGGAGGTGGAGCACGTCCTCGGCGACCGCGACGGCGGCCTCGCACCGCTCGAGGGGCGGACGTGGGACGCGTGCCTCGACGTCTGCGGCTACGTCCCGCGCGTCGTCGCCCAGTCGGTCGACCTGCTCGGTGACGCGGTCGGCCGGTACGGGTTCGTCTCGACCATCTCGGTCTACGCGGACTTCCGCGAGCCGGCAGTGGAGGACGGCCGGCTGGCCGAGCTCGACGACCCGACGGTCGAGGAGATCACGGGCGGCAGCTACGGCGGCCTCAAGGTGCTCTGCGAGCGCGAGGTGGAGCGCCAGTTCGGGGAGCGCGCGCTGCTCGTTCGCCCGGGGTTCGTCGTCGGCGCCCACGACCCGACCGGCCGCTTCACCTACTGGGTGCACCGGGCCGCCGCCGGTGGCGAGATGCTCGTGCCCGCCTCCCTCGCGGAGACGCTCCAGTTCGTCGACGCCCGCGACCTCGCCGATTTCACGCTCGGTGCGCTCGAGGACGGGCGCTCGGGCGCGTACAACGTCACGGGCCCGGTCCCGCAGGTGACGATGGTCGACGTCGTCGCGGCGGCCGACGGGGCGACGCCGGTCGTCGTGGACGACGCCTTCCTCGCCCGCCGCGAGCTCGACTTCCGCGCACTGCCCCTCTGGTTCCACGACCCGGAGCTACGGGAGCTGATGCGCACGGACGTGTCACGCGCCCTGGACGTTGGGCTGACGTTCCGGCCGCTCGGCGAGACCGTGCGCGCGATCCTCGGGGACGCGGAGCCGGTCGAGGGCGTCGGCCTCCCGGCCGAGCACGAGGCGGAGCTGCTCGCGGCCTGGCGTGGCGAGTAAGGACTACAGCGGCACGCCGCTCTCGCAGAAGCTCGGCGCGAAGCCGGGCACGAGCGTGGTCGTCTTCTTCGCGACCGAACTGGCAGTGCTCGAGCGCCGGTTCCCGCTGCTGCAGGCGACGCTCGACCCCGCGGACGGGCTCTGGGTCGCCTGGCCGAAGAAGGCGTCGAAGCTCGCGACCGACCTCGACTTCGAGGCGGTGCAGGCGATCGGCCTCGCGGCGGGGCTGGTCGACAACAAGAGCTGCGCGATCGACGAGCGCTGGCAGGCCCTGCGCTTCGTGTACCGGCTGAAGGACAGGTAAGGCGTACTGCTCGGTCAGGGTCATGAGGCGCTGGCGGCCGGAGCCGGGCTTTGCCCGGCGGGAGGCTCGCGGCCGGCGACGTGCCGTGGTCGCAAGGAGGGGGCTCGTGGGGGAACCATGGGGTTCCCCCACGGCGACGTGAGAGGATCGCGGGCATGAAGGTGCGTGCCGCCGTGCTGGAGGGCTTCGGGTCGCCGCTCGAGGTGCAGGAGCTCGAGCTGGCGGAGCCGCGCGCGGGCGAGGCGCTCGTGCGGCTGGTTGCCTGCGGCGTCTGTCACACCGACCTCTACACGGCCTCGGGCGCCGACCCGTCCGGTTACGCGCCGACCGTGCTGGGCCACGAGGGCGCCGGCGTGGTCGAGCGCGTGGGGGAGGACGTGACCTCGGTCGCGCCGGGCGACCACGTGGTCACGCTCTTCTCGCCGCAGTGCCGCGAGTGCATCCACTGCCGCAGTACCCGCACGAACCTCTGCCTCGCGATCCGCGAGCAGCAGAACGAGGGCTACCTCCCTGACGGCACGACCCGTCTCTCGCGCGACGGCGAGCCGGTCCGGCACTTCATGGGCACGTCGACCTTCGCCGAGTACACGGTGATGCCGGAGATCGCGCTCGCGAAGGTGACGCCGGAAGCGCCGCTCGAGGGGGCGTGCCTGTTCGCCTGC
>DASTPC010000119.1:0-6259 GCA_035720085.1 Gaiellaceae bacterium
CGCGGTCGCGGGGTTCGAGGCGGTCGAGACGGCGGTCTTGCGCGGATGCCGCACGCCCCGATCGCGACGAGAGTGCAGCCATCGCACGACAGTCGAGCACCGGGAGGTGGAACGATGAACGCAAGAAGGATTCTCGAGATCGGCGGGCTCATCGCCGGCGTGGTGCTGATCGCGTTCGGGATCGCCGCGATCTACATGGGCGTCGACGGCCGGAGCACGGTCCGCGACAGCCTCAAGCAGGAGCAGATCTACTTCGGCTCCGCGGACGACCCCGCGGTCGCGCAGTACGCGTCGCAGTGGGCCGCCAAGGACGGCGAGGAGCAGGGCGCCCAGGTCACCACGGGTGAGCAGGCGCGGGCTTTCGCGCAGATCATGCGCTTCCACACGGTCAACGGGGAGTGGAACCCCGAGCACTTGACCTACGCGCAGATGGGTCGCTTCCTCGCAGCCGACGATCCGAGCAACCCGGCCGGCACGAGCGACGAGGCGGCGGCGCTGAAGGACGAAGAGGGCAACACGGTCTCGAACTCCTTCCGCAACCAGTGGGTGACGGAGACGGCGCTGACGACCGCGCTGAACACGAGCTACATGGCCGAGCAGCTCTCCCTCTTCGGCATCGTGGTCGGCGTCGCGCTCCTCCTCACCGGCGTCGGGCTGATCATCCTCGCCCTGGCGGTGCTCGGGCGGGCCTTCGCCCCGAAGGACGCCACGGCGCCCGCCGCGGCCAAGCCCCACGCGGCGGTCTGACAGGAACGGCCGCCGGACACGGAGGCGGCGGCCGAACGGTCGCTCCGACCTCCCGGAGCACACACGGAGGGTGGCGAGAGCCGCCCTCCGTCGTTCGTATCTGCGCAGGGTCGCGCAACGATCGCTGAAGGCGGCGACCTCCGGTCGCCGCAACAGCATGAACGCCCCTCAGCCGAGTGCGGCCGCGAGCCGCGCGCATGCCTCGGGCGTGGCCGCCGCGACCACGCGGGAGCGCTGGCCCAGGTCGAGCGGCGCGGCGCCGAAAGGCGGCGCCTCGAACAGCTCGATCGCGAGGCCGCACTCGCGTACGAGCAGCTGGCCCGCCGCGATGTCGACCGAGCGGGCCGGCTTGAGCGAGCAGACCGCGTCCACCCGGCCTGCCGCGAGATGGCAGAGCGAGAGCGCCAGCGAGCCCATCACGCGCAGCCGCTCCGCGACGCCGACGACTGCGCCCGCTCTCTCGGCGATGAACGCCGTCGTCGTCCCCTCGAAGGCGAGGATCTCGATCGGATCCTTCGGCAGCAGGTCGCCGAGCGCGCGGCCGTCGAGCGCCGCGCCGCGCCCTCGCTCGGCCGTCCACTCCTCGCCGGAGCCGAAGTCGTATACGTAGCCGAAGATCACGTCAGCCATCGTCGGCCCCTCCGCGACGGCCAGCGAGAACGAGAAGAACGGGATCCCGCGCTTCGCGTTGACCGACCCGTCGATCGGGTCGACGACCACGCGCAGCGAACCGCCGTGGCCGTAAACCCGCTCGCCGAGCTCCTCCGAGACGAGCGTGAACCCGGTCGTGAGCGCGTCGAGGCGCGCGACGATCGCCTCCTCGGCGGCCGCGTCGATCGCCGTCGTGTCGTCGCCGCCCTCGCCGTCGCGCAGGACGGGCTCGCGCTCGCGCCGTGTCGGCAGGCGCTCGAGCACCGCCCGGATGTCCGTCACGGAGGCTCGGCAGAGCTCGAGCCAGGGCGTCACGCGCGCTCTCCTTCTGCACGCGAACATCCCTGAAGCCGGCCGCTGTCGCGGCCGGGGGCCGACGAACGGCGTCTCACGACTCCACCGGGTGGAAGAGGAGGCCGGAGAGCAGCTTCGGGAAGAAGTACGTCGTCTTCTGCGGGAGCACCTCGCCGCGTCGGGCCCGCTCGAAGACGTCCTCGATCCGCGTCGCGCGCAGCAGGAAGGCGGCGTCCGCCTCGCCGTCGTCGACGCGCCTGGCGGCCTCGCGCCAGTCCGGCGTGTACGCGATGCCCTCGTGGCCGAAGCGGTCGACCAGCTCGACGTCGAGCAGGCCCGTCTCGCCGGTCAGCGTGCGCGCGAGGCCGCCCGTGTAGGCGACGACCGCCGGCTCGGCGTAGGAGCGGCCGGCGAGCTTCGCCACCTCGGCCCCGACGTCGTGGCTGCCGCCGTTCTCCGACCACTCACGCAAGTCCGGCCGGCCGGAGAAGACGCGGTGCGTCGGGAAGATCTCCAGGCCGGGGTCCGAGGTCGAGACGAGCACGACCAGCATCCGCCCGCTCTCCGGCGTCCGCTCCTGCTCGTGATAGGCGAGCGCCGTCTCGTAGCGGTGGTGGCCGTCGGCGATCAGCAGCTGGCTGCCGGCGAAGGCCACGGGTAGCGCGCCGTCGTCCTCGACGCGCCAGAGGCGCGTGCCCTCCGCCTCGAGGTCCGGCGGCCGGGCGGGCGGGGTCAGCGGCGGCTCGCCGTCGTAGAGCAGGAAGATCGGCTCGAGCTGCGCCCGCGCCGCACGCAACAGCCGCAGCCGGCTCTCCTTGGGCCCGGCGTGCGTGCGCTCGTGAGGCAGCACGTCGCCGCCGTAGGGCTCGACGGCGAGCGAGGCGACGAGCCCGGTGCGGGTCCGGGCGACGCCGTCCGGGCCGACGTAGTCCTGCTCCAGCGCCCAGGCGGCCGGGCGCTCGTCGCGCACGAGGACACCCTCGTCGAGCCAGTCCCGGAACAGGCGGCCGGCGTCCTCCTCGGAGTCGTTCAGCGTCAGGTGCACGACGTTGTGCGGGTCGCGGGCCAGCACCGCGCGCTCGGCGGGCGTGACGACGTCGTAGGGCGGCGCCACGACGGTGGCACTGGGCTGCGCGTAGCGGACTGCGCGGAAGGGGCCGACGTCGGCCATTCGCGCGAGCGTACCTCCGCCCTAGACTCCCCCGCGGTGACGTCGATCGCCGAGCTGGCAGAGGACCGCGTCGTCGAGGGCGTCTACGCCGTCGGCCGCAAGCGGCGCCTGCGCACCCGGGCGGGCGCCCCCTACCTCGCGCTGGAGCTGGTCGATCCGAGCGGGACGATCGACGCGCGCGTGTGGAGCGACGTGGAGCTCCTCGACCGGCGTTTCGCGGAGGGCGACGCGGTGCGCGTGCTCGGCCGGGTCGAGCGCTTCGGCAGCCGGCTGCAGGTGCAGGTGCGCGCGCTCGAGCCGGCCCCGGACGCGGATCCCGCCTCGCTCGTGCCGGCGCTCCGCCGCGACGCCGCCGAGCTGGACGGCTTCCTCGAGTTCCTCGCGGCGGAGATCGCCCACCCGGGCCTGGCCGGCGTCGTCCGCTCGGTGCTCGAGGATCGCGGCCTGCGCGAGGCGTTCCGGGCCCTGCCGGCGGCCGGTGCGGACGGTCACCACGGCTACGCGGGCGGCCTGCTGGAGCACACCGTCGGCGTGGCGACGCTCTGCCGCGAGACCGCGCAGCTCCACCCGCGCCTGCGCACCGACCTGCTGCTCGCGGCGGCGCTCGTCCACGACGTCGGCCGCACGCGCGAGCTCTCCGCCGGGCCGGGCTTCCGGCCGACCGAGGAGGGGCGTCTGCTCGGCCACGTCCATCTCGGCCTGCTGCTGCTCGAGGAGCGCGCGGCCGGCCTGGGCGCGGAGGTGCGCGCAGAGCTCCTCCACGCCGTGGCCGCGCACCACGACCGCGGCGCCGCACGGACGGCCGAGGCGGCCGTCCTCTACCACGCGAACCAGCTAGACGCCCAGGCGGCGACGCGCCCCGTCGGACACGACTGACGCCGGCGCGTGGCGGCGCTCTTCGCACTCGGCGGCGCGGCCGCATGGGGAGTCGGCGACTTCTTCGGCGGCCTCGCGTCGCGCCGGCTGCACGTCCTCACGGTGCTCCTGCTGTCGCAGCTCGCCGGACTGACCGGGGTGCTGGTCTGGGCACTGGTGTCCGGCGACAGCTTCCCCGACACGGGGGAAGCCGCCGCGGCGGCCGGCGGCGGCGCTGCGGGCCTCGTCGGGTTGGCGGCGCTCTACCGCGGCTTCGCGGTCGGCTCGATGGGGATCGTGGCGCCGATCTCGGCCGCCTCGCCGCTCGTGCCGCTGGCCGTCGACCTCGCCCGCGGGACCGTTCCGTCGGCCCTGCAGTGGGTCGGGATCGCAGTCGTCCTGGCCGGCATCGCCGTCGTCTCCCGGGAGCCGGGTGCCGTGCACGGCCGGCGGGTAGCGGCCGGCGCCGGGCTGGCCGTCGTCGCGGCGCTCGGCTTCGGCCTCTTCGTCGTCGGGCTCGACGCCGCTGCCGCCTCGAGCGTCCCGTGGACGATCGTGCTCGCGCGGGCGACGTCGGTGTCGCTCGCACTCCTGGCGGCCCTCGTGGTCGGCGCGCCGCTCGGCTCGCCGGCCCGGTTCCTGCCGCTCGTCCTCGCGATCGGCGTGTTCGACACCGGCGCGAACGTGCTCGTCGCCCAGGCGACGACGGTCGGCTCGGCCGGGATCGTCGCCGTGCTGAGCGCCCTCTACCCGCTCGTGACGATCGCGCTCGCCCGCATCGTGCTCGGGGAGCGCCTGCGCGGCGCGCAGCGTGCCGGAGGGGCAGCCGCGCTGGCGGGCGCCGCGCTCGTCGCGGCAGGCTGACCGCGGGCGACCGAGAGACGTGACCGCGGCCTCACCTGGTGCGAGCTCGGCGAGGACCTCGGCGTCACCGGACAGACGGCGCACCGGCGCCACGCACGCGCGCTCAGACGTTGAAGCGGATGTTCAGGACGTCGCCGTCCTCGACGACGTAGCCTTTGCCCTCGAGCCGCTCGACGCCGCGACGGCGCGCCTCGGCGTGCGACCCGGCCTCGAGCAGTTCGTCCCAGCGGATCACCTCGCAGCGGATGAAGCCGCGCGCGATGTCGGAGTGGATCGTCGCCGCCGCGTCCAGCGCGGTCTCGCCGTGCCGGAGGGTCCACGCGCGCGTCTCCTTCTCGCCGGCCGTGAAGAACGTGATCAGCCCGAGCGCATCCTGCAGCCGCCGGACGACCTCGTCCAGCGCGGACGGCCCCTCGCGGAACTCGGCCGCCTCCTCTTCCGGCAACTCCGCCAGCTCGGCCTCGAGCTTGCAGTCGATGCCGCCGGGGCCGTTCTCGATCGTCAGCAGCGGCATCGTCGTCAGCGGCTCGAGCCCCTCGGGCAGCTCGCGGCCGCGATCGGCGAGACCGTGGCCGGCTTCGAGGTGCGCGAGCAGCCCACGGAGCTCGTCCGCCTCCTTCCGCAAGGCCGGGTCGCCGGACTTCGCCTGCTTCTCGACGCGCTCCAGGCGGCGCTCGACGTGGTCGCGGTCGGCCACGAGCAGCTCGAGCCGCAGCGTCTCGAGGTCGTCTGCCGGCGCCGCGCCGTCCGAGAACCCGTCCACGACCGCGAGCAGCGCATCGACCTGACGCAGGTTGCCGAGCAGCTGCGGCCCGGTGCCCGGCACGTCGACGACGCGGATCGCCGCCGGCGTCACCTTCTTCGCGCCGACGAGCGAGGCAAGGCGGTCGAGGCGGTCGTCGGCGACGGCGGCCACGCCGACGTTCGCCTTCTCTGTCACGGACGCGTACGCGGTGATCTCCGCGCCGGCGCGGGTGAGCGCGTTGAACAGGGTCGTCTTGCCGCTGTTCGGCAGCCCCACGATCCCGACCTCGAGCGCCACGGCGTGACCCTACCCACGCCGCCGCGGCACGCCGTTCGCCGGGCAGCGCCCCGTAGTCTGGGCGAGTGGCTGCGACCGGCCCGGCGATGTCCCGCGACACGCCGGTCGAGCGCCTGGTCGACGCCGTCCGACCTCCGCATCCGGTCCTGTCGCGGTCGACGGGCCCGGCGCGGCGGGCAAGACGATGCTGGCGGACGAGCTCGGCGAGGCGCTGCTCGGCAGGGGACGCCACGTGATCCGCGCGTCCGTCGGCGGATCCCATCGACCCGTGCCGACAAGTATCGCCCCGGCGAGGAGTCGCCAGAGGGTTACTACGTGGTCGACAACGACGACGTCTCGAGGCCCCGGCTGACCTTGTGGGTCGCCGTCCTACCGCTCGATGCCGAAACCGACCTTCGCGTCCCGGGCGAACCGCTTGACGTAGACGAGCCGCGGAACCGCCACCGAGAGGCGGCCGTCGTCGGTGTCGAGCTGGATCGTGCCCTGCGAGGTCGCAGTGACCGCGCGCTCGAGCCCGTCCGCCGTCTCCGGGGTCACGTTCGCGGCGATGATCTGCCCGCCCTCGAAGGCAAGCTCGATCCGAACCGATTCGGCGTCAGCCAACGGAAACCACCTCCGTGAGGACGCCGTGCACG
>DASTPC010000120.1:0-15375 GCA_035720085.1 Gaiellaceae bacterium
GTCAAGAAGGTGACGGCCGACGTGTTCCCCGCCTACGACGAGGACGGCGGCGTCCTCGTCGCGCTCACGCCGCGGGCGCGCTGACGAGCACGCGCGCCGACGGACAGAGGTCGGTCAGCACGCACTCCTCGCAGCGGGGCCCGCGCGCGTCGCAGACCCGCCTGCCGTGCCAGATCAGGAGGTGCGGGAACCGCGCCCAGTCCCGGCGTGGGACGACCCGCTGCAGGTCGCGCTCGATCTTGACCGGATCGTCCTGGCGCGTCAGGCCGAGCCGCTGCGACAGGCGCCGGACGTGGGTGTCGACGACGATCCCCTGCGCGTGGCCGAGCTCGGCGGCGACGACGTTGGCCGTCTTGCGCGCCACGCCGGGAAGCCGCAGCAGCTCCCCGAGGTCGCGCGGCACCCTGCCGTCGTAGTCCTCGAGCAACACTCGCATCGCGCCCCGGATCGACCTCGTCTTCTGGCGGAAGAAGCCGGTCTGGTAGATGTCGCGCTCGAGCTCCTCGACCGGGACCGCGAGGTAGTCCTCCGGGCGCCGGTACTTCTCGAACAGGCGCTCGGTGACGCGGTTGACGTTCGTGTCGGTCGTCTGGGCGGAGAGCATCACCGAGACGAGAAGCTCGAGGTCGGTGCGGAAACGGAGCGCGATCGCCGCGTCTGCGTGCTCCGCGGCCAGCCGCTCGACAATCGGGCCGATGCGCTGTCTCCTCGTGCCGAGGCCGCGCCGCCGCGCCTCGGCGACGTAGCTACGCGCCACGGCGGCTCTCGAACTGCTCGGTCGCCTCCTCCGCCGAGACCTCTCCCCTGACGACGGGCCCGAACCACTCCTCGAAGAGCGGCGCGCCGATCTCGGCGAACCACGCGAACGCCGCCTCGGCGTCGTACGGCGTCGCGAGCAGGTCGATCCCGGACGGCTTCAGGAGCGCCCAGCGGGCGTCGGGCGAGCTCTCGTACGGCATGCCTACGCTGCCGGCGTTGACGAGCCGCACGTCGCCGACCGTGCGGTCGTACTGGACGTGCGTGTGCCCGCAGACGACGACGTCCGCCGCGACGCCGGCGAGCTCGGCCGCGACGTCGCCCTCCGGCGTCCGCCGCGTCAGGATCGTGGTGTCGGAGCGCGGCGTCGCGTGGCAGAAGAGCGTGCGGCCCAGCCCGGCCAGCTCGAGCTCGACGGTAGCCGGCCACGCGGCGACCGCGGCGAGGCGCTCCGCCCCGAGACGGGCCGCGCCCCAGGTCCCGACCGCAGCGAGCGGGCCGTCGGGCGGCGGCGTGACGGTCTCGCGGTCGGTGTTGCCGGAGAGAAAGCGTACGCGGCCGCCGAGCGCCTGCAACGTGTCGACGCACTCCGCCGGCAGCGGCCCGGCGACGAGGTCGCCGCCGCAGACGATCACCTCCGCCGCCGCGAGGCGCCCGTCGGCCAGCACAGCCTCGAGCGCCGGCAGGTTGCCGTGGACGTCGTAGAGCGCCGCGACCTGCATTGCCGGCGAGGCTAGTCGATCGCGGGCCCGTCCGCCGGTGCCGCTACTCGCCGGGCGGATATCCCGCCGCGCCCAGGCTCGGCCCGGCGCAGACGAGCCCCAGGGCCGGGCAGTCCGCGCAGGCGAGCTCGGACGGGGTCGGGACGAACCGGCCCTCGCGCACGCGCGCGATTGTCGCCGAGAGCTCCCCCTCGAGCGCCGCCCGGTCCGCCGCAGCGTACGTCGCCGAGATCACCTCGTCGGGCCGTTCGAGGAACTGGTAGGCGACCTCAGCCTCCTCGGCACCGTCGCGCAGGCACGCGAGGGCGTAGACGAGCCGCTGCACCCGGTACTCGCGCTCGACGACCTCGGCCGAAGCCGACTCGCCCAGCGCGTTCGTCTTGTAGTCGACGACGAGCGCCTTGCCGCCCTCGCGCCAGAGCACATCGAACCGTCCGTGCAGGAGGACGCCGTCGTGCTCGAAGGCGAACGGCCGCTCTGCCCGCGCAGTGCGGAGCGCTGCGAGACGTCGGGCGAGACCGGACTCGCAGAACGCGGCGACGAGCCCCACGATTCGGTCCAGCTCCGCGTCGGCAACCGCCGGATACCACCCACGCACCGCCGCGTCGAGCTCCGCCCGGGACGGCGCCACGGGCTCGCACAGGTCGACGTGCTCGAGCAATCGGTGGACGGCGTCTCCGATCTCCGTGGCGGCCAGGCCCGCCGGCCCGCCCTCGCTGCCCGCCTGGCGCACACGGGGCCGCAGCCCCGCCACCCGCTCGGCCCAGTAGCGGAAGGAGCAGCGCTCGTAGAGGGCGATCGCGCTGTAGGAGAGCCGCCGCAGCTCCTGGAGCGGCGGTTCGGGCAGCTGCGGCAGCGCCGGCAGCTCGGGTGCGGCCCGCGGCAGCGCCGGGACGTCGGCCGGGTCGGCGAAGAGCGCGAGCTGGCCCTGCCCCGCCTCGACCGGCTCGGCCTCGGGCGACGACGTGGCAAGCGCCCGGCCCGGGTCGTGGCGGTCGAGCCGGACGAGCAGCCGGGCGTCGCCGCGGACGAGCTCCAGCGGGCCGGCGGCGTCGGCGAGCACCTCGTCGGCCTCGAGGCGCGAGAGCACCCAGCCGATCGGCGTCTCCCGGTCGGCCTGGCGAGCGGGGTCGATCGCGCCCGAGACGATCAGGCGGTCGATCGCCCGCGTCATCGCGACGTAGTAGAGGCGAAGCCGCTCGGCGCGCTCCTCGAGCCGGCGGGCCTCGCTGACCGCGTCCCAGTCGAAGACCGGCTCGCGGCCGCCGCGGATCGGATGCAGCGCGCGAAAGCCGAAGCGCCCGTCGGAGAGCGCGAGGATCTCGTCCGGGGCCGGCGGGCCGCCGGTGTCGCGGCCGGCGTCCGCGACGATCACGACCTTGAACTCGAGACCCTTGGCGGCGTGGATGGTCAGGAGCCGCACGGCGTCCGCCCCCTCCTCCTCGGCCACCGCCTCGAGCTCCCTGGCGCCGAACGCATCCTGGTCGCGTACGAAGCGGACGAAGCCCTCCAGGTCGGCGCCGCGCAGCGCCTCGTAGGCGCGCGCGAGACGCGCCAGCTTACGGAGGTTGGCATAGCGGCGCCGCCCGTCCCAGCGCGCGAGCACGGCGAGGTCGTAGTCGTGCTCGGCGAGCGCCTGCTCGCAGAGGCGCTCCAGCGACAGGCGGCCCGAGGCAGCGACGAGCCGCTCGTACCGCTGCCGGAAGGCCCGCAGCAGCCGCTCGCCGTCGTCGTCCAGGTCGGCCGGCAGGCTCCGCTCCAGGGCCGTGAACAACGGTCGCCGGCCGGCGTGGCGGCGGAGCAGGACGAGCGTGTCGTTGGAGACGCCGACGAGCGGGGACGCGAGCACGCTCGCCAGCGCGACGTCGTCGTAGCGGTTGTGCAGCAGGCTGAGGTACGCCAGCAGGTCCGACACCTGCTGCTGCCCGAAGTAGCCGCGCCCTGTAGCGCGATAGGTCGGCAGGCCGGCGCGGCGGAGCTCCTCCTCGAACCACTCCGCGTCGGTGCCGGCCGCGAAGAGCAGGACGATCTCCCCCGGCGCCGCCTCGCCGGCGTCCACCAGCGCGCGCACGCGGGCGGCGACGTGGCGCGCCTCTGCGCGGCGCCAGTGCTCGCCCGAGCCGGCGTAGCTCGCCTTGTCGGTGACGAGCAGCTCGACCGGATGCCCGAGCACGGGGTCGTCGAAGGCGCCCCACGCGGCGAGCGGCTGGAAGCCGTGGCCGAACTCGGAGCCGAAGAGCTGGTTGACCGCCGCCAGCACTTCGGGACGCGAGCGGTAGTTGCGACGCAGAGCGAGCAGGTTCTCGGCCTGCTCCCGCCGCTCGCGGAAGACGCGGACGTCGGCGTGCCGGAACCCGTAGATCGACTGGAACTCGTCGCCGACCGTGAACACCTCGGTCTCCCCCGGCCGTGTGAGCAGGTCGATCAGCTCGCACTGGAGCGCGTTGGTGTCCTGGAACTCGTCCACCATCACGACCCGGAAACGCAGCTGCTCCCGCTCTCGCACCTCGGGGTGCTCCTTGAGAAGCGCCCGCGCCGCGAGCTGGAGATCCTCGAAGTCGACTGCCGACTCGCGGCGCTTCGCGGCGTCGTACGAGGCGGCGAAACCCTCGAGCAGGCGCTGCAGTAGCTCGCGGTCGCCCGCCGCGAGCTCCTCGAGCGCGGCCCGCTCGACCGCCTTGCGCGCTTCCTCGTACGTCGCCGCCCGCTCGCCGCGGCAGCGCAGCGCCGACAGGTCGAGCACGCGCTCGGCGAGCGCGTCGGGCGTCGCAACCCGCAGCACCTCGGCGGCGTTGGCGCGCTGGGTCTCCGTCGCGTCCCCGTCGTCGGCGAGACAGGAGGCGGCCACCTGGAGGGCGCTCAGCGCCTCGGGCAGGCTCGACGGCGCGTCCAGCTCGAGCCGCAGCTCGCGCCCCGCCGACCGGAGCGTCTCGTAGACGCCGGTCAGCATCCGCCGCAGGCCCGCCGTGCCGTAGGTGGCGAGCAGCCGCAGCCGCGCCTCGTCGCCGTCGGCGCAGAACTCCGCCAGCGCCTCCTCGAACGCCTCGCCGCGGAGCACGGCGGCCGCCGCCTCGTCGAGCTCGCGGAACCGCGGGTCGAGTCCGACGGCGAACGGGTTCGCCTTCAGCAGCCGGTTGCAGAAGCCGTGGATGGTCGAGATCCACGCGCCGTCCAGCTCGCGGGCGAGATCGAGGCGGCCGCGCTCGCCGAGCGCCGCGCGGATCCGCGACCGCAGCTCGCCCGCGGCCTTGCGCGTGTACGTGATCACCAGCACGGAGTCGACGTCGAGGCCCTCGTCGCAGACCGCCCGCACGAACCGCTCCACCAGCACCGACGTCTTCCCCGTGCCGGCGCCGGCGGAGACGAAGACGTCGCCGCGCGCCTCGACCGCCGCCAGCTGCTCCTCGTTCAGCCCGGTGCGGGCAGCGGCGACGGCGCTCACGCCTGCTCCTTTGCGCAGGGCCGGGAATCCGCCGAAGCGGATTCCCGGCCGCGCGAACATCCCTGAAGCCGGCCGCTGTCGCGGCCGGGAGTCGACACAGGACGTCTCACGCGCGGTCGTCCTCCCGGAGTGACTCACGAGGATGCGTCAAGAACCGTCTCATGCCCGCTCGACCCGGCAGATCTTCCAGAGGTCGCACCAGGCCGGGCAGCCGTCCCCCTTCGGGTCGTGGAGCACGTCGCCGCTGCGGATGCGCGACGCGAACTCGCCGCCACGCTCGCGCGCCGTCTCCACCTGCGCCCAGAAGCGCTCCTCGTCGAGGTAGTCGTGCCGCGAGAAGCCGGGCAGGTCGGCCTCGGCGTCGGCGCGGAGCATGCCGCGCGCGACTCGCTTGCCGGAGAGCGGGCGGTAGACGCCGCCGAGCGGCTCGATCCCGACGAGGTCGCGCAGCACGAGCATGTAGAGCGGGATCTGGAGCCGCAGCTCGGAGTCGATCTCCCGGGCGGAGTGCGCGCTCTTGCCCGACTTGTAGTCCTGCACGATCCCGCGGGCGCTCCACGGGTCGAGGTCGATCCGGTCGATCTTGCCCGAGAGCGTCGTGCCGTTGCCGAGCGGCAGGCCGCGCTGCAGCTCGGGCGCGGCCCGCTCGGAGCCGAACAGGACTTCCAGCCGCCGCGGCACCAGCCGCAGTCCCGACGCGGCCTCGTGGCGGACGAACGCCTCCAGGTCGCGCAGCAGCCCCTGCCGCAGCTCGGCGCGCTGCAGCTCGGTCAGGTCGAGCCGGACGCCCGACTCGAGCGCCTCGTCGAGGCAGCGGCGCAGGAACGTGACGGCCTGCTCCACCTGCTCCGGCGCCACCTGCTCGGCGCCGAGCTCCCGCGGCAGGCCGCCGTAGAACTTGTAGAGCGCGGCGTGCGCGATACTGCCGCGGAGCTTCGCGTCCGGCTCGGCGTCGATCGTGCGCGGGTCGATCACCCGGTCGACGAGCCAGGCGGAGGAGCAGTCGCCGAAGCGCTCGAGCTCGGTCACGCCGAACGTCGTGCGCGCGCCGAGCCAGGCGAGCACGGCGGGATGGCGCAGCCTCGTCGGCCGGTCGAACGCGCCGAGCGCGCGCTCCAGGCGGCGCGACCAGCCGTTCGCGGCGGCCAGCGCGCGCGCCTCCTCGGGGTCGCCGACGGCGAGCCCGGCGACTGCGCGCAGCCGCTCGCGCTCGCTCGGCGCGGCCTCCAGCTGCCAGGTCAGCGCCGAAAGCGGGCGCCGCCGCGTCGCGCGGCGGACCTCGTCGGCATCGAAGAGTCGCGTCACCTCGAGCCAGAAAGGTCCCGGCTCGCGAGGCGAGCCGTCGTCCGTCGCGGCCTCGCGGACGAGCACCAGCCGGGAGGCTGCCCGCGTGCAGGCGGTGTAGAAGAGCGTGCGGTCGCGGCTGACGCCGTCCGGCCGCTCGAGCCGGCCGCCGAGCGCGCGCCGCCGCTCGTCGTCCAGGAACGGCGAGCTCCGGCCGCGCCGCGGCAGGCTGCCCTCCTCGAGCCCGAGCAGGAAGACCGCGTCGAACGAGCGGGTGCGGGCGCGCGCGAGGTCGAGCACGGCCACGGCCCCGGCGGCGCCGGCGAGCGGCGGGCGGACGGTCGCGCGCTCGAGCGCGGCGACGACCTCGTCCGGCTGGAGCACCCGGTCGTGCGCCTGCCAGCGGTCGAGCTCCTCGTGCAGCGCGGCGGTCGCCTCGTAGGCGCGCAGGTCGGAGCGCCCTTCCGTCGTCGCCGGGGGCTGCTCGAGCCCGTGCGCGCTACGGATCATCCGCTGGGCGAGCGCCCGCACGCCCTCGAGCGGGCTCGGCGCGTCGCGCACCGTCACGAGCGCGTCGAGCGGCGCCCCGCGCAGCCGCTCCGCCTCCTCCACGACCCGCTCCGGGGTGTGCACGGCGCGGCCGCGGAGGCGGCCCTCGACGAAGTCGACGCCCGCCCGCCCGATCCCCGAGTACGGCGAGCGGAGGTACGCGAACAGCGTGCCGCGACCGCCGCCGAGCCAGGCGAAGCGGAGCAGCGACAGAAGCGCGCGGCCGAACGGGGTCCGCTCCAGGCGCACCGGCTCCTCCACCGAGAAGGGGATGCCGAGCGGGCCGAGGATCGCGTCGAGCGGCGCGCGCCAGCGGTCGACCGACTCGCAGACGACGCCGACCCGCTCCGGCGGCACGCCGCTCTTCAGCAGGTCGAGCAGCTCCTCCGCGACCAGCTCGAGCGTCCCCCGCGCGCCCGCGCCTTCGAGGAAGCGGAGTGCCCCGTCGAGCGGCGGCCCCGGCGGCGCCTCGTCGACGAAGAGCGACCGCTCCAGATGGAGGAGGGCGGCCGGCGCACCGGCCGTCCGGGGCGGCAGCTCCTCGATCGCGCCGCGAGCGAGGGCTGCCAGGTCTTCGGCCGTGCGCGCGAGCGACGCGAACGCGACGCGGCCGGGCTCGTAGGGGAGCGAGACAGTCACTTCACCCCGGCCGGCGAGCGCCTGCAGCAGCGCCCACTCGGCGCCCGTGAGGTCCTCGAAGCCGTAGGCGAACACCGGCCGGCCGTCCCACGCGTCGAGCGCGCCCTCGAGCCGCTCGGCGGCGCGGCGCCGCAGGACGTCCCGGTCCCACAGCCCCATCCGGTCGAGCTCCGCGCGGTAGGCGCGCTGGAGCCGCGCCAGGTCGCCCTCGACGGCCTCCGGCTCGACGAGGCCCGCTTCGAGCTCGCCGAGCGCACCCTGGAGCGCGTCCGCGAAGCCGGCCGAGGCCGCCGAGCGGCCCAGGCCGTTCAGGTCCGCCGCCGCGATCGAGCGGCGGACGGCGAGCGCGCGCTGCGCGTCGGTCGCGACCGGCCGCCGGCCGGGGTGCGTGTCGGCGATCGCGCGGAAAAGATCGTCGAAGGTGCCGATCGTGCCCGCGAGCAGCGCCGCCCGGCGCCGGAGCAGGTCGCGCTCGACCCGCTCGACGTCCGGCCGGTTCGGCACGATCAGCCAGGGATCGTCGTCGAGCGTGTCCAGATAGCGGTCGAGGAGCAGCGCCACCTTGCCGGCGTGGGCCGGGCCGACCACGAGCGAGAGGCCCATCGGGCCATCGTAGTGCGGCCCTCCGACGGCCCGGCCGTGCGGGGCCGCAAAGAGCGGTAAATGCGGCGCGGCCCGTCCGGACCGCGCCGCCGAGGCCCTACGCCGCCATCGACTTCGGCCGGCGGCCGCGCCGCGCCACCGCCTGGCCGGGCATGCCGCCGGCACAGCCGTCGCAGAGATCCGCCTGCTTTGCGCCACGCCGGGCGTCGTTGAAGGTGATGCGCATGATCGCGCCTTTCGCCTCGCCGACCTCCGTGCCGCACGAGTCGCAGACGAGAACCGTCTTTCGAGCCATTCTTTCCTCCCTTTGCCTTCGCTCGCCTCCGGCCACCGAAGGCTACAGATTCCGTTGTCGATTGCAAACGGAATTCTATTCGCAATTCACGACCTCCTGAAGAGGGCGCGGGCCTGCGAGCGCGTCTACAATCCGCCGCCGATGGATTCGCACACGATCGTCGTGCTCGAGGGCGACGAAACCGGACAGGAACTCCTGGAGGAGGCCCTGCGCGTGCTCGCGGCGGACGTCGTCGGCGTCGAGCTCGCGCTGCCGCGCTTCGACCTCTCGCTGGAAAACCGCCGCACGACGCGAAACGGCGTCGTCAGCGAGGCGGCGCGCGCGGTGCGGGACCACGGCCTCGGCCTGAAGGCCGCTACGGTCACCCCCGAGGTGGCCGGCGACGTCGGCTCGCCGAACCGCATCCTCCGCGAGGAGATCGGCGGCAAGGTGATCGTCCGCACCGGGCGGCGGATACCCGGCGTGATTCCGCTCGGCGGCGTGCACGCACCCATCTCGGTCGTGCGGATGGCGGTCGGCGACGCCTACGGGGCGAAGGAATGGCGCGAGGGCGAGGGCGAGGACGAGGTCGCCTTCCGCACCGAGCGGATCGAGCGGCGGATCTGCCGCGCGGTGGCCGGCTTCGCCTTCCGGCAGGCGGAGCGGACCGGTGCGAAGGTCTTCGGCGGGCCGAAGTACACCGTCAGCCCGGTCTACGAGGGGATGCTGAAGGAGGAGATGGACGCCGCGGCGGAGCGTCACCCGGACGTCCGCTACGAGCCGCAGCTGATCGACGCCACCTTCGCCCTGCTGATCTCCTCGAGCGGCGACGCACTCGTGATCCCGGCGCTGAACCGCGACGGCGACATCCTCTCCGACCTCGTGCTGCCGCTCTTCGGCTCGATCGCCGGCTCGGAGTCGCTGCTCGTAGCCTTCGACGACGACTACGTGCCCGACGCGCTGCTCGCCGAGGCGGCGCACGGCACCGCGCCCTCCCTGCAGGGCAAGGACGTCGCAAACCCGATGGCGATGATCCTCGCCGCCGCCGCCCTGCTCGCCCACGCCGACGACGACCGCTGCCAGACGGCGGGGCGGGCGATCCGCGAGGCGGCGCTCGAGGCCGTCTCCGACGGCGTCAAGACCGCCGACCTGGCCGGGCATGCCGGGACGCGCGAGTACACGGACGAGGTGATCCGCCGCACCCGGACGAAGCTCGAGGTCTGGGCGAGCCTCTGATCTCGTCGGTCGCGCCGGCTAGGCCGTCGCGACGAGACGCACGTTCGAGCGCAGCTCCCCGGCGTCCCACGCGGCGCGGAAGGTGCTCGCAATCACCGGGTCGAACTGCGTCCCGGCACCGCGCTCGAGCTCCCGGAGCGCCTCGTCGACCTCGAGGGCGGGCCGGTACGGGCGCGGCGAGGTCATCGCGTCGAAGGCATCGACGACCGCGAGCAACCGGCCCTCGACGGGGATCTCCCGGCCGGTCCTGCCCGTCGGGTAGCCCTCGCCGTCCCAGCGCTCGTGGTGGAAGAGGACGTAGGGCAGGGCGCTCCGGAGCGAGCCGACGCCGGCGACGAGCCAGGCGCCCTCGACCGGATGTGCGCGCACGTGGACCCGCTCCTCGTCGTCGAGCGGGCCGGGCTTGGCGAGCACCTCCGGACGGGTGTTCATCTTGCCGACGTCGTGGAGCGCCGCGCCCACCGCGACCTCGGCGATCTGCGCCTCCGACCAGCCGAGCCGCCGCGCGACCGCCTGCGCCCGGAGCGAGACGCGGTCGGCGTGGTCGCCCAGGTCGGGGTCGCAGAGCCGCATCGCCTCCGAGAAGGTCGCGAGGGTCACGGTACGTGAGGTTCCCGCCACGCTGCTCGATCCCTTCTCGTAGAGTCGATGCGTATGCGCGTCGGCGTGCCACGGGAGTCCGCCCCGGGCGAGCGGCGGGTGGCCATCGTCCCCGAGACGGCCGCCCGCCTGACAGCCTCGGGACACGAGCTCGCCGTCGAGCGCGGCGCCGGCGAGGCGGCCGGCTTCGGCGACGGCGCCTACGCGGAGGCGGGCGCACGGCTCGTCGACGCGGGAGCCGCGGCCGACGGCGCCGAGGTGGTCGCCCGGGTCGCCCCGCCGAGCCCGGAGGAGGCGGCCGCGCTGCCGGCCGGAATCGTGCTGGTGGGCTTCCTCGCCCCGCTGGCGGACCCCGCGGGCGTCGAGCGGCTGCAGGAGCGCGGCGTGGTCGCGTTCGCGATGGAATCGATCCCGCGCATCACCCGCGCTCAGCCGATGGACGCGCTCTCCTCGCAGGCGACCGTCGCCGGCTACAAGGCGGTGCTGCTGGCGGCCGACCGCGTGCAGAAGCTGTTCCCGTTGCTGATGACCGCCGCCGGCACGATCGCGCCCGCCCGCGCACTCGTGCTCGGCGCGGGTGTCGCCGGCCTCCAGGCGATCGCCACCGCCAGGCGGCTCGGCGCGGTGGTGTCGGCCTTCGACGTGCGGCCTGCGGTCAAGGAGCAGGTCGAGTCGCTCGGCGCGACCTTCCTCGAGCTCGGCGTGCGCGCGGAAGAGACCGCCGGCGGTTACGCGACCGAGCTGACGGCCGAGGAGCAGGCCCGACAGCAGGCCGAGCTGGAGCAGCACATCGCCGACATGGACGTCGTGATCACGACCGCGCTCGTCCAGGGGCGGCCCGCGCCGCGCCTGATCCCCGCGTCCGCCGTCGCCGCGATGCGGGACGGGTCGGTGATCGTCGACCTCGCAGCGGAGGCCGGCGGCAACTGCGAGCTGACCTCGCCGGGCGAGGAGGTCGTCCGCGAGGGCGTGACGCTCGTCGGCTTCACGAACGTCCCCTCCCTGATGGCGGCCGACGCGAGCCGGCTCTACTCACGCAACGTGGCGGCGCTGCTGCAGCACCTCGCCCCCGAGGGCCGGCTGGTGCTCGACTTCGAGGACGAGATCACCGCCAGCGCGTGCGTCGCCCGGCCGACCGGGGCGGCGGCGTGAGCGGCGCGCCGACGCGGGGCGAAGAGACAGCTTGTGTTGATTCAACACAAGCGCTTCTCGGGCTCGCCGGCTGGCCGGCCGGCCGGGGTAGCGGCATGGACGGCGCCCGCCGCGAGGCGGAAGGACGGCTTGTGTTGATTCAACACAAGCTCTCTCCGCGTAGGCCCCGCGTGGACGAAAGGGGGTGGGAGACGTGACCGAGCTCCCGCTCGTCATCGAGCTGACGATCCTCGTGCTCTCGATCTTCCTCGGCTTCGAGGTGATCTCGAAGGTGCCGACGATGCTGCACACGCCGCTGATGTCGGGCACCAACTTCATCCACGGCATCGTCATCGTCGGCGCGATCCTCGTCCTCGGCTTCGCCGACGACACCTTCACGAAGGTGGTCGGCTTCGTCGCGATCGTGCTGGCGACCGCGAACGTGGTCGGCGGCTGGTTCGTGACCGACCGGATGCTGGAGATGTTCAAGCGGCGGCCGGACGAGGAGCGGCGCGAGTGATCAGCGACCCCGACGTCATCGGCCTCCTCTACCTCGTCACGATCATCTGCTTCGTCGTCGCGCTGCGCTTCCTCTCCTCCCCACGCCACGCGCGCAAGGGCAACTGGGTGGGCGGCGCCGGCATGGTCGTCGCGATCGCGACGACGCTGGCGATCGACGGGGTCACCAACTGGGTGCTGATCGTGGTCGGCCTGGCGATCGGCACGGTGGCCGGGCTCGTCGGCGCGCGCACCGTGCGGATGACGGCGATGCCGCAGATGGTCGCCCTCTTCAACGGCGTCGGCGGCGGCGCGGCGGCGCTGATCGCGCTGGCGGAGTTCCACCGCGAGGCGGGCGACCTCGCCGGCGAGGAGACGGTCTCGATCGTGCTCTCGGCGCTGATCGGCTCGATCTCGTTCGCCGGCTCGATCGTCGCCTTCGCCAAGCTGCAGGAGCTCCTCAGCGGGAGGCCGATCGTCTTCCCCGGCCAGAACGCCGTCGACGTCCTCTTCCTGCTCGCCGCCGGCGGGCTCGGCGTCGCAGCGATCGCGGGCGTCGACGAGCAGTGGGTGCTATGGGCGCTGATCGCCCTCGCGCTCGCCTTCGGAGTCCTGTTCGTGCTGCCGATCGGCGGCGCCGACATGCCCGTCGTGATCTCGCTGCTCAACGCCTTCACCGGCCTCGCCGCCTCGGCTACCGGCTTCGTGCTCTCGAACACCGTCCTGATCGTCTCCGGGATGCTCGTCGGCGCCTCGGGCACGTTCCTGACGCTGCTGATGGCGAAGGCGATGAACCGCTCGGTCACGAACGTCGTCTTCGGGGCGTTCGGCCAGGTGCAGGCGGGCGCGGGGGACGCGGCCGCGGTGGACGGGACGGTACGCGCGACCACCCCGGACGACGTCGCCGTGATGCTGGCGTTCGCGCGCAAGGTCGTCGTCGTGCCCGGTTACGGGATGGCGGTCGCCCAGGCCCAGCACGACGTGCGGCAGCTTGCGGAGGTGCTCGAGGAGAAGGGTGTGGACGTCGCCTACGCGATCCATCCGGTCGCCGGCCGCATGCCTGGTCACATGAACGTCCTCCTCGCCGAGGCGAACGTGCCGTACGACCAGCTCAAGGAGATGGACGAGATCAACCCGGAGTTCGCACAGACGGACGTCGCGCTCGTGATCGGCGCGAACGACGTCACCAACCCCGCCGCGCGCGACGACACGTCCAGCCCGATCTACGGGATGCCGATCCTCGACGTCGACAAGGCGGCGAGCGTGGTCGTGATGAAACGCTCGATGAACCCCGGCTTCGCCGGGATCGACAACCGCCTCTACCTCGACCCGAAGACGCAGATGCTGTTCGGCGACGCGAAGGAGTCGGTCGTGAAGCTGATCGGCGCCGTCAAGACCGTCTGATGCCGTCCGTGCCCGTGCTCGGCGCCCGCGACGTCGCGCGCGCCGTCCCGCCCCAGGCCGCCTACGACGCCGTCCGCGAGGCATTCCTCGCGCACGCGCGCGGCGACTGGACGATGCCGCCGAAGCTGTACGTGCCGAACTACCCGGCCGGCGACTTCCGGGCGATGCCGGCGCTCGGGGGTGGGCACGCACTGCTCAAGTGGGTGACCTCGTTCCCCGGCAACCCGGCCCGCGGGCTGCCGACCGTCGCGGGGCTCGTGCTGCTCTCCGACGCCGAGACCGGGGAGCTCCTGGCGGTGCTCGACGCGGCGAGCGTGACCGCGCTCAGGACGGCAGCAGCCGGTGTGCTGGCCGCGGACACGCTGCGCCGCCCCGACGCGTCGTCCTGGGCCGTGGTCGGCTGCGGCGTCAACGGCGCGGCGACGGCGCGCCTGCTCGCCGACCGCGGCGACCGGCCGCTCGTCTGGGACGTGGACGAGGCCCGCCGCACCGGCGTCGCACTCGAGCTCGGCCTCGAGGCGGCCGGGAGCGTCGCCGAGGCGCTCGCCTGCGACGTGGTCGTCACCGTCACGCCCGGCCGCGAGCCGCTCTACGCCGAGGGCTCGCTGCAGGCGGGCCAGCACGTCTCGCTGCTCGGCGCCGACGGCCCGGGCAAGGCCGAGGTGGCGACGAAGGAGCTCGAGCGCGCGGCGCTCTTCTGCGACGACTGGGAGCAGGCGAGCCACGGCGGGGAGCTTGCCGCCGCCGTCGAGGCGGGACTCGTCACGCGCGACCGCGTCACCGAGCTCGGACGGGTGCTGACCGGCGAGGCGGACGGGCGCGGTCCGGCCGACGAGATCACGCTCTTCGACTCCACCGGCCTGGCGATCCAGGATCTCGCGATCGCGAGAGCCGCCTGGGCGCACGCGGGAGAGCTCGACCTCCAGCACCTCGAGCTCTGATCCGAGCTGCGGCCTCGACCGCGCTCAGCGGTAGCGGGCGACGAGCTCGCGCATCGCCGCCTCGTTCTCGACCGTGACGATCGCGCCCTCGGCGCCCGCTTCGAGGAACGCGTCGACCAGCTCCGGTCGCGTCCGCGGCACTACGCGCAGCTCGGGGTGGAGCTCCTTGACCCGGCGGACGTGGCCGGGATCGGAGCGGCGGGACGGGTGCCAGACCTCGCCGAGCTCGAGGGCCCTGCGGATCGCACGATCCGAGCTGCCGCCGATCCACAGCTCGGGCGGCGGGTCGGGCAGCGGCGCGAACGTCGCGTCCTCGAACGACCAGTGCTCGCCGTGGAACGAGCGCTCGCCGGCCCAGAGCGCGCGCAGCACCCGAATCGTCTCGTCCGTGCGCCGCCCGCGCCCGCGGAACGGGATGCCCATGAAGCGGAACTCGTCCTCGTGCCAGCCGAGGCCGAGCCCTAGGCGCAGCCGGCCGCCCGAGAGCTCCTGTAGCGTGGCGGCCTCCTTGGCCAGGTGCACCGGGTTGTGCAGCGGCGCGAGCACGATCGAGGTGCCGAGCCCGATCCGCTCGGTGTAGCCGGCGATCCAGCCGAGGGTGACGAGCGGGTCGTAGACCCGGCCGTACGGATCGACGCCTTCGGGGCCGACGATCACGTGCTCGGTCGTCCAGACGGAGTCGAAGCCGAGCTCCTCGGCGGCGTCGGCGACGGTGCGGATCCCGGCAGGCGAGGAGCCCTCGCCGAAGTTCGGCAGGATGACGCCGAGGTGCACGACCCGAGCGTACTGCGAGCGCGCGCGGCCGCCGCGCGCGTGGCGCGTCTCGCGACTATCGACCCGGACGGGCGGCCGCACCTCGTCCCGATTGTGTTCGCGCTCGACGGGGACACGCTGTATACGGCGGTCGACGCGAAGCCGAAGCGCTCGCGGCGGCTGCGCCGGATCGAGAACGCCCGCCGCCGGCCCGAGGTGACGCTGCTCTTCGACCACTACGAGGACGACTGGCGCCGGCTCTGGTGGGTGCGCGCCCGTGGCCGGGCGCGGGTGCTCGACGGCGGCCCCGAGGCCGACCGCGCCCTCGTCCTGCTCGCGGCCCGCTACGAGCAGTACGGCGAGCGCCCGCCGGGGCTGCCCGTCCTCGCCGTCGACGTCGTCGAGTGGCGCGGCTGGGCCGCAGCGGAGAGATAGAGCACGCCAGGGCCGCGCGCGCGCCGGCGGACGGCTCCGTCAGCCGGAGACGTCCGCAACAGAGGTCGGCGACCGACGTTCGGCAGCATCCTCGTCACGGGGCAGGCT
>DASTPC010000121.1:0-15594 GCA_035720085.1 Gaiellaceae bacterium
CCGGTGTCCGACGTGGACCGTGCGAAGGCGTTCTACGTCGAGCAGGTCGGGTTCGTCGCCGACCACGACCACGCGGTCAGCGACGCGATCCGCTTCGTGCAGCTGACCCCGCCGGGCTCGACGTGCTCGATCGCCTTCGGCGTCGGCATCGTCGACACGCCGCCCGGCTCCGCCCAGGGCCTCCAGCTGGTCGTCGAGGACGTCCATGCGGCCCGCGCCGAGCTCGTCGAACGCGGCGTCGACGCGAGCGAGGTGCAGGAGTTCGGCTGGGGCTCGTTCGTCTTCTTCCGCGACCCGGACGGCAACGGCTGGGCCGTCCAGCAGCTGCCTGCGCGCGGGTAGCGGTCAGCTCGCCTCGAGCACGGAGAGGATGTTGCCGCCCGGGTCGGTGAACCAGGCGATCGTCGGCCCTTCGTCCCGGACGATCCCCTTCTCGTCGGTCTGCAGCTCTCCCTCGTAACGCTGATACTCCGGCCGTGGCCGACCCGCAGGTGCTCGACCATCCCGCCGAGCTGCGCTACGAGCTCCGGGTCGACGGCGAGCTCGCGGGGCTGATCGCCTACCGGAGGGAGCCCGGCGTGGTCGTGCTCGTCCACACGGAGGTCTTCCCGTCCGTCGAGGGCCGTGGCCTCGGCTCCAAGCTGGTCGCCGGCGCGCTCGACGACATCCGCGCGCGCGGCCTGCGCGTGGTGCCGCTGTGCCCGTTCGCCGCCGCGTACGTGCGACGCCATCCCGAGTACGCCGACCTCGTAGTGCCGGACCCGGCGACGCCGGACTAGCGCTAGCCGCCTCGCGCGCCTGCTTCTTTCCGGCCCGTGCGGTGCGCAAACGGCGTGCGTGCGAGTCTTTCGTCGCATGGTCGCCGGAGCGCTGCAGCCGGAGAGCCGCAAGCGGCGGAGCGGCGCATGACCGAGACCGCCGCCGGGCGGCTGACGGCGCGTACGGCGTGGGCGCGCAACCTCGCGGCGCCGCTCCGCACCTTCCTGCACACCGAGGTCAGCGGCGCGCTCTTCCTGCTCGCCGGCGCGCTCGCCGCGCTCGTGTGGGTGAACTCGCCGTGGTCCGAGAGCTACGACTCGCTCTGGTCGACCGAGCTCTCGGTCAGCCTCGGCGACTGGGGGCTCGACGGCGACCTCCACTACTGGGTCAACGACGGCCTGATGGCGATCTTCTTCTTCGTGATCGGGCTGGAGGTCCGGCGGGAGCTCGACATGGGCGACCTGCGCGACCGTCGCCGCGCCGGCGTCCCCGTGCTCGCCGCGATCGGCGGCATGGCCCTGCCGGTCGCGATCTACCTCGCGTTCACGGGCGGTACGGACGGCGCCGAGGGGTGGGGAATGGTGATGCCGACCGACACGGCGTTCGCGCTCGGCGTGCTCGCGCTCGTCGGCCGCCGCTGCCCGGCGCGCCTGCGCGTGTTCGTCCTCACGGTCGTGATCGGCGACGACGTCGGCGTCCTGCTCGTGATCGCCTTCGCGTACACGAGCGGGGTTTCGCTCACCGCTCTCGCCGTCGCCGGGCTCCTCTTCGCCGGCGTCCTCGTGGTGCACCGGCTCGGCGTCCTCAGCCGCGCGCCGTACGTGCTGCTCGCGATCGGGGTGTGGATCGCGACCGCCGAGTCCGGCGTGCACCCGACGATCGCCGGCGTGCTGCTGGGCCTGTCCGTCAGCGCCCGGCCGCCCGAGCGGAGCGACCTCGAGCGTCTCACCACCGTCACCCGCCGGTTCCGCGAGCGGCCGACGCCCGAGCTCGCGCGCTCGACGCGGTTGAGCGTCCTCGGCGCGATCTCGCGCAACGAGCGGCTCCAGTACGCGCTCCACCCGTGGTCGAGCTTCGTCGTCGTGCCGCTCTTCGCCCTTGCGAACGCCGGCGTGCGGCTCGACGGCGAGCTCCTCTCGCGCGCGGCCACCTCACCGGTGACGATCGGGGTCGTCGCCGGCCTCGTCCTCGGAAAGTTCCTGGGCATCGGGCTGACGACGGTCGCGGCCGCGCATCCGCGCCTCGGCCGCCTGCCGCTGACCGTCGAGCTGCCCGGCGTCTTCGGCGCGGCCGCCGTGGCGGGGATCGGGTTCACGCTCTCGCTGTTCATCGCCGAGATCGCCTTCTCTGGGGACACGCTCGAGGAGGCGAAGGTGGGTGTGCTCGCGGCCTCGCTCGTCGCGGCCCTGTTCGGCTTCGGCGTCTTCCGTGTGCTCGAGCGCGTGCCGGCCTCGGTGCTCCGCCGGGCAGGCCTGACGGCGGCGGAGCCGCTCACCGACCTGGCCGTGCCGGTCGAGCCGGCCCGCGACCACGTCCGCGGCCGAGCGGACGCGCCGATCACGCTGCTCGAGTACGGCGACTACGAATGCCCTCACTGCGGCCGCGCGGCGGGCATCGTCCGGCAGCTGCTCGCGGACTTCGAGGGCGACCTGCGCTACGTCTGGCGGCACCTCCCGCTCGCCGACGTGCACCTCCGCGCGCAGCTCGCCGCCGAGGCGGCCGAGGCGGCGGCGTCACAGGGTGCGTTCTGGCCGTACCACGACCGGCTGCTCGCGCACCAGGACGAGCTCGAGCCGCCGCGCCTTCGCGACGACGCGGCGGAGCTCGGCCTCGACGTCGACCGGTTCTGGCAGTCGCTGCGCAGCCGCGAGTACGCATCCCGCGTCGCGGAGGACGTGGACAGCGCCGACCTCGGCGGCGTGACCGGGACGCCGAGCTTCTTCCTCGACGGACGCCGCCACGACGGCGCCTACGACCTGGAGACGCTCTCGGCGCTGGTGCGCGGGCGGCTGGCCGAGCTCGCCGTGCGGGTGGCGACTCCCCGCGAGCGGCCGGGAGAGCTGGGATAGACTCGCCCTTCCGCTCCCAAGGAGGCAGTCACGTGGCGACCAGCACCGCACCCCTGACGAGAGAGCAGCTCGCGGAGCTTCCGGCCAGCTACTTCAGGGCGGTCGACGCGCAGGACGTCGACGCGATCCTCTCTCACTTCGCCGACGACGCGACGCTCACCGTCCAGACCGACCACGCCGTGTTCTCGGGCGCCGACGAGATCCGGCGCATGTTCACCGACTTCTGCGACAACTCGGTCTCGATCTTCCACGAGCTCAAGAACATCGTCGTCGAGCCGGCTACCGCGAAGGTAGCGACCGAGCAGAGCTACATCGGCGAGCTGAACGACGGGACGAAGAACGACATGCACAACTGCAACTTCTTCGACGTCGACGCCGAGGGCAAGTTCAGCCGCGTGATCATCTGGATGGCGGGGACGAACCCGCTCAAGTAGACGCGCCGGGTGCCGCTCCGGAACCGGGTCACCCCGCTCGGCGAGCTCGTCACGGGCCCACGAGAGGGGCTGGTGTACGGCAACCGCGGCTGCCTGCACGACACGCAGGGCCGGATCCGCCGCCATCACGCCGGCAGGCGCTGGATCGCCTGCCGGCTCTCGTTCCAGGGCCGGCAAAGGCGGCTCCTGCAGCCCGGCCGCTACACCGAGCTCTTCTTCCTCGACGACGCGACCGCGCTGGCGGCGGGCCACCGGGCCTGCGCCGAATGCCGCCGCGGGGACTACGACCGGCTGCTGGCCGCCTGGCGCGAGCTCCATCCCGGCGAGGACGGCGCCGACGCCGTCGACAGGCGGCTCCACGCCGAGCGGCTCGACCCGCGTACCCGCACGCAGCGCCGGCACGAGGCGCCGCTGGACGACCTCCCCGACGGAACCTTCGTGCTGCAGGACGGGGCACCGTTCCTCGTGCTCGGCTCCCAGCTGCGCCGCTGGACGCCCGGGGGCTACACCGAGCGCCGGCCTCGCCCGGCCGGCGCACGGGGGGAGGTCGTGACGGCGCCGTCGCTCGTCGCAGTGCTGCGCGCCGGCTGGGAGCCGCTCGTGCCACTGCTCCACCCCTCGGCGCGCAGCTGATCAGCATTGCTCACGACGCGCGGCCGGCGTGACGCTACCGTCGGTCGGGATGCGGAGGGAGGGGGACGGGAGCCGATGACCAGGTACGAGCTCTACCTGGCCGTCCACCTCGTCTCCGCGATGGTCTGGCTGGGAGCCGGGTTCCTGATGGCGGTGCTCGGCACGCGGGCGTGGCGGGCGCGCGACCCGGAGCGCTGTGCGGCGCTCGCCCGCGACTCCGAGTGGCTCGGCCTTCGCCTCTTCGTGCCGTCGAGCCTCCTCGTCCTCGTTGCCGCCGTGCTGCTGATGCACGAGGGCGGCTGGCGCTACGACGCCGCGTGGGTGTGGCCGGCACTGGTCGGGTTCGGCCTGAGCACGGCCTTCGGGGTGCTCGTCTTCGGCCCGGGCTGGGCTCGGGCCGTCGCGCTCGCGGAGCACGAGGGCGCCGGCGCGCCCGCGTTCCGCGCGGGCCTCCGCCGTCTGCTCGTCGTGTCCTGGCTCGACGTCGGGCTGCTGCTCGCGATCGTCCTGCTGATGGTGGCCAAGCCGACGGGCGACGACGCCGCGGTGCTCGCGCTCGCCGCCGCCCTGCCGCTCGCGGCCTGCTCGGCGGGGCTCGCGCTCGTGCGCGCAGGCGGCACGATCCAGTCGGGCGCCGCGCCGGCCGAGCGCGTCTAGCGAGCCCTGGTTCCGGCGGCTTCGGCGCAGAGCCCGAGCCAGTTGCCGAGCAGCGCCCGCGCGAGCGCGCGAAGCCCGGGCTCCTCGGCGGCGAGCTTCCCGACGGCCTCGCCGCCGTCGACACCGGCTGCCTGGAGCTGGTCGAGATAGCCGGGCTCCCACGGCCATGCTGCGACGCCGCGCGCGGTCGCCTCCGGGTGGAACTGAAGCCCGTAGGCGGACGGGCCGAGCCGGAACGCCTGGTTGAGGCCGTCGCCCGAGGAAGCGAGCAGTACCGCCCCGTCCGGCAAGCCGAAGGTGTCTCCGTGCCAGCGGAAGGCGGGCAGCCGTCTCGGGAGGCCGCTGAAGACCCGGTCACCCCGCGCGGCTTCGGTCAGGAACACCTCGCCGACGCCGATCTCCGGCCGCCGTGCGGGAACGACCGCGGCGCCGAAGGCGGCGGCGAGCAGCTGGGCGCCGAGGCAGATGCCGAGATAGGGCGTTCCCCCCGCGACGAGCCTGCGGATCCAGCGGCGTTCGTCGGCGAAGGCCGGATCGGAGGCTCGCGCGCTTCCGCCCAGGGCGATCGCGCCGTCGAGCCCCGCCGGTGCGGGCGGTGGATCTTCCCCCGCACGAATGAGCTCTGCCTCGACTCCCGCCTGCGCGAGCAGCTCGCCGAAAGACCCTGGCCCGGTGGCGGGGTCGTGCTGGACGACGGCGATGCGAAGCCCGCGGATCACGGCGCCGGGCCGCTCCCGTCGCGCCGGACGAGAGCGGCGCGAGCCGGGGGGTGTGAGCGTGACGCTATGCGGCATCGCGCAGACTCTCCACGCCGGCCCCTGCCGGCGCGACGGCGAGCAGCTCGAGCTGCACGAGGCCGCGCGGCGTCTCCACGGCCACGACCTCCCCCGCGGCGTGGCCGTCGAGCGCGCGGCCCACCGGCGAGTCGACGGAGATCCTGCCCGCCACCGGGTCGGCCTCGATCGCGCCGACCAGGTCGTACTCGAAGGTCTCGCCGGAGCCGAGCTCGAGCAGGCGCACGCGCGCCCCGATCGAAGCGGCCCCGTCGGTGCTGCGTCCGTCCGCGATCCGGGCGCCCGCGAGCTGGGTCTCGAGGAGCGCGATCCGCCACTCGAGCAGCGTCTGCTCCTCGAGCGCCTCGAAGAGCTCGGGGTTGTCGGCGAGATGACCGTCCGCGCGGGCCGCCCGCACCCGCTCGGCGAGCTCCCGCCGGCCCTCGCCGGTGAGCGCGTCGAGCTCCGCGCGCAGCCTCGCGTGGCCCGCTTCGGTCACGAGCAGCTCGTCGTTGCGCGTGGACGTCGACCCGATCACGTCGGCTCCTCTCGTCGCTGGTCACGGAGTTGGCGGACGCCCGGTGGGCGTCGCACCGTACGGCCAGTGTCGCCGGGGAGCCGGCGCGGCGCCATGGGGTCGAGACCCCATCTTCGAGGCGCGGAGGCGTCCGTCAGCGGAACCGGGCGGCGCCGGGGTCGGGCCAGAGCAGCACCCGCCCCTCGTCCCGAAGCACACGGGCGACCCTGCGCGCGGGGAGCAGGTACAGCCTGTCGAGCGCCCGCACGACGAGCACGAGCGGTCGTGGAGGACGACCGGCGAACCTGACCTCCTCGACGACGCCAAGGTGGCCCTCCGGCGCGTCGACTCGATAGCCGACGCACTCGAGCACGTCCTCGTCCGCCAGGCGCCACGGGTCGTCTCTTGCTTCGACCCGTGCTCGCGGCCTGATCGCCGTGTTCGTCATCGCACCACCAACCCTCGCGCCGCACGGCAAGGCGCGCTATCGGCTCCAGGCCCCATCTCCCGGCGCCCGTGGACGGAGCTGGGCTGAGTTCCAGCGCGCGAGTGCAGACCGGGCTCACCGCGCTCCTGCCCAGGCGGCGCCTGATGGGCTGTCGCCCGCCCGGAAATCGGTGCACGACCGGATGGGCCGGCCCGACCGTCGCGGCGAAGCTGAATCGGCACAAGCCTCACCGAAAGGAGACGCCGATGCTCCCCGTCGTGGAGCACGGCCGTCCGCGAGCTCGCGACGGCCGCCTGACCGGCAGGGCTGGGCTCACCCCGTCGCGACGCGCGCGAGCGGCGTCCCCGCGAGTGTGCCGCGCAGCGCCTCCTGTGCCGCCGACCAGGCCGGATGGACGCTGCACGTGCCGTCGCACTCGTCGCCGCCGAGGAGGCAGTCCGCCGCGCGGAGGTCGCCGCCCGCGGCTTCGATCACCTCGAGCATGGAAACGTCCTCGGGGGACCGGCGCAGGCGATGCCCGCCGCCGCGTCCCGAGGCGGCCTCGGTGAGGCCGGCGCGGCCGAGCGCCGCCAGCACGCGGCGGAGGCGTGCCGGCGGCGTCCCGACGAGACGGACGAGCGCCGAGGTCGGCGTCAGCTCGTACGGCCGCCGAGCGAGGACGAGTGCGGTCGCGAGCGCCTCGCGGCCGAAAGCGCCCAGTGGGAGGAGGACCGCGTCGTTCGTCTCGGCCACACGGCCATCCTCGCTGCGGGGCCGAGCGGGTGGGTGATCGATTTCGATCAGTCGCGCCGCGTGGGCGGCAGCAGGCCGCCCCGGCGCCTCGCCTCGGCGACGGCCTCGAGCTGCGAGTGGCAGCCGAGGTGCCGCAGGATCCGCTGGACGTGGTTGCGGACGGTCACCTCGGTGATCCCGAGGCCGGCCGCGACCGCTTTCGGCGGCACGCCGTCGGCGAGGTGCTGGAGGATCTCGAGCTGACGGGGCGTCAGGCCGAGATCGGCCGGCCCGCTGCCTGCCGCCGCGCCGTCGCCGTTCCGGAGCACGTTCAGGATCACCGGCGGGCCGTCCTCCTGCTTGGCCACGATCGTCGAGACCGAGACGAGGCGCCTCCCCGCCGCCGTCCGGATCACGAGCCGCCGGCATGGCACCGGCCGCCCCTCGCGGGCGAGCCGTGCGCCGGAGCAGCCGGGATGGCAGACGACGGCGCCGCGCTCGTCGACCCCGCGGAGCACGTCCCAGCAGCGGCGCCCGACCGCGTCGTCCGACGCCAGCCCCGTCAGGCGCTCCGCCGCCTCGTTCCAGGAGAGCACGCGCAGCTCTGCGTCGTACGCGAACAGAGCGTCGCCCGACCGGAACGACTCCGCCATCGTCTCGAGCGTCGAGCGACGGGGGGCGCGCGGCAACCGCGCGGGCGCCGATCGGCGCTGCGGGAAACTACGTACCAAGCGGATGCCGCGCGCCGCTCGGCGCGAGCGGCAGGCGGAAGTGGGCGCGTAGGCGGACGAGCGCGAAGGCGCCGAGCGTCGCGAACTGCTCGAGAGCCATCACGAGGCCGGCGAGGCTCTGGTCGCCGGCGTCGCCGTAGGCGTAGAGCGGCCGGTAGCTGACGACGAGCGTCATCACGAGCAGCTGCGCCGCGACCATCGCGGCGAGCGCGTAGCCGAGCGACGTCCAGAGCGCGGGCTGTCGGCGCCCTGCCGGGTCGAGCAGCAGGTTCCAGAGCAGCAGTCCGCCGAGCGCGAAGCTCACATGCTCGAGCGCGTGCAGCGGCTCGCTGCGCAGCGCGGCGTCGTAGACGACGGGGATGTGCCACACCCAGAGCAGCGCGACCCAGGCGAGGAAGCTCGGGCCGGGGCGGAGCAGCGTCCGCAGCGGGCGGCGCGCCAGCGCCCGCCGGAACGTTCGCGGCAGCACGGCGTGGAAGAGCGGGCCGCGGAGCGCCAGCAGCACGAGCAGCGGGGCGAGATCGCCGATCAGGACGTGCTGCAGCATGTGCGCGGAGGCGAGCCGCTGCGCGGGCTCGTGCAGGTGGACGAGCGCCGCGAACCCGGTCGCGAGGCCGGCGGCGAAGAGGGCTGCCCGGTCCCAGCCGGGGCGCCGGCGGGGCCGCGCCCGCGCGCGGGCGAAGCCGCGCACGAAGAGGACGAGCGCGACGAGGGCGAGCGGGAGGGCTGTCAGGAGATCGCCCAGCGCACCGCGAGGTAGGCGAACGCGAGCACCCAGGTGACGGCGAACAGGCCCAGGTAGACGAGCATGATCGCCAGCGCCCCTGGGGTCTCGAAGCGGTCGAGCGGCTTCTGCATCGGACCTCCTACGTGAGCCCGGAGACGGCGAGAGCGACGAGCAGCACCAGCAGATACGCCCCCGAGAGCTTGAACGTGAGCCACGCCCGCGCGTCCACCGGGTCGCGGCGCAGGCGGTCCGCACACCAGAGGAAGCCCGCACCGGCGGGCACAGCGACGACGAGGTACGGCCAGCCCGCATGGGCGCCGAGGAGCACCGAGCCCGCGACGAGCGCGACCGTGTTCGCGTAGACGGCGCCCGCGGTGCGGCGCCGGCCCGCGACCGCCGAGAGCGCCGGGACGCCCGCGGCACGGTAGTCGCGCTCGAGCACGATCGAGAGGCTCCAGAAGTGCGACGGCGTCCAGAGGAAGAGCACGGCCGCGAGCAGCAGCGGCGCGGGCTCCCAGGTGCTCGCAACGGTCTGCCAGCCGGCGAGGGCGGCGAAGCTGCCGGCCGCGCCGCCGAGCACGATGCTGTACGGCGTCCGTCGCTTCAGCCACGCCGTGTACACGACCCCGTAGGTCGCCGCGCCCGCGAGCAGGTAGAGGGCCGGGCCCCAACCCAGCAGCGGCGCGGCCGCCTGCGAGACGGCGACGAGGCCGAGACCGAGCCATGCGGCCAGCTGGGGGTTCCTGATGCGGCCGGAGGGAAGGGGCCGGCCCGCCGTCCGCGCCATGCGCGCGTCCAGGTCGCGGTCGAGGTAGTGGTTGAGCGCCGACGCGCCCGAGGCGGCGGCCAGGCACGCGAGCGCGAGCACGGTGAGGTCGACAGGGTCGCTGCCCCCGGCCGCGAGCGCGGACGCGAGCGCCGTGGCGACGACGAGCGCGCCGATCCGAAGCTTCAGCAGCGCCACGACGTCGCGCCACGACGCCGCCTCGACGACCCCGCCCGCGAGAACGGTGGTGCTCACGCGGCCCGCTCCGTCGATGCGCAAGGGCACGAATCCTCCCGAAGGCGGCCGCGCGCGCGGCCGCAGCTCACATTGGCCTCCAGGATGCTCATGCGGCCCCCGAGGGCGCGAGCCGCTCCGGGTCGTCGGTGCGCTCGCCGCGCAGCAGCGTCAGCACGATGTTGAGGATGAAGAGGAAGCCGGCGAGGCCGGCGATCCCGGCCCCCGCGCCGACGAGGTTCATCGGCAGGTCCCAGCCGCCGGGCGCCTCGCCGCCGTAGCCGATCTCCGCCGTGCGGCGCGGCACGCCCAGCGTGCCGGCCCAGCTCATCGCCATGATCATCCAGAAGAGCCCGGCGCCGTAGAGGTACGCCTGGATCGTCGCCAGCCGCGTCGACCAGAGCGCCCGCCGCACGAGCAGCGGCACGAGGAAGTAGGAGAAGCCCATGAACGCGAGCGTCGTCCCGCCGACGACGACGCCGTGCAGGTGTGCGGGGATCCACATCGTGTTGTGGCTGACCATGTTCAGCGGCAGCGTCGTCTGCGCCGTCCCGCTCCAGCCGCCGAGCGCGAACAGGAGCAGCGAGCAGGTCAGCGCCGCGACACCCGGGTTGCCCCAGTCGATTCGGCGGAGCCACCCGAACAGGGTCGCGGGTCCGAGCCGGCGCAGCTGCGCCTCGACGCCGCCGATCACGGCCAGACCGTGCATCAGACTCGGGACGCCGAGGGCGAAGCCGAACATCGTGCCGCCGACGAGCTTCACCTCGGTGGACAGGCTCGGGTCGACGAGGAAGTGGTGCCCGAGCACCGGCACCGTGAAGACGAGGTAGAGGATGAAGCCGATCCGCGTGAACTTCTGGTTGACGGGCCCGGCGCGGAGCGCGAGCGCGGCGATCCCGTACCAGGCGACGACCATCGCGACGACGTTCACGTACTGCAGCGTGTGCCCGAGCCCCCAGAACCAGCCGCGGTAGACGATCGGCTCGACCGCGCCGATCCAGCCCTGCGAGTACGCGAGCGCGGGCACGAGCGCGACGAGGCCGGAGACGATCGAGATCAGTGCCAGGATCGCCGCCACCGCGACGCCGTAGGTGAGGAGCGGCAGCGAGCCGCTGGTCGCGCGGCTCGCCCGCGCCGCGACGATCGAGAGTGCGAAGTTGACGATCGCGAGCAGCGCGCCCACCGCGAACACGAGGTAGCCGACGTAGAACCAGGGCGTCGCCACGAGCGGTGGATAGGCCGTGAACGTGACGCTCGCCTCGCCGCTCAGGATCGCTCCTTCGAGCAGCACCGCCCCGGCGGTCATCAGCCCGAAGGCCGACCAGCCGAGGCGCATGCTGAACACCTGGGCGTTCAGCAGCACGCTCGAGGCAAACACCATCGCCGCCACCTCGAAGAAGATCGGCCACAGGATCAGCGCCGAGACGCCGTGGCCGGTCAGGGCCGCGTAGTACGCGTCCGGGCCGAGCAGCTCGAGGCCGGGCGCCCGCGTCAGCCCGAGCGAGAGCCCGAAGAGGCCGCCGACGGCCAGGGAGAGGACGGCGGCGACGGCGTTCGCGACCGTGAGCGCCTGCGCGCCCGCGTAGACGCGAAGGCCCGTGACCGCGCAGGTCCGCGAGGGCTCTTCGCGCAGTCCGGCGAAACTCTGGGGAATCGGTTCGGCGTAGGCCATCTCCCTACCTCTCGACGACGATGCGGCCCTTCATGGTGTGGTGCCCGAGCCCGCAGTACTCGTTGCAGACGACCAGGTAGACACCCGGCCTGTCGGGCGTGAACGTCGCGCCGTAGGCGTGCTCGGGCGCGATCTCGAGGTTGATGTTCTGGCCGCCGCCGACGATCGAGAAGCCGTGCAGCGCGTCGACCGACGAGATCCAGATCTGGTACGGCTCACCTGCTTTCAGCACGAGCTCGGGATAGAACGCGTACCGGGCCGCGATCATGTAGGCGTCCTCGCCGGGCGGGACGTGGACGCGCCCGTCGTCGCCCCGGTACTCGGCGATGAACGACTGCACTTGCTGCTGGAACGCGGCCGGCGCGACGCGGTCGGTCGTCGTCGGCACGTTCTGCCCGCCGAACGCGAGCCACGCAACCACGAAGACGGACATGAAGAGCACCGAGGCGGCGACCGCCCAGAGGAAGAGCCTTTCGTCGCGCGGCAGTCGCCGCGCCCAGCCGGGCGGTGGCGGAGTGACGGGGGACTCGACGCTCGCCATCGTCAGGGGCCGACCGCGGGCAGGTCGCCCATGTAGCGGCCGAGGATCTCGACGGTCGCCCAGACGAGGTAGAGCAGGCCGATCACGAGCGCGACCACCGCCCAGCCGGCGAGGTTGTCGAGGATCGACTCGACCAGCGTCGTCCGGTCGGGGTCTGTCGCGCCGGAAGCGGGCGGCTGGTGCACGGCGCCCTCCTTCGTAGGATGCGGATGCACCCGAGTGTCCTCTCGCCCAAAGGGCGGCTCCTGATCAATCTCGATCACGGGCGGCGCCGTTCGGGAGACTTGAATCGGGTCGATGCCGACGCCTCCGCCTCGAGGGCGCCCGCCGCTCGTCGTCGCCTGGGAGCTGACGCGGGCGTGCCCGCTCGCGTGCCGGCACTGCCGGGCGGTCGCCCAGCACCACGGGCACCCCGCCGAGCTGACGACCGCCGAGGGACGCGCGTTCATGGCCGACCTCGCCGCGGGCTTCCCCGGCGCCGTCCTGATCCTGACCGGTGGCGAGCCGCTCACCCGGCCCGACGTGCTCGAGCTGGCCGCGGCGGGCACGGAGCTCGGGCTGCAGGTCGCGCTCTCGGTCGACGTCGGCTGGCTGTTGACGCCGGCGAAATGCAGGCAGATCGCCGCGGCCGGCGTCGTGCGCGTCTCCTTCTCGCTCCACTTCCCCGACCCGGAGCGGGGCGACCGCTTCGCCGCCACGCCGGGGTTCCACGCGGCGGCCCTCGAGGGCCTCGCGAACCTGCGCGCGGCCGGCGTCCCGTTCCAGCTGCACACCACCGTGATGCGCTCGAACGCGGCGCTGCTGCCGCGCCTGCATGGCCGCGCCGGGGAGCTCGGCGCGGCCGGCTGGGAGCTCTTCTTCCTCGTCCCGACCGGGCGCGGCCGCCTCCTCGCCGACGAGGAGCTGCCGGCCGCCGAGCAGGAGCGCGTGCTCCGCTGGCTCTACCGGCTGCAGCGCCACTCCGCGTTCCCGGTGAAGCAGATCTGCGCGCCGCATTTCCGCCGTGTCGAGGCGCAGGAGGCGCGGGAGCGCGGCGAGCGGCGGCCCGCGCGCCTGACGACGCGGCTGACGACGCACTCGCGCGGCTGCCTGGCCGGAAACGGCTTCTGCTTCGTCTCGCACGTCGGGGACGTGTGCGGCTGCGGCTTCCTGCCGCTCGCGGTCGGCAACGTCCGCGACCGCCCGTTCCCGGAGCTGTACACCGACGCCCCGCTCTTCCAGGCCTTCCGCGACCCGGCGCGGCTCGGCGGCGACTGCGGCGCCTGCGAGTACCGGGCGCTCTGCGGCGGCTGCCGGGCCCGCGCCTACGCGGCGACAGGCGACCCGCTCGCCGAGGAGCCGGACTGCGCGTACGAGCCGCCCGGCATCCTCGCCGGCGCCCGCTAGGCCGCTAGATCAGGCCGCCGGGATAGCGCCAGGGGCCGGGCTCGAGCCGGATCCCGCGCTTGCGGCAGAACTCGCGCACCGACTCGAGCACGACCCCGCCGTCGCCGTGCACGCGGCGCGCGAGCAGGTCGAGCACCGCGGTCCCGGCCGGGAGCTCGCCGCCGCCGTAGGCGAGCGTCAGCGCCACGGTCTCGCCGCCGGGGAGGCCGTCGGCGGAGTCGAGCCGGGGAACGAAGACCACCGCCGTCTCGCTCCCCTCGGCCGCCACGCGGAACCCGTGCCCGTCGTCCAGGTCGGCGACCTCGGTGCCGCGCGCCTCCAGCAGCTCGCGGAGCTCGTCCAGCATCCGGCGGCCGAGCTCCGCCTGGCGGCGCGAGTCGAGCTCCCGCCTGGCGTCGCCCGCGACCCGTGCCGGCACGCCGATCGCGAGCTTCCCGGCCGGGATGTCGGAGACGACGTAGGAGTTCGAGGCGACGATCGCCCCCTCGCGCACGCGGCAGCCCGCGTAGACGACGGTGCCCATCCCGACCTGAGCCCGGTCTTCGAGCACGACCGGCGCGAAGCGGTTCTCGTAGCCCTCGAGCACCGAATGCCCGACGTTGTGGGTGACCACGATCGAGCGCATGGTCAGGAACACCTCGCGCCCGATCAGCACGGGGCGGCAGACGTTCACGAACGCCTCCTCGCCGACGAACGCGAGGTCGCCGAGCGTCAGCACGGCCCAGGGATCGCGATGGCCGCCGCCGCCGATCCGCACGTTCCGGCCGGCCCAGACGCCCGCGCCCACGTACGCCCGGCGGCAGCGCAGGTCGAGGTCGGGGCCGAACTGCGCCAGCGGGCCGAAGGCGGCGACCTCGAGGCAGTCGACCGTGCCGCGGTCGCCGATGGAGGCGCCGTCGTCGAGGAGCACGCGGGGCGCGACGACGAGCACGCCCTCCCCGAGCACGACCCCTTCGCCGACGCGCGCGCCGTGCTCGCGCAGCGCCGCGAGCTTCTCCTCCGACGGCAGCGCCCGAAACGCGTCCGGGTCGGCGCGCAGCGAAGCCAGGAACGCCGGCTCGAGGGCGCCGACCGCCTCGTCCTCGTGGAACGACGCGGGGAACGTGACGCCCTCGGTCGAGACGCCGCCGAGGAGCGTGGGCGCCTCGACTCCCGCGCGGCCGGCGAGCAGCGCCTCGACGTCCTTCTCGGTGATGAAGCCCTTCTTCTCGATCTCGTCGAGGTCGATGCCGTGCAGCTCGGCGAGCTCGAGCGCCTTGCGCGTGGCCTTCCGGCTCGCAGGAGCGGCCGGTGCCGGCGCCGCCTCGCGGGCCCGCTCCCGGCCCGCGAGCGCCTCGGCGAGCTCCTCGGCGCTCTCGGCGATCAGCGCGATCCGGCGGCCGAGCTCGACCTCCGCGCCCTCGTCGTAGAGCCGCACGAGCGTCCCGGCTCCCGGCGCCTCGACCTCGAGGGACGCCTTCGTCGTCTCCACCACGCAGACCGGCTGGTGCTTGCGCACCTCGGCGCGGTCGTCGACGAGCCACTCGGCGAGGAGAGCGGACTCGGTGTTGGCGTCCTCCCGGGTGAGGATGAGCTCGAGCAGCGCGCCTCTCAGGTCCTGATGCCCGCCAGGGCGGTGACGGCCTGGACGAGGTCGCCGACTCCCGGCAGCGCTGCGTCCTCGAGCTCGCGCGAGGCCGGGACGATCCCGTCGCGAGCGGCCACGCGTCGCACCGGCCGGCGCAGGTCGTCCCAGGCGAGCTCCTGCACCCGCGCCGCGAGCTCGGCGCCGAAGCCGCCGGTGAGCCCGCCCTCTTCGGCGCTCACGAGCGCGCCGGTGCGGGCGACGGACTCGAGCACCGGATCGAGGTCGAGCGGGTGCAGGCGCGAGAGCGCGACGACCTCGCAGAAGATCTCGTGCTCGAGCACGAGCTCGGTCGCCGCCTCCAGCGCGAGCGGGAGCATGCCGCCGTAGGTGGCGATCGTCGCCGACGCCTCGGCGAAGTCGTTCCCGGAGAACGTGAGCGCAGGGTAGGGCCCGTCCGACTCGACGCAGCGCAGCTCGTCGACGTACCCGTCTACCGGCCGGCGGTTGGGGCGCCCGTACATGAGCTTGTTCTCGATCAGGAAGACCGGGTGGTCGTCCATCACAGCCTCCACCAGCAGCCCGCGCAGGTCGTGGCACTCGCTCGTCGCGACGACGCGGATCCCCGGCACGCCGAGCAGCAGCTTCTCCAGCGACTGGCTGTGCGTCGGGCCGTAGCCGCGGCGGCCGCCCATCGGCGTACGCACGACGAGCGGCACCGTCACCTGGTCGTCGAACATCTCGCGGAACTTGGCGATCCCGTTGACGATCTGGTCGAACCCGAGCGCGACGAAGTCGCCGAACATGATCTCGAGCACGGGACGCTTGCCGCGCAATGCCATCCCGGCGGCGACCCCGAAGAGCGACGCCTCGCTGATCGGAGTCGTCAGCACGCGCTCGGGCCAGCGCTCGGAGAGCCCCTGCGTGACCTTGAACGCGCCGCCGTAGGGGTCGAGGACGTCCTCGCCGAGG
>DASTPC010000122.1:0-22414 GCA_035720085.1 Gaiellaceae bacterium
CTCTTTCACCTGCTGGCCGTGTCCGGGCAGAACGTCGCGTTCGTGGCGCTCGGAACGGCCGGGATCGCGCTCCTGCTCGGGCTGGGCAGGCTCGTCGGGCAACTGGCGGCGATCGGCGCCGTCATGGCGTACGCGTTCGCGGTCGGCTGGCAGCCGTCAGTCGTCCGGGCGAGCGTCGCCGGCTGTCTCGCGGCCGTCGCCTGCCTGGCGTCGCGCCCCTCCGACTCGTGGCACTTCCTCGCGGTCGGAGCGCTCGTGCTGCTCGCCTGGACCCCAGCCTCGCTGTACGAGCCGGGCTTTCAGCTCTCGTTCACGGCCGTTGCCGCAATCCTGGTCGTGGTGCCGCGACTGCGCAGGCTGCACTCCGGCTACCCACTTCCGTGGGGCCTCCTGCAGGTCGTCGGCATCGCCGCCGCCTGCGGCGCCGCCACCGCGCCCGTGCTCCTGCTCCAGTTCGGGGTCGTCCCGGTCTGGACGGTGCCCGCCAACGCGCTCGCGGAGCCCGCGGTGCCGCTGCTCCTCGGGCTGGGCCTGGCGGCGGCGGTGGTCGAGCCCGTCTCTCCGTCCGCCGCGGCCGCCCTCACCTGGCTCGCCGGCTGGTGCGCCGCCTGGATCGCCTGGTGCGCCCGCGAGGTCGCGAGCTGGCCGCACGCCCAGACCTCGTCGCCGCTCGTCGTCGCGGCTCCCTTCGTGCTGGCGGCGGGGGCCGTCTGGCTCGCGCGCCTGCCGCAGCGCCGGCGCCGCCCGGCTTTCCTGTGCTCGCTCGCGCTCGTCGCCGCTCTGGCCGGCGGCTGGTGGGCGCTGCGGCCGCAGCCGAGCTGGGCGCCCCCGACGGGTCTTCGCGTCACCTTCATGGACGTCGGCCAGGGCGACGCGGCCCTCGTCGAGGTGCCACAGGGGTCGGTGCTCGTCGACCAGGGGCCGCCGGAGGCCGAGGTGGGAGCGCGGCTGCGCCGAGCCGGGCTCGGTCGCCTGTCCGCGCTCGTGCTCACCCATCCGCAGCGAGATCACATCGGCGGCGCCCGTGACGTACTCGAGCGGCTTGGCGTCGAGACGGTGCTGCAGCCCGGGCTCGCCGTCGAGAGCGAGGATTCCCGCTCCACCCTGGAAGCGGCCCGCGCGGCCGGTGCGGCGGTCGTCGTGGCGCGCGCCGGCCAGGTGTTTCGGCTCGGCCGTCTGGTCGTCCGCGTCCTGTGGCCGGACGGGCCGGGCCTGCCGTCCGAGGACCCGAACGAGCGGGCGATCGTGCTGCTCGCCTCGTACGGAGCCACCGACGTCCTGTTGACGGCCGATGCGGAGTCGAACGTCACGCGCCGCCTACGGCTCCCGCCTGTCGAGGTGCTGAAGGTCGCGCACCACGGCTCCGAGGACGAGGGCCTCCCCGACGCACTCACGGAGCTGCGCCCACGCGTGGCGGTGGTTTCGGTCGGTCGGGGAAACGACTACGGCCATCCGCGGTCCGAGACGATCGCGGCCCTCGAGGCCGTGCCGGGCCTGCAGCTCCTGCGGACCGACCGCGACGGCAACGTGGTCGTCGAGTCCGACGGCCGAACGCTGCGCGTGCGCCGTTCGGCCGGCCCGCGGAGGAGGCGGACGCGCTCCAGGACGTGCCCGTCCCGTCGAGTACGGTTGCCGCATGTCCGAGACCGAGCTCGAGCGCGCCTATCTGCTGACCGGCAGCGATCGGCCCAAGATCGAAACCGCGCTCGCCCGGCTGCGGCGGCATTTCGAGCCCGAGGCAGTCGAGGTCGTCGCCGCTCCGGAGACCGGCGGCGCCGAAGCGGTCGCGCTCTGCAACGCCGGCAGCCTCTTCGGCGACGCGCGCCTCGTCGTCGTGCTGGACGTCGACGGGCGGCCAAACGCCGACGGGCGCCTCACGGGCGGCTGGAAGGCGGCCGACCAGCAGGCGGTCGCCGAGTATCTCGCAGCGCCTGCCGAGACGACCGTGCTCGGACTCGTCGGGCACGCCGTGAAGAAGGACTCGGTACTTGCCAAGGCCTGCGCCAAGGCCGGGACGGTGCTCGCGTACGACGCCCCGAAGCGCGATCTGTCCAAGTGGGTCGCCGCGCAGTTCAAGGCCGCCGGCGTCCAGGCCGACCACGAGGCGTGCGCGGCGCTCGTGCACCTGGTCGGCAACGACCTGCGCGCGCTCGCCGCCGAGGTGGGGAAGATCGCGACCTGGGCGGCGGGCGAGCCGATCGGGGAGCGCGAGGTCGAGCAGCTCGTCGCGGCGTCGGCCGAGACGCCCAGCTTCGCCCTCACCGACGCGTGGGCGATGCGCGACGTGCCACGCACGCTCGAGCTGAGCGAGGCGATCTTCGAGCGCGAGGGGCGACCGCGCCGGGACGTCGCGCCTCGGCTCGCCGCGGCGCTCTCGGGGCACGCCGGCAAGCTCCGCCAGGTGAAGCACCTCGCCGCGGAGGGCGTCCGCCCGCGCGACGCGGCGGGGAAGCTTCGGATGCACCAGTTCTACGCCGAGAAGCTGTTCGGGCAGGCCGAGCGCTTCTCTGTCGACGAGCTCCGCGACGCGACGGACCGGCTCGCCGCGCTCGACCTCGCCCTCAAGGGAGCGGGCAGGCTGCCTCCAGACCTGGAGCTGCAACGGGCGCTCGTCGACCTCAGCCGGGAGCCCGGCCGTCGGGCCTGACCGCCCGGCGCGGCCGGTCTACCGGCGCCGGATGACGACCAGCTTGTCGGTGCCCGACTCGGCGCCCCACACCTCGCCGCGACGACCGAGCAGCTGGCGGACGTCCGCGCCGTCGCTGGGCAGCCGGACGACGTCGAAGCGCTCGCGGTCCGGGTCGAAGCGGACGAGCGCGTTCGCGCCGAAGTCGGTCAGCCAGACGTCGTCCGCGTCGTCCACGTAGACCGCGTAGGGCTGAGGGCTGCCGCCGGGGAGCCGCCATTCCCGCCAGCGTCGTGCGGCCGGGTCGTACCGTGCGACGCGGCCGGCGTTCCACTCGCTCACCCAGATACGGCCGTGTGAGTCCGACCACACCCGGCGCGCGCCCTGGCCCGGGGTCGGGGGACGCAGGACGGTCGCACGGCCCGTCTGCACGTCGATGCGCGCCACGTGACTCCCGGCAAGCGATGCGTAGTAGACGGCGCCGGCCGGCGTGGTGGTGATCCCGTACGGCCCTTCGCCGAGCGGCGCCCGGAACACGCGCATCCTCCCGGTCCTCGGATCAAGGCGCCCGTAGACGCCGCTCTGGCCCGTGAACCAGAGCACGCCGGAGCGGTCGAACGTGGCGGTGTTGAGGTTCGCGTAACCGGCGGAGGCGGGCAGCGGATAACGCCGAATCGCACGCGTCTTGGGATGCACGCGGACGATCGCGTTCAGCCCGCCGTCGGTGATCCAGGGTGCACCGTCGGGTCCGACGATCACGCCGTGCGGAGCGGAGCCTTCGCCCAGCGCGATGTGCCTGGTCTGCCCCGTGCGCGGATCGAGCCTCCCCAGCGCCCCGACGGCCTGCGCCGTATACCAGACGGCACCGTCGGGCGCCGGTGCGACGTCGTGGGGGTGGGAGCCGGCGGGCACCTGGTACTCCCGCAGCGAGAGGCCGGCGACGACCAGCGCGGAGGGCGAGCGCCGGATCGGCCGCCAGTCCCCGGGCTGCAGCCTGCCGACGACGGTGAACCGTCCACTCCCGCCAGGGCGGAGCACGAGCGCCTCGCCCTCGGCGAGCACCTCGCCGCTGACGTCCGTCACGACGCTCCCGTGGGTGACCAGGACGTCGGTCGTGCCGGGCACGGGCGCTCGGGCGAAGAGAGCCCTGGCAGCACGGATCTGGCGGCGCCACGCGGCGTCGTGTGCGGCGGCGATCGTGTTCAGCAGCGCCGCGTGCCTCGTCGCGCGGCCGAACGCGAGCCTGGCCGTCTGGATCGTCCGGCAGTACGGGCTCGCGAGCACGCGTCCGAGCCGGACGCCGACGCGGCGCGCGCCGGCTCCGACCGTGCGCGCGTCCGCCCGGCCCTGCGAGGAGAGGTTCCGCTGCGTGCCGCAGTCGCCGAGCACGACCCGGTCTGCGTCGGGCTTGGAGAAGTCCGTCGCCGCATGCCGGAAGACGAGCACGTAGCCTCCGCCGGCAACGCGGTCGAGCAGGCGCGTGGCGTCCTGCGCGGAGGTGGCTGCAGGGGCGACGAGCACCACTCCGGCGACGACGGTGTACGCGAGCAGGTTCGCGGCGCGGCGGGCCACCCGCCGCGAGCGTAGCAGCGGTCGAGCCTAGCTCTCGGGGCCGGCCACGACCCGCGCCGCCTGCGACTTTCGCCGCGACGCGGTGTTCCGGTGGATCGCGCCGTGCGCAGCCGCGCGGTCGATCGTCTGCACGAGCCGGCGATGCGCCGCGGCGACCGCCTCGGCGTCGCCGCCGGCGACCGCGTCGTCGAGGCGCTTCGCGAGCGTCTTGATCGTCGAGCGGTAGCGGAGGTTCTCGAGCCGCTGGCGCGAGGCGATCCGGACGCGCTTCTCCTGTTGCTTGATGTTCGGCATCGGCGTGGAAATGCCCGCTCGCGCGGGCGGCGAGATCGTAGCAGAACCCTCTCCGCAGCGTCCCCGCGCGTGGGGGCCGCCACTCCTCCTCCCCGATTTCGATCCTAACCAGCGAGAGTGCGCAGGTGGGTGACGAGAGCGTGCCGAAAGTGAGCCGGATGTCCGACACCGCCGAGCCAGGGGCGCATCGCCGCCGTCTTGCGCGATCGACCGCGATCTTCTCGCTCGCGACCGGTGTCTCCCGCGTCCTCGGCCTCGTGCGGGAGATCGTCGCGGCGAACTACTTCGGCATCGCCGGGAAGATCAATGCGTTCACCGTCGCGTTCCAGATCCCCAACCTCGTACGCGCGCTCGTCGCCGATGCGGCGCTCTCGGGCGCGTTCGTGCCCGTCTTCAGCGAGCTGCTCGAGCGCGGCGAGCGGGCGCGCGCCTGGCGCGTGGCGTCGACGATCTTCTGGCTCGTGCTGCTCGTGCTCGGCGGGCTGACGGCCTTCTTCATCCTCGCCGCGCCGCTCGTGATCCGCCCCTTCGGCGACCCCGGCGGTGACTTCGACCTCGCCGTCGGGCTCTCCCGCGTCCTCTTCCCGATCGTCGTGCTGCTGGGCCTGACGGGTGTGGTAGTGGGAATTCTCAACACCTACGACCAGTTCACGGTGCCCGCCCTGACGCCGGTCTTCTGGAACCTCGCGATCATCGTCGGGCTCGTGATCGGCGTGCCGCGGGCCGACGGGGAGGATGCGAAGCTGTACGTCTACGCCGGCTCGATCCTGGTCGGCACGCTGATCCAGTTCCTGCTGCCGCTGCCCTGGCTGCGCGGCCTCGACGGGCGCCTGCAAGTGGTGCTCGACTGGCGTGACCCGGCCGTGCGGCGGTTCTTCGTCCTGATGCTCCCGGTCACGATCACGCTGGGGTTGATCAACGCGCAGGCGGTGGTCGGGATGCTGTTCGCCTCCAGGTTGATCGACCCGGACCTCGCGCCGGCGGCGATCGACAAGGCCTTCCGGCTCTACATGCTGCCGCAGGGGATGTTCTCGGTCGCCGTCGCGACGATCCTGTTCCCCACACTCGCCCGGCTCGCAGCGCGCGCCGACCTCGCCGGCTTCCGGCACACGGTCGACACGGGGCTGCGGCAGATCGCCTTCCTGCTGACTCCCGCGGCGCTGGTCTCGATCGTCCTGGCCGAGCCGATCGTCCGGCTCGTGTACCAGCGCGGAGCCTTCACCGAGGAGGATGTGCCCGTCGTCGCCCAGTGCCTCGCCGCGTTCTCGCTTGGGCTCGTTTTCAACGGCTGGATGCTGATGCTGACGCGCTCGTTCTACGGCCTGCAGTCGAACTGGTTGCCGACCACGATCGCGCTTGCCACGCTGGCGCTGAACGCCGTCTTCGACGCGTTCTTCTACCGGCTCGGGGCCTGGGGGATCCCGCTCGCGACCGCGGTCGTGAACGTGATCGGCGCCGTCGCCCTTCTCGCCGTGTTGCGCACGCGCATCCACCTCACGGGCCTCACGCATACGGCCGTCTCCGTGGGACGCATCCTGGCCGCGTCGGGCGTTGCCGCCGCCTCCTCGCTCGCTGCCTGGTACGGCCTCGACGCGGCGCTCGGGCGCTCCCTCGGAGGACAGCTCGTCTCTGTCGGCGGCGGGCTGCTCGTGGCGGTCGGCGTCTACCTGCTCGCCTGCCGGGCGCTGCGAGTGCGCGAGCTCGAGGCGTTGCTACCGTTGCTGCGCCGGGCGCCCGACACCGGCTGACGCATGGACCAGGCCCGGATCCGCAACTTCTCGATCATCGCGCACATCGACCACGGCAAGTCGACCCTGGCCGACCGCATCCTCCAGGTCACGGAGACCGTGAGCGAGCGGGACATGCGCGACCAGCTGCTCGACTCGATGGAGCTCGAGCGGGAGCGCGGGATCACGATCAAGGCGCAGGCCGTGCGCGTGGCCTGGAAGGGGCACCAGCTCAACCTGATCGACACGCCCGGGCACGTCGACTTCACCTACGAGGTGAGCAGGTCGCTACAGGCGTGCGAGGGCGCCGTGCTCGTCGTCGATGCGGCTCAGGGGATCGAGGCACAGACGCTCGCGAACGCCTATCTCGCGATCGAGAACGACCTGGAGATCGTCCCGGTCGTGAACAAGATCGACCTGCCGCAGGCCGACCCGGACGGCGCCGCGCACGAGGTCGCGGGGTTGATCGGCGGCGACGCGGCACTGGTCATGCGCATCTCTGCCAAGACCGGCGCCGGTGTCGGGGAGGTGCTCGACGCGATCGTCGAGCGGATCCCGGCGCCCGGAGGCGACCTGGACGCGCCGCCGCGCGCGCTCGTCTTCGACTCTTCGTACGACCAGTACCGCGGCGTGATCGCGTTCGTTCGGGTGGTCGACGGGCGCTTCGAGACGCGCGAGTCGGTGCGCGCGATGGCGCTCGGCACCGAGTTCGAGGCGGAGGAGCTCGGCTTCATGTCGCCTGCGCGGACGCCGGTCGCAGCCCTCGAGGCCGGCGAGGTCGGCTACGTCGTGACAGGGCTCAAGGACGTCTCCCGGCTGCGCGTCGGCGACACGCTGACGGCGAAGCGCCGGCCGGCGGCGGCGCCGCTGCCCGGCTACAAGGACGTGAAGCCGATGGTCTTTGCCGGGTTGTTCCCGACCGACTCGGACGACTACCCGGAGCTCCGGGATGCGCTCGAGAAGCTGAAGCTCAACGACGCGGCCCTCTTCTACGAGCCGGAGACCTCGCAGGCGCTCGGGTTCGGGTTCCGCTGTGGCTTCCTGGGCCTCCTGCACATGGAGATCGTGCGCGAGCGGCTCGAGCGCGAGTTCGACCTCGACCTGCTGGTGACGGCGCCGAACGTCGCCTACCGCGTCGAGCCGCGGAACGGCGAGCCGTTCGAGGTGCACAACCCGGCGGAGATGCCGCGGGAGGTCGAGCGCGTCGAGGAGCCGTACATCAAGGCCTCGGTGATCGTGCCGAAGGAGTACGTCGGCGACGTGATGCAGCTCTGCAACGAGCGGCGCGGCCGCTTCGACCACATGGAGTACCTGTCGGAGGAGCGGGTGCTGCTCGCCTACGAGCTACCGCTCGGCGAGATCGTGCTGGACTTCTACGACCAGCTCAAGTCGCGGACACGCGGGTACGCGAGCTTCGACTACGACCTCGCGGGCTTCCGCGAAGGTGACCTGACCCGGGTCGACGTGCTCGTCGGCGGGGAGCAAGTCGACGCGCTGTCGCTGATCATCCACCGCGACGCGGCCTACGAACGCGGCAAGCAGCTCGTCGAGCGGCTGCGCGAGGAGATCCCGCGGCAGATGTTCGACGTGCCCATCCAGGCCGCGATCGGGTCGCGCGTGATCGCGCGGGAGACGGTCAAGGCGAAGCGGAAGGACGTGCTCGCCAAGTGCTACGGCGGGGACATCACGCGCAAGCGGAAGCTGCTCGAGAAGCAGAAGAAGGGAAAGAAGCGGATGAAGCAGGTGGGCGGGGTCGAGGTGCCGCAGGAGGCGTTCCTGGCGGTGCTCAACCTCAACGGTCAGAAGCGGTAGGGGTCGACCTGCGGGGCTCGGTCCGGCACCTGTACGTCCACCTCCCTTTCTGCGCGCACCGCTGCGGGTACTGCGACTTCGTGACGGTGGTCGGCCGGAGCGCCGAGCACGAGTCGTACGCCGACGCGCTGCTGGCGGACCTCGAGCTGGCGCGGCCGCAGCTCGCCGAGCGGCTCGACACGGTCTTCGTCGGCGGTGGGACGCCCTCCTACACGGAGCAGCCGGCACTTGTCCGGGTGCTCGCGGCGCTGCCTGACGCGAACGAGGTGACGGTCGAGGCAAACCCCGAGACCGTGACGCCGGAGCTCGCCGCGCTCCTGCGCGACGGAGGCGTCACGCGCGTGTCGCTCGGGGCCCAGAGCTTCGACGCGTCGCTCCTCGGCGTGCTCGAACGTCGTGCGACGCCCGATGACGTCCGACGCGCTGTGCACGCTCTCCGTGATGCCTGTTTCGACAACATCTCGCTCGACCTCCTGTACGGCATCCCGGGCCAGAGCGCCGCCCAGCTGGAGCGGGATCTCGCCGAGGCGCTCGCGCTCGCGCCCGAGCACCTCTCCTGCTACGAGCTCGAGGCCAAGCCGGGCACGCGCTTTTCGCACGCGTGGGGCGACGAGCTCGGTCGCCAGGCGGAGGCGATGGAGGGGTACTTCGCGCGCGTGGTCGAGCGGCTCGAGATGGCCGGCTTCCGCTGGTACGAGACGGCCAACTTCTGCCGGTCGCTTGAACGCGACGGGCGGCAGCGAGATCTCCGCGCGCAGCACAACCTAGCCATCTGGCGCGGGCACGACTACGTCGGCATCGGTGTCGGCGCCGTCTCGACCGTCGCCGGCGAGCGGAGGCGTAACGATCCATCGCTCCGGCGTTACGAGGTGGCGCTGCGGGACGGTGTACCGCCACCGGGAGCCGTGGAGTCGCTCGACGAGTCGACCCAGGCGCTCGAACGCGTGATGCTCGGGCTCCGGCTGGACGAACCGCTGACGCTGAGCCAGGGCCTGGAGTCCGTGATCGACAGGGAGGCGCTCGAGCGGCTGCGGGAGCGCGGCCTGGTCGCACGGTCGGTCGACGTCGGCTCCGTCGCCGCACGTGTCTCGCTGACTCGCCGCGGTCGGTTCCTCGGCGGAGCGGTGACCGCCGAGCTACTGCGCTGGCCCGAGGACGGCGACGAGCTCACGCGGGTCGAGCCCGCAGGCACCGGCGCGACTCGCCTGGCCGGCTGAGCCGCCGCTCGACCGGCGGCTCCGAGCCTGCGGCGTCCAAGGGCGCCCGGATACCATCGTTCGATGGAAGGGCTGACGCCGCGGCAGCGCGAGATCCTACGCCGGGTCGTCGAGGAGTACGTGGCTACCGGACAACCCGTCGGGTCGAAGTCGCTCGTCGAACGCTCCGGGCTCGACGTCTCGTCGTCGACGGTCCGCAGCGAGCTCGCCGAGCTCGAGTCTCTCGGCCTGCTGACGCATCCGCATACCTCTGCCGGGCGGATTCCCACCGAGGGGGGCTATCGGCTCTACGCGGAGCGGCTCGTCGAGTCCGTCGAGGGGAGGCCGGTAGGGCTGTCGCTCGACCTCGTCGCGATGCGCACCGAGCTGGAGGCCGCCCTTCAGGCGACGACGGAGGCGCTGTCCGAGGCGACGCGCCTGCTCGCGCTCGTGTCTGCGCCCTCACCGGGCGCAGCGACGATCCGGCATGTCGAGGTGCTGGTCCTGCAGCCGCGCGTCGTCGTGGTCGTCGTGATCACGTCGGCCGGCGGCGTCACGAAGCGCGTGTTCGAGCTCGACGAGCCGATCGACGCCGGCCTGGCTGCCTGGGCGCACGAGTACCTGAACGAAGGCCTCGCCGGGCTGCGTCTCGGGACGACGGCGCTCCGGCGGCGGCTCGAAGATCCCGGTTTGCCGTCGCGCGAGGCCCAGTTCCTGGGGCTGATCCGTCCGGCGTTCGCGGCGGCGCTCGCCGAGTCGCGCCAGCAACTGTACGTCGGCGGCGCGGCGGGCCTGCTCGTCGATGCCCGGGCGGACGAGCTCGAGGCGTGCCGGCACCTGCTCGCGCTGCTCGAGCGGCGCGCAGCGATGCTGGACCTCCTCTCCGATGCGCTCGACCCGCGCCGGACTGTCGTCCGGGTCGGTCCCGAGGTCGAGGGCGACCACTGGCGAGACGTCTCGTACGTCGGGGCCAGCTACGGGCTCGCGAACCGGTCGCTCGGGACGGTCGGCCTGCTCGGACCGCTGCGGATGGACTACGAGAAGGCGATCCGCTCCGTACGCGCGGCGGCGTTCGAGCTGTCGCGTTACGTGGAGGAGGTCTACGAAGGGGCGTGACGGTGAAGCTCGCGCTCGCCGCTCCCGAGCGACATTACGCTGCGATCGCCGACCTCATGACCCGGGCGGGCTTGCAGCGCGTCACGGCGGTCGACCTCATGGAGACGGACACGCCGCGGCCCGGCAAGCTCGTGCGGCGCTGGGTGGCCCTCGCGGACGACGTCGTCGTCGGCGCGGCCGCCCTGATCCGGTACCCCTCCAAGCCCACCGGGCTCGTGGACGTCGAGGTCGCGGTTGAGCCGGCATTCACCGGGCGTGGGGTCGGCTCGGCGCTCGCCCGCGCAGTCGAGGCTCTCGCGGCAGCGCACGGCGCCACGCCGCTCCGCGCCGAAGCTCGAGACGACGACTTCCGGTCGATCGCGTTCGCACGCCGCCGTGGCTTCGGGCCGGCACGCCGCTCGATCCGTTCCGCCCTCGACCTGACGACGTTCCGGGAGGGCGAGCTGACCGCCGCCGTCTCGCGCGTGCGCGCGTCAGCGATACGGCTGTTCTCGCTGGCGGAGGCCGGTGACGGAGAGGAGCCGTTGCGTGCGCTGTACGCGATCAATCGGATCGCGAGCATCGACGACCCGGCGTCGGACGGCACCTTCCCGGGCTACGAGACGTGGCGCAGCGCCGTGGTGGGGAGCGCAGGCTTCCGGCCGGAGGGGCAGTTCGTCGCCGCGGTGGGCGATCGCTTCGTCGGTCTCGTCGTCGTGTCCGTCGAGGACGACCTGACGGCCACGAGCGACGTCGCCGGCGTCGACCGCGTGTACCGCCGGCGCGGGATCGCCACCGCGCTGAAGCTCCTGGCGCTCCGTCACGTCATTGTGGTCGGGGCGACCCGGATCGAGACGGAGAACGACGCGCGCAACCACGCGATGCTCGCGCTCAACCGGAAGCTGGGGTACCGCCCGGTGTCCGGATATGTCGTGCTCGAGCGCGCGAGCGTGCCCTAGCACTGCGTCCGGTGCGGGCCGGCGACGGGGCTACGCTTCGAGCGATGGCGACCGCCGAGCGCGACCTCTACGAGCTGCTCGGCGTCGCGCGCGACGCCACCGAGACCGAGATCAAGCGAGCCTTCCGGCGGCTCGCCCGCGAGCTGCACCCGGACGTCTCCGACCACCCCGAGGCGGGCGAGCGCTTCCGCGAGCTCGCCGAGGCCTACGAGGTGCTCTCGAACGCGGAGACACGGCGGCTGTACGACCGCTATGGCCACGCGGGCCTCCGCCGAGGCGGCTTCACGCGAACGGACTTCGACCTCGGCAACCTCTCCGACATCTTCGCCGCGTTCTTCGGCGACGGCGTGTTCGGCGGCGCACCGGGAGGCAGCAGGCCTGCCCGGGGTGCGGACGTGACGGCGGTCGTCGAGATCGGGCTCGCCGAGGCGTTCGGCGGGACGTCTGTCGACGTCGGCACCCGGGTCGCGGTCACCTGCGTGCGCTGCGGGGGAAACGGCGCCGAGCCGGGGACCGAGCCCACGACGTGCCCGACCTGCGGCGGCGCCGGACGGCTGCAGCAGGTGTCCCAGAGCGTGTTCGGCCAGTTCGTCCGCTCCGGGACGTGCCCCCGCTGCGAGGGCACGGGCCGGATCGTGGAGAGCCCGTGTCGCGACTGCGACGGTGTCGGCCGCACCCTCGAGAGCCGGACGATCCCCGTCGACATCCCTGCCGGGATCCACGACGGCCAGCGGATCCGCCTGCGCGGCGAGGGGCACGCAGGAGCGTTCGGCGGCGGCTCTGGGGACGTGTTCGTGCTCGTCCGCGTCGACCCCGACGAGCGGCTGCTGCGGGACGGCGACGATCTGGTCACCAGCGTCGAGCTGACGATGGTCGAGGCGGCGCTCGGCGCCACGGTCGAGGTGCCGACGCCGGAAGGGTCGCTCGAGGTCGAGGTTCCGGCTGGCACCCAGCCGGGCGAGCTGCGCGTCGTCAAGGGACGAGGCATGCCCTCGCTCGACACCGGGCGGCGCGGCGACCTTCGTGTCCACGTCGACGTCCGGGTGCCGACGCGGTTGACCCCGGAGCAGCGGACGCAGCTCGAACAGCTCGCCGGAACGCTCGGCGAAGAGTCGTACCGGCGCGACGACGGTTTCTTCGAGCGGCTGCGCAGCGCGTTCCGCTGACGCGTGTCGGCTCGCGCCCGCACCCGCCGACACTCGACCGCAGGGGCAGGCGGTTGCCGGATGAGGGCGAGTCGAGACGCGGTTCCAGCGGGTCGAACGGCTCGGTGCGCGTCGTCGCCGCCGGTCTGCACGGTGGTGCGGCGCCGTCGCTCGCTGCGTGCCGGCCCGCGCTGCCGCGCGAAAGCCGGCGCCCGTGCGCCCGTTGCCCGCAGCTGCCGCCAACACCGCGTCGGCGCAGGCCGTGCGTGGCCGGCGTGCACCGGTGAGCGACGCGGGGGCTAGCGCGGTGAACGAGCTCCGTCGTGTATCGGTGCGCGTTCCGCCCGAGCTCGCCGAGGAGGCCCGGGCGCGCCTCCTCGAGCTCGTCCCCGAGGGCTTCGAGGAGATCGAGGTCGACGGCGCCGTCGAGCTGGCCGTGTACCTCGGCGCGGCCGGCGAGTTGCAGCTGCGCGACGCGCTCGGACGAGAGCTCGAAAGCGCGCCGGTGCCGCCCGGCTGGGAGCACCGCTGGCGGTCGTTCCACCGGCCGGTCGTCGCCGGCGGGGTGTGGATCGGGCCGCCGTGGGAGCCGGTGCCCGCCGGGCTGCCGGCAGTGGTGATCGACCCCGGTCTCGCCTTCGGCACCGGCGCCCACCCGACCACGAGGCTCTGCGTCGAGCTGCTCGCGGGCCTCGAAGGAGGAAGCCTGCTCGACGTCGGCTCCGGCTCCGGGGTGCTCGCGATCGCCGCGCGGCGGCTCGGCTTCGACCCGGTCGCGGCGGTCGACGTCGACCCGGTCGCCGTCGAGGTGACGTGTGCGAACGCGGCGGCGAACGGCGTCGACGTGGACGTCCGGCTCGCGGACGCGTCGACCGAGGCACTCCCGGCCGCGGACGTCGTCGTCGCGAACATCGCGCTGCCGGCGGTCGAGGACACGCTCGACCGCGCCGAGGCGGGGCTGGCGGTGACGAGCGGCTACCTCGTCGGCGAGCGGCCCGAGTCGCCGGGATGGAGGCCTCGCGCCCGCCGCGGGCTGGACGGCTGGGCCGCCGACCTGCTCGAGCGCGACTGAGGGTCGGAACCGCTCGAGCGACGGCCGAGAGGCGCCGGGTCACCTCGGCTCGCGGTGCTGCGCGCACAGGCTCGGCAGCCGGAAGACCCTAAGCTTGCGGAGATGGCGTCGTTCACCACCCGGTTCCTCGGCTGCAAGGTCTCCTTCGCCGACGCACAGGCCGTCCGCGAGCGGCTCGTCGCCGACGGCCACGTCGAGGCTCGCGCCGCGGGTGACGTCGCCGTTGTAAACACCTGCTGCGTCACGCACGAGGCGGTCTCCAAGTCGCGCCAGGCGCTCTCCCGCGCGGCGCGCGCGCATGCCCGCGTCTACGCGACGGGGTGCGCAGCGGCTCTACCCGGCGCGCTCGACGGCCTGCCCGCCAACGTGACCGTCGTCGACCGGCCGAGCGAGGAGACGGCGGCCTGGGTGGCCGGCGACGTCGGCGCCATCGGTTGCGTCACTGCACCGTACGGGCTCGACCGCGTGCGTGCGTTCGTCCGCATCCAGGACGGCTGCAGCTTCTCCTGCCATTTCTGCGTGATCCCGCGCGTGCGCGGCGCGACGCGCAGCCGTACGGCCGCGGCCGTCCTCGCCGAGGTGCGCCGGCGGGCCGGGCAGGGGCACCGCGAGATCGTCCTCACGGGGGTCAATCTGGGCTGCTTCCGCGACCGAGAGGCGGGCTTCACGCTCGCACGCCTCGTCCGGGCGGCGGGCGCTGTCGAGGGAGTCGAGCGCCTCCGTCTGTCCTCCATCGAGATCAACCACGTCACCGCCGACCTCGTGCAGGCGCTGCGCGAGACGCCGACCGCGTCGCGTCACCTCCACGTGCCGCTCCAGTCCGGGGACGACGGGGTGCTGACCGCGATGGGCCGGCGCTACCGGGTCGACACCTACCTGGCCAAGCTCCGCCCGCTGCGCGACTTCAACCTGACGACAGACGTGATCGTCGGGTTCCCAGCAGAGGACGAGCGCGCGTTCGCGAACACGCTCGCTGCGGTCGGGCGCGCGCGGATCACGAAGGTGCACGTCTTCCCCTACTCGCCGCGGCCGGGAACGATGACGGCGGCCGAGGACACCGTCCCGGCCGAGGTGAAGAAGGCCCGGAGCGCCCGGCTGCGCGCACTCTCACGCGACGCCTGCCGGGACCACTGGCGGGAGAAGCTCGGTCGCGAGGACGTCGTCCTCGTCGACCGCCCCGGCCGCGGCTACGGCGCGGACTACTCGCCGTGGCTCGTCGACGCGCCCGTGGGTGAGCTCGTCCGCGTCCGCGGCGCGGCGGTCACCGAGGAGGGGGTGCTGGCGGATGCAGCCTGACTGTCTCTTCTGCACGCTCGCCCGGGAGGGCGACCACGTTGCGAAGACGGACGGCTTCGTCGCGATCCGGGACATCGCCCCGAAAGCGCCCGTCCACTTGCTCGTGCTGCCCGAGCGGCACCTGGACACGTTCCGCGACATCGGTGAGCTGCCCGACGAGGAGGCGGCGCGCATGCTCCGCTTCGTCGCCGACACCGCGCGCGTCGCCGGCCTGGAGGACTACCGCGTCGTCGTCAACGTCGGACCCGGCGGCGGCCAGACGGTCTTCCACCTACACTGGCACCTGCTCGGCGGCGCGCTGCCGGAGTTCGAATGACGCTGATCGCCCGCATCGAGGATGAGCTCAAGGAGGCGCGACTCGCGCGCGACGACGACCGGCGGGACGCCCTCAGCCTGATCCTCTCCAGCCTCCGGTCGGCCGAGAAGGAGCTGCAGCGGCCCCTGTCCGAGGACGAGGAGCTGCAGGTGCTCCAGCGCGAGCGCAAGAAGCGCGTCGAGGCCGCCGAGGCGTACGAGCAGGCGGGCCGGGCCGAGCAGGCCGACGGCGAGGAATACGAGCTCGACGTCCTGGAGGAGTTCATGCCCGAGCCGCTCAGCGAGGAGGAGTTGGAGGAGATCATCGACGACGTGATCGCCGAAGTCGGTGCCACGTCGATCCGCGACCTCGGCCGCGTGATGGCAGACGTCATGCCGCAGGTGTCCGGGCGCGCCGACGGCTCGAGCGTCAGCCAGCTCGTCCGCGAGAAGCTCGCCTAGCGCTCGAGGCAGCGCGCGAGCGCCGCCTCGACGGCCTCAGCGCAGTCGTGAGTGCCGAGGCGGCGTGTCGCGTAGCCGAATGCGTAGCCGCGCGTGTCCCACCAGCCGGCGCTGCCGCCGATCCCGCCCAGCCCGTAGCCCTCCGCGTCCACCTGCACGCCGAGCCCCCAGGCGACGTGACGCCCGACCACCTCGTCCTCGCCCTCGTGCTGTGCGGCGAGCATCTGCGCGACCAGGTCGTCCGAGAGCAGGCGCACGCCGTCGAGCACGCCGCCTGCGGCGAGGCCGGCGTAGAACTGCGCGACGGCTCGGGCGGTGCCGTGGCCGTTCACAGCCGGGATCTCGGCCTCGCGCCATCGCGCCGAGTTGACGACGGCCGGATCGAGCATGGCCGGCGGGTTGTCCACGGCCAGGCGGTACGGCTCCGGGCCCGCGAGCGCCTCGCGCCGGAAGCCGCCGTCCGGGTCGACGACGTCGGCCGCGCGGGTCAGCTCGCCCGGTCCGAGGCCGACGTGGAAGTCGAGCTGCCAGGGCCCGGCGAGCTCGTCGCGCAGGAAGCGCCCGAGCGAGCGGCCGTCGACACGGCGGACGAGCTCGCCGACCAGGTGGCCGTAGTAGGCCGCGTGCTCCCCGTGCGTCGAGCCGGGGGGCCAGCGCGGCGGCGAGCCCGCGAGGAGGGCCGTCGCGCGGTCCCAGTCGAGCAGGTCGTCGGGCGCAAGCTGCTCTCGGAAGTAGTCGAGCCCCGCCTGGTGGGCGAGCACCTGGCGCACCGTTACCTCCTCCTTGCCCGCCGCCTCGAACTCCGGCCACCACCGCGCAACCGCGTCGTCGAGCGCCAGCCGGCCGCGCTCGACGAGGACGAGCAGGCACGCGGCGGCGAGCGGCTTCGTGACCGAGAACACGTTCACGAGCGTGTCCCGCTGCCACGGACGACCGGTCTCGTCGACGCTCCCGCCCCAGAGGTCGACCACGAGCGTGCCGTCGACGACCGCCGCCGCCGACGCCCCCAGCTCGCCCGCGCTCGCGAAGCCATCGGCGAACGCGTCCCGCACGGGCTCGAAGCCAGGCTCGACCCGCCCCTCGACCCGTGCCTCTGCCATCGACGCGGACCGTACCGGCGCCGGCGTGGCGGACCGCGCCGACGCCTCCACCCGGGGGTGGCGCCCCCCATGGGGGGCGCGCGGCCCCCCGAACGAACGCTACGCGACCAGGACGCACGCGTGGCCAACGGGATCGTGTCGAAACTGCAACGCCTGCCGGCTGGCGGGGCGATCTCGCCCGGACGGGTCTCCCCGTCCGGGCTGCGCCTACACTGCGAACGGAATGCAAGACGTGATGGTCGTCCCGAACGACGTGGCGGCCGAGCTGGCGGGCGTGGGGGACGGGGTCCTGGACTCGCTGCGAGAACGGCTCGGCTGCTCGATCTCGCTGCGCGGCAACAAGCTCACCCTGGACGGCGCCGCGCCGCACGTGGCCGAAGCCCGCGCGGTGCTCGACGAGCTCGTCGAGCTGGTCGAGGGGGGCCATTCGATCGGCCCCGACACCGTCGGCGCGGTCGTCGCCGCGCTCGACCAGGCCGAGGACATCCGCGACGTCTTCGAGGACGTCGTCTGGCGCCATCGCGGCAAGAAGATCTCACCGAAGACGGTCACGCAGAAGCGCTACGTCGACGCAATCCGCTCCTGCACGGTGACGTTCGGGATCGGGCCGGCCGGCACGGGCAAGACGTACCTGGCGATGGCTCTCGCCGTCGCCGCCCTACAGGAGAAACAGGTGGGGCGGATCATCCTCACCCGTCCCGCGGTCGAGGCCGGCGAGCGGCTCGGCTTCCTGCCGGGCGACATGCTGGCCAAGGTCGACCCCTACCTGCGCCCGCTGTTCGACGCCCTCTACGACATGCTCGACGCCGACCGGCTGGCCGCCTACATGGAGCGAGGGACGATCGAGGTGGCACCGCTCGCGTTCATGCGCGGGCGCACGCTGAACGACTCCTTCATCATCCTCGACGAGGCCCAGAACACGACGCCGGAGCAGATGCAGATGTTCCTGACGAGGCTCGGGTTCGGGTCGAAGGTGGTCGTGACGGGCGACGTCACGCAGATCGACCTCCCGCGCGAGCAGGCGTCGGGGCTGATCCAGGTACGGCGGATCCTCGGCGAGATCGACGGGATCGCGTTCGTCGAGTTCGGCCACCAGGACGTCGTCCGCCACAAGCTGGTGCAGCGGATCGTGGAGGCGTACAAGCGCCACGCGGAGGAGACCGGCACCGCGCGCCGCACGTAGACGCGTGGTCGAGGTCGAGATCACCAACCGCAGCGGGGCCGCCGTCGACGAGCAGGCCGCCGTGGAGCTGGCCCAGCGGGTGCTTGCAGCAGAGGGCGTCGACTCCGGCGAGCTCGGGCTCGCGTTCGTGCGGCCGGACGAGATCCGCGAGCTGAAGGCGCGGCACCTCGGCGTCGACGAGGCGACCGACGTGCTCTCGTTCCCGATCGACGGCCGGGACGAGCTGCCGCCGACCGTGCCGCGGGCGCTCGGCGACGTCGTGCTCTGCCCGCAGGTCGTCGGCTCGGCCTGGCGCGAGCCGCTCGTGCACGGGCTGCTGCACCTGCTCGGCTACGAGCACGGCGAGGCGATGGAAGCGCGCGAGCGCGCTCACGGCGGCTGATGGCGGCTCCCCGCACGCGCCGGCCGCCGTCGCTCCTCGAGAGCTTCAACCACGCCTTCGAGGGGATCATCCACGTGCTCCGCACGCAGCGGAACCTGCGCATCCACTTCGCGATCGCCGCCGGGGTGCTGATCGCGGCGCTTGCGTTCGACGTCAGCCGGGTCGAGTTGATCGTGCTCCTGCTGGCGATCGCGTTCGTCCTGATCGCCGAGATGATCAACTCCGCCGTGGAGGCCGCCGTGGACGTCGCGAGCACCTCGTTCGACCCACTCGCGAAGCTCGCCAAGGACATCGCGGCCGGCGCGGTGCTGATCGCGTCGATCAACGCGATCGCGGTCGGCTACCTGGTCTTCTCGGGCAACGTCGCCGAGCGGAGCTCCCGCTTCCTCGACCGCCTCTCCGAGACGCCGGCGGAGCTGACCCTGATCGCGCTCGTGCTGACGATCTTCCTCGTGATCGGGACGAAGGCGCTGACCGGGCGCGGGACGCCGCTGCGCGGCGGGCTGCCGTCGGGCCACGCCGCGGTCGCGTTCGCCGGCTGGATGGCGTCGACGCTGATCCTCGACGACACCGACCACCGCTTCCTGATCTCGTCGCTGACGTTCATCATGGCCCTGTTGGTGGCGCAAACCCGAGTCGAGTCAGGCGTGCACTCCGCCGTCGAGGTGCTCTACGGCGGGCTGCTCGGCGCCCTCGTCACGCTGGCGATCTTCCAGGTGTTCTCCGCGTGAGCGACGAGGAGCTGCTCGCCCGCGCGGACGCCGTCGCGGTGCGCGCCTACGCGCCGTACTCGCAGTTCCATGTCGGCTGCGCGCTGCTCTTGCGCGACGGCCGCGTGGTGGAGGGTGTCAACGTCGAGAACGCGGCCTACCCGCTCGGGGTCTGCGCGGAGCGGGCGGCGCTCTCGCGCGCGGTCGCCGAGGGGCACCGCCCGGGCGACGTGGCGATCGCCGCGATCACGGCCTCCCCGTGCGGCGGCTGCCGCCAGTGGCTGCTCGAGTTCGGGGTCGACCGCGTCGTCTTCCGGAATGCCGGCCGCGTCGTCACGCTGACCCCCGCCGAGCTCCTGCCCGAGTCGTTCGAGCTCCGATGAGCTCCCTGTGGAGTGATCGGCACGCATCCGGCACGAAGCCGTCACACACACGGGCGAGGATCTCTGCGACCGTTCCGGTAGGGGTGCTCGCGCACCCCCCATGGGGGGTGGTCCCGGGGATGTCGGGTGCGGGACACCGCCGCCGGCACGCGCGTGGCCCGCGCGGCGGCGGATGAAGAGCGGCGTCGTCGCGGTCGCCGGGCGGCCGAACGTCGGCAAGTCGACACTCGTCAATGCCCTCACCGGCGACAAGGTGGCGATCACCTCGCGCGTCCCCAACACGACGCGGCGGCGGATCTTCGGCGTCGCCCACGGGCCGGGCTTCCAGCTCGTGCTCGCCGACCTGCCGGGCTTCCAGCGGCCGCTGGACGCGCTCACCGAGCGCATGCAGGAGACGGTCGACGCCTCGTTCGACGACGTCGACAGCGTCCTCCTCGTCGTCTCCGCCCGCGACCGGATCGGCGCCGGCGACCGCTTCGTCGCGCGACGCGTGTTCGGGCTCGGGGTGCCGGTGATCATCGCGCTCAACAAGGTCGACCGGCTCAAACCGGCGCACGTGGCCAGCCAGATGAAGGAGGCGGCGACACTCGGGGACTTCCACGCCCTGCATCCCATCAGCGCCGTCACGAAGGACGGCGTCGGCGAGCTTCGCGACGACCTCGTGCAGCTGCTCCCCGAGGGCCCCGCGTACTTCCCGGTAGAACAGACGACTGATCTCACGGTCGAGGAGCGGATCGCCGAGGTGATCCGCGAGAAGGCGCTGCAGCTGACGCGCGAAGAGGTGCCGCATGCGCTGACCGTCGAGATCGACGAGGTCGACGAGCGGCGCGTGCGCGCCTTCGTGCTGGTCGAGACGGAGTCGCAGAAGGGCATCGTGGTCGGCAGGCGCGGCGCGCTGGTCCGCGAGATCGGCACGCGCGCGAGGCCGGAGGTCGAGGCGCTGCTGGGCCACGCGGTCTACCTCGAGCTGGTCGTGAAGGTGCGCCCGCGGTGGCGCCGCGACCCGGCACAGCTCGAGCGGCTCGGGCTCTGAGAGGAGCGGCCGAGCACGGCCGCCGCCGACGTCACGACGGCCTGAGGCGAAGCTCGGAGCCATGGGACGAGCCATCGAGTCGGCGACGACGAGGTGACCGTGCGGCTCACGGGCTGGACCGCGTTCGCCGCGCTCGCTCGGGAGCTGCGAATCCGCTGCGGTCGATCAGGTCGGTCTCGACCGAGCTACTACGACAGGGACGGACTGCGCGTGGGCGGCACGTCGGTCCCCTTCAGCGACATCCGTGCGGGTCGCTTCCGGCGCGACGGCCTGAAGACGTTTCTCTTCTTCGCCGACCGCGTGCTCGCCCCAGCGCTCGACCGCGCGGTCCCGGGGGCCGGCTCCGACCTGGTCGCGGTCGAGGCGGACGATCCCGTTGGGCTGGCCGCCGAGGTCGAGCGCCGGCTCGCTGCCCACGGCCTACACTGACCCCATGGCCCAGGCGCCCGCCCTGCCCGGCGGCTTCGAGCTGCCGCTCGAGCCGCGCCTCCCGCGGATCGGCTCGGTCGACGCCGTCGCGCTCGAGGAGCGCGCGGCCACGCTCGCCAAGCGCTCGATCAAGAAGGAGTCGAAGCTGCTCGCGTTCGACCTTGCCGTGCGGATGATCGACCTGACGACGCTCGAGGGCGCCGACACGCCGGGCAAGGTCGCCGCGCTCTGCTCGAAGGCCGTCCGGCCGGACCCCGCCGACCCCTCCGTGCCCTCGGTCGCGGCCGTGTGCGTCTACCCGAACCTCGTGCCTGTCGCGAAGGCGAAGCTCGCGGGCAGCACGGTCAAGGTGGCCTCCGTCGCGACCGCATTCCCCTCCGGCCAGTCGCCGCTCGAGGTGAAGCTGGCCGACGTGCGCAGCGCCGTCGAGCTCGGCGCGGACGAGGTCGACATGGTGATCGACCGGGGCGCGTTCCTCTCGGGCCGCTACGCAAAGGTCTACGACGAGATCGTCCGGGTGCGAGAGGCGTGCGGCGACGCGCACCTGAAGGTGATCCTCGAGACCGGCGAGCTCGGCACCTACGACAACGTCCGCCGCGCCTCCCTGCTCGCGATGGCTGCCGGCGCCGACTTCATCAAGACCTCGACAGGCAAGGTGCAGCCTGCCGCGACGCTGCCTGTGACGCTCTGCATGCTCGAGGCGATCCGCGACGTCCACGACGAGACCGGGCGCATCGTCGGGATGAAGCCCGCCGGCGGCATCCGCACGGCCAAGCAGGCGGTGCAGTACCTCGTCGTCGTCCACGAGACGCTCGGCACCGACTGGCTGACCCCCGACCTGTTCCGGTTCGGCGCCTCGACGCTGCTGAACGACGTGCTGATGCAGATCCGCAAGCAGAAGACCGGCGCCTACCAGTCCCCCGACTACTTCACGATCGACTGATGGGCGAGGTCGAGAAGCAGCGCGGCCACGTGCCGGCGCAGGCGCCGCCCGAGTGGGAGTACGCCCCCGCGCCGGAGGCGCGCGACATCGTCCGCTTCGAGCAGCGGTACGGCCTCTACATCGGCGGCGAGCACGTCGAGCCCCGCTCGGGCGAGTGGTTCCCGTCGATCTCGCCCGCGACGGAGGAGCCCCTGGCCGAGGTGGCGCAGGCGGGTGCCGAGGACGTCGATCTCGCGGTCGGCGCCGCGCGCGACGCCTTCGAGAACGGCTGGTCGGGCCTGCGCCCGGCCGAGCGCGCCAAGTACCTGTTCCGCATCGCGCGGCTCCTGCAGGAGCGCTCGCGTGAGCTCGCCGTCGCCGAGTCGCTCGACGGTGGCAAGCCGATCCGCGAGTCGCGCGACGTCGACCTGCCGCTCGCCGCCGCCCACTTCTTCTACTACGCCGGCTGGGCGGACAAGCTCGAGTACGCGTTTCCGACCCGGCGGCCCAGCCCGCTCGGCGTCGCCGCGCAGATCATCCCCTGGAACTTCCCCCTCCTGATGCTCGCGTGGAAGGTCGCGCCGGCGCTCGCGTGCGGAAACACGGTCGTGCTCAAGCCGGCGGAGACCACGCCTCTGACGGCGCTGCTCTTCTCCGACATCTGCAGGCAGGCGGAGCTGCCCGCCGGCGTCGTCAACGTCGTCACCGGCGACGGCTCGACG
>DASTPC010000123.1:0-6311 GCA_035720085.1 Gaiellaceae bacterium
GGACGAGGCGGCCGATCGCCTCCACCCCGCGCTCGCCCGCGCCGTCGAGAGCCAGCGTGATCTCGGGGATCGGCGCGCCCGGGCGGACGTAGAGCACGCCCTCGCCCTCGAACAGGCCGGCCAGATCGTCGAGCGAGAGCCCGAGCGCCTGCTCGAGCTGCGGCCCGAGCGCGCCGCCGCCCGCCTGGTCGAGCTGGCTGCGCACGGCGTCCCCGCCCCGGAAGCTGACCGCGACGAGCGCGTCGGCCGGGACACGGTCGAGCAGCGTCGGGTCGAACGTCTCGAGCGCACCAGTCTCGGGGGCCGCGTCGGCGACGAGCCGGAGCCCGTCGGCCTCGGCGGTGACCGCCGCCGCGACCGTGCCCAGCGAGCCCGCCGAGCCGGCCAGCGGGCCGGTGACGACCGCGCCGCCCGGAACGGCCGAGCCGGCCTGGGCGGCTCCCCTCGCCAGCGCACCGCCGAGCCCGCTACCGTCGACGTAGAGGCGCGCGACGGCCTCCTCCGGCAGGTCGGCGACCGCCTCGTCGAAGTCCGGCTCGTCGGCCAGCGTCCCGTCCGCGAGCGCCGTCTCGTAGGCGTCCAGCGCGGCCTGCGACTCGGCGACCACGGTCCAGCCGTCGTGCTCCCCGAGCACGGTGCCCTGCTCGCGCTCGGCGAGCGCGCGGAGCTTCTCCTCGTCCTGCGGCTGGGTGAGCGCGACCGCCTCCCCGGAGCCGCCGGGCACGACGAGCACGACCTCCGGCCCGAGCGCGGGGAGGACGTCCTCCTGCCAGTCGAGCCCGTCCTCCGAGAGGGCGTCCGCCGCAAGCTTGTCGAACGCCTGCTCGGCACCCGGCACACGCTCGAGCAGCGTCGTCAGCGCCTGCCACTGCGCCGAATCCCGGTCGGTGTCGAGCGACACCCAGACGGCCGCGTCGCGCGGTGCCAGCTCAGCGGTGCCGGAGCCGTCCGTGGCGGCGGTCTGCTGGCCGCCGCAGCCCGCGAGGGCGAGCGCCGCCAGAGCCGCAAGCAGCGCGAAGGGGAGCCGCATCCCGACCATGGTAGTTCCCTATTCGGTCGTGGGCGCTCGGCGCATGAGCTGCTCGACGAGGTCGGCCAGCGTGACGCCGCCGAGCACCGCGCAGACGCCCTCCGTGATCGGGAGCTCGAGACCGAGGCGGTGCGAGACGTCGCGCAGCACCGGCGCCGTCGTCAGCCCTTCGACCACCATGCCGATCTGCACGACCGCCTCGGCGGCGCTCGCGCCTCGGGCGATCAGCTCGCCGGCGCGGCGGTTGCGGCCCGACGGCGACCAGCAGGTGACGATCAGGTCGCCCATGCCGGCGAGCCCGGCGAAGGTCTCCGGCCGCGCACCCGCGGCGTCCGCCAGGCGGCGCATCTCCGCCAGGCCGCGCGTGACGAGCGCCGCCTTGGCGTTGTCGCCCAGCCCGAGCCCGTCCGCGCCGCCGGCGGCCAGCGCGATCACGTTCTTCGCGGCCGCGCACAGCTCGACGCCGACGACGTCGTCGTTCACGTAGACGCGGAAGATCGTCGAGTTGACGGCCTGCTGCAGCTGCGCGGCGAGCTCGGCGTCGTCGCTCGCGACGACCGCCGCCGCCGGCAGCCCGTGTGCGATCTCCTCCGCGATGTTCGGCCCCGAGAGCACCGCGACGGGCCGGTCGTGGACAAGCGTCGAGAGCCGGGCTCCGGTCGACGGGTCGAGCCCCTTCGTGAGGCTGAGGACCGGCGCGTCACCGTCCAGCGCCGCGACCGTGTCCGCGAAGGCAGTGCTCGGCACCGCCACGACGACGAGGTCGGCCTCGGCCACGGGCGCGTCCGCAAGTGGGCACGCGCGGATACCCGCGAGGTCGACGTCGCGCAGATAGCGCGGGTTGCGGCCGGTGGCGGCGATCGCGTCGGCCTGCGCGACGTCGCGGCACGCAAGTACGACCTCGTGCTCGTTGACGCGCAGGAGCAGCGAGAACGCCGACCCCCAGGACCCGCCGCCGACGACCACCACCCGCACGGCGCGATCTTAGGCGGCGGGCCGCGGCCCGCCGGGCCTCACTCGCTCTTGACGAAGTCGATCGACACGGGCACGCCCTGCAGCTCGAAGCGGCGCCGCAGCTCGTTCTCGACCCAGTAGCCGTAGTCCCGGGTGACCAGCCGGGGGTCGTTGGCGAAGATGCGGAAGCGCGGCGGCCGCGTCTCCACCTGCGCGCCGTAGTGGAGCTTCAGCCGCCGGCCGCGCTCGGCCGGCCCCTGGCGCGCCTCGCGCAGGTCGCCGAGGGCGCGGTTCAGCTCGCCGGTCGGGATCCGGCCGGCGTGCTTGGCGAAGAGCTCCTCGACCCGGTCGAGCAGCCGCTCGAGGCCGCGCCCGGTCCTCGCGGAGACGGCGATCACCGGCGGCCGCTGCCGCAGGCGGCGGTTCAGCTGCCCGCGCGCCTGCTCGAGGTCGAGCGTCGAGACGTCCCACTTGGAAAGAACGACGAGGGTCGAGCAGCCCGCCTTGCGCGCCACGTCGGCGACGGTCAGGTCGTGCTCGACGATCCCCTCGGAGGCGTCCACGAGCACGAGCGCGACGTCGGCGCGCTCGGCCGCCGCGCGCGTGCGCAGCTCGGAGTAGTACTCGATGCCCTGGCGCTGCTTGCGCTTGCGCCGAATCCCGGCCGTGTCGACGAGCACGAACGTCGTCTCCCCTCGGCGCAGGACCGTGTCGATCGCGTCGCGGGTCGTGCCGGGGACCTCGGAGACGATCACGCGCTCGCGGCCGAGCAGCGCGTTCAGGAGCGACGACTTGCCGACGTTCGGGCGGCCGAGGATCGCGACACGGATCGCCTCCTCGCCGACCGGCGCCTCGTCGTGCCCCGGCAGGCGGGCGACGACGTCGTCGAGCAGGTCGCCGGTGCCGTGGCCGTGGAGGGCCGAGAGGGGGACGGGGTCCCCCAGGCCGAGGCGGTGGAACTCGAGCGCCTCGGCGTCGCGCCGCGGGTCGTCGAGCTTGTTCGCGACCAGGATCACCGGCCGCCGCGCCGCGCGGAGGATCGCCGCCAGCTCCTCGTCGCCGGGCGTGATCCCGGCGCGCGCGTCGACGACGAACAGAACGAGGTCGGCCTCCGCGACCGCGGCGCGCGCCTGCTCGGCGATCGCCGGGCCGTACGGCCCCTCGTCGGCCTCGTCCACGCCGCCGGTGTCGACCAGCCGGAACTGCGTCCCCGCCCACTCGGCGAGCACCTCCTTGCGGTCGCGCGTCACTCCCGGCGTCTCGTGCACGACCGCCGCGCGGGACTCGGCGATCCGGTTGACGAGGGTGGACTTGCCGACGTTCGGGAAGCCCACCACGGCGACGGTGCCGGCAATCGTGCTTCCGTCTCCTGCGGAGCCGGAAGCACGCAGTGGGCGGCGCTGCCTAGCCATTGCGTGCTTGCGCCGCAGGCGGAAGCGCGTCGGGCCTCCCGAGGGCGTGCACCTCCACCAGCCACTCCCACAGCCGGCGGATCTCCCCCTCGAGCACGCGGGAGGCCTCCTTGTAGCCCTTGCCGTTGCGGGGCAGGCCGTCGAAGCGGAGCGGCTCCCCCCAGGCGAGCGAGACCGGGTGGAAGTTGCCGGGGCGCCAGGTCTGCGAGCCGTGCACGGCCGCGGGGACGATCGGCACGTCCTCCTGCAGCGCCACCATCGCCGCGCCCGGCATGACGGTGCCCGGCACGCCGCTCTGCTGGCGCGTGCCCTCGACGAACATCCCGAGCGCACGCCCGTCGGCGACCAGCTGGCGCATGATCCGCACCGCCTCGCGGTCGGACTCGCCGCGGCGCACCGAGTAGCAGCCGAACGCGCGGATCAACTCGCCCAGCCCCGGCACGCGGTGGGCCTCGACCTTCGCCATGAAGTTGACCGTCCTGGGGGAGGCCGCCCCGAGCGCGGGCGGGTCGATCCAGGAGAAGTGGTTGCAGGCGAGCACGATCCCGCCCTCGAGCGGCACGCGCTCCTTGCCGTAGACGCGCAGCCGGGAGAACAGCTGCGTCAGCGGCTGCAGGGTCAGGCGGCCGACCGCCCAGACGGCGTCGTCCCGTCTCATGCCGGCGCCCGCTGCCGGACGAGCGCAGCGATCCGGTCGACCACCTCGTCCACCGTCAGCCCGGTCGTGTCGATCTCCGCCGCGTCCGGCGCCCGGTGCGTGTTGGCGGCGTCGCTCTCGTCGCGCCGGCGCAGGTCCTCCGCCAGCGAGCCCGCGTCGGCGCCGCGCCGCTCGGCGTGGCGGCGGCGGGCGCGCTCGGAGGCCTCGGCGACGAGCCAGACCTTGACCTCCGCCTGCGGCACGACGACGACGCCGATGTCGCGCCCCTCGATCACCGAGTCGCCACGTGCGGCGAGCGTGCGCTGGCGCTCCCGCATCACCTCGCGGACGGGCGCGTGCCGCGCCACGACGGGCACGGCGGCATCGATCTCCGGCTGCCGGATCGCGTCGGTGACGTCCTCCCCGTCGACGGCGACCGAGCGGTCGACGCCGAACTCGACGGGATGCGCGGCGGCGAGGGCGGCGAGGGCCGGCGCGTCGTCGAGAGCCACCCCGTCGCGCAGCGCGAGCCACGTCAGCGCCCGGTACATGGCGCCGGTGTCGAGGTAGCGGAACCCGAGCCGCTCCGCGAGCCCGCGCGCGACCGTGCTCTTGCCGGCGCCGGCGGGGCCGTCGATGGCGACGATCATCGCGCGGGAGCGTAGACGACTACTCGACGCCCGAGAGCTGCTCCAGCAGCTCGAAGAAGCCCGGGAAGCTCACCGCCACCGCGCCCGCGTCCTCGATCCGGACGCCGTCGCGCGAGGCGAGGCCGGCGACGGCGCCCAGCATCGCGATGCGGTGGTCGCCGCGGCTGTCGAGCGTGCCGCCGCGCAGCCGGGCCGGAACGCCGCGCACCCGGAAGCCGTCGGGCGTGCCCGCCACGTGGGCGCCGAGGGCGCGGAGGCCGTCGACGACGGCTTCGATCCGGTCGGTCTCCTTCGCGCGCAGCTCGGCGGCGCCGCGCAGCACGCTGACGCCGCGCGCGTGCGAGGCGGCGAGCGCGAACAGCGGCAGCTCGTCGATCGCGAGCGGGACCTCGGCAGCCACAACCTCCGTAGCGACGAGCGGGGCCGCCCGCACCTCGAGGTCGCCGGCCGGCTCGCCGCCGATCCGCCGCCGGTTGTAGACGTACACGTGGGCGCCCATCCGGTCGAGCAGGCCGAGCAGGCCGGTTCGGCGCGGGTTCAGGTTGACCCCGTGCACGTGCAGCTCGGAGCCGGGCACGAGCGTCGCCGCGACCACGAACGGCGCGGCGGAGGAGAAATCGCCCGGGACCTCCAGCCCGCCCAGCTCGAGCCGCTCGGCCGGCCGCACGGTGACGCTGTGCGGACGTCGCGTCACGCGGGCGCCGGCCGCCGCCAGCAGCAGCTCGGTGTGGTCGCGCGTCGGCACCGGCTCGACGACGGTCGTCTCGCCGTCCGCGTAGAGGCCGGCCAGCAGGAGGCACGACTTCACCTGTGCGCTCGCGACCGGCAGCTCGTAGGTGATCCCGTGGAGCGGGCCGCCGCGGATGCCGAGCGGCAGCGTCCCGCCGGTGGTCTCGACGGCGGCGCCCATGCGGCCGAGCGGCTCGGCGATCCGGCCCATCGGCCTGGCGCTGAGCGAGCCGTCGCCGACCAGCTCGAACTCCTGGCCCTCCTGACCGGCAAGCAGGCCCGGGAGCAGCCGGACGAGCGTGCCGGCGTTGGCACAGTCGATCGGGCTCCCCGGCGAGCGCAGGCCGCGGAGGCCGGCCCCGTGGATGCGCAGCGTGTCCACGTCCAGCTCGTCGACCCGGGCGCCGAGCGCCCGCACCGCCCCGATCGTCGCCTCGGTGTCGGCGGAGCGCCCGAAGCCCTCGACGCGCATCTCGCCGTCGCACACCGCGCCGACGAGCACCGCGCGGTGCGAGATCGACTTGTCGCCGGGGACGGCGATGTGCCCCTGCAAGCGCGCAACCGGCTCGACCGTCACCTCGCTCACGAGGTCACGCTTCGAGCACCGGGGCGAGGACCACGCCGTAGCCCTGCGCCTCGAGCAGGGCCGCCGCCCGCTCCGCGTCCGCCTCGCCGGCGACGAGCACGGTGAGCGTGCCGCCGCGGTCGGTCGAGAGGTGCTCCATGTCGAAGTCGGCGACGTTGATCCGCTCGGCGCCGAGCGCCTGGAAGATCCCCGCGAGCACGCCGGGGCGGTCGGGGATGTGGACGCGCAGGCGCTGCAGCGCGCCCGGATCGTCGTACGCGGTGGCGAGGAGGCGGCGGCGGTTGCCGCTCGCCTCGCCGATCCACCGCGCCAG
>DASTPC010000124.1:0-13131 GCA_035720085.1 Gaiellaceae bacterium
ACGACCCGGGGCCAGATCGACGAGGCGCGGGCGGCCGGCATCGAGGACGTCACGCAGGTGTTCCACGAGGAGGACCTGGCGCCCGGCGACGTGATCGTCGCCGCGACCGGCGTCTCCAACGGCGACCTCCTGCGCGGCGTCCGCTTCCTCGCCGACAGCGCGCGCACGCACTCGCTCGTCATGTGCATGCGCTGCAACTGGGTGCGCTTCACCGACGGGATCCACTTCTTCGCGCGTGAGAAGCGCGAGGAGGTGCGGCTGCTGATCTGAGGAGCGGGCGGCTGTCCTGAAAGGACGTTGCCCAGTGCGGACGATCGGTTGGTGCGGGTGTGAGGCGGGGCGCCGTGAGACGGGCCAGGTCCCGTTCTGCACAGCGTGTCCGAAACCGACGGGCGCGATCCGCGGCCCCCGGAGCGCGTTCCCGACTCGGACACGTCCCGACGGGACGCGTCCAGGGTCTGACCCCGGACGTGTCCGCGCGAGACGGTTCGAGCTGTGCCGACTTCGTGTCGATCTCGCCACAGGTCGAGCGTGGCGCAACCGCCTGCAGCCCGGCGGGCGGGCAGGCGGCTAGACTCGCAGCGATGGTGACGCGGGAGGATGTCGTCGAGGCGTTGCACGGGGTCGAGGACCCCGAGCTCGGGATGGACATCGTCGAGATCGGGCTCTTCTACGACGCCGAGATCGAGGGCGACCGGGTGAAGGTGATCCACTCGCTGACGTCGATGGGTTGCCCCGCCGGGCCGATGATCCAGGAGGGCATCCACGACGCCGTCGCGTCGCTCCCGGGCGTCGAGCAGGTGGAGGTGGAGCTGACGTTCGACCCGCCGTGGACGCCCGATCGGATGTCGGACGACGCGAAGTTCATCCTCGGCTTCGGCTAGCGCCGATCCCGCCGCGCTATCCGGCGAACGCTCCGTCCTGCGGGTGACGTGCAGGCAGAGACACCGCGCGGCAAGCCCTTGTGACGATCGGTTACAGGGGTTCCGGGGGGCCTGCAGCGCTACGCCGGCGGGGCGACCACGGCCTGCGTCTGCGTCGTCTGGCCCACCAGGCGGCCCTCGGCGTCTGTGACGTCGGTCTGGACGACGATGGTCGTTCGTCCGACGTGGAGCGGGCGCGAGGACGCCTCCACGTGCCCGTCGCGGACGGGCCGGAGGAAGTTGGTCTTCGACTCGATCGTGCCCGTCGTCGCTCCCTCGGGCAGGTTGAGGAACGCGCAGACGGCCGCGACGGAGTCGGCCAGCGTCATCAGCGCCCCGCCGTGAAGGACGCCCGCGGCGGTGCACCGCTCCGGTGCCCAGTCGAGGCGGCCGACGCACCGCTCCGGCGTCGCGGCGGTCAGCTCGACGCCGCAGGCGGCGGCGAACGGCATCTGCGCAGCCATCTGGGTGAGCATGTCGTCCATGGATGGATTCATACCCATCGCCGGCGTCAGCCGGGAATGGCCAGCACGATCTTGCCGAGCTGCTCGCCCGCCTCGAGCCGCTCGTGCGCGGCACGGATCTCGGCGAGCGGGTAGACGCTGTCGACGTGCACCCGGGCGAGACCCGAGCGGACGAGGTCGTACGCGCCCAGGAAGTCCTCCTTCGTACCCATCGTCGAGCCGAACACGGTCAGCTGCTTCCACCAGAACCGGTGCAGGTTGGCGGGCGGGTTGGGCCCACTCGTCGCGCCGCACACGACCACGCGCCCCGCCGGCCGGACGGCGGCGAGCGAGCGCGCCCACGTGGCCTCCCCGACCGTCTCGACGACGACGTGCACGCCTGCCCCCGTCGCCTCCTTGACCGCGGCGACGACGTCGCCCTCGGAATGGTTGACCGCGACATCGGCGCCCCACTCGCGCGCACGCTCGAGCTTCTCCTCGCTGCCGGAGGTGACGATCGTGCGCGCGCCGAGCGCGCGCGCGAGCTCGAACGCCGCGGCGCCGACGCCGCCGCCGATCCCCCAGACCAGCACCCACTCGCCCGCGGCGAGGCCCGCTTTCGTGACGAGCATCCGATAGGCGGTCTCGTAGACGAGTGGAAAGGCCGCTGCCTCCTCGAACGAGAGGGAGTCCACCAGCGGGAAGACCTGCGCGGCGGGTAGCGCGATCAGCTCGCAGTGCGTGCCGTCGGTGTGCTCGCCGACGACGCCGATCGTGTGCCCGTGCTCGAGGCCGGGGTTGAGCACGACCCGGTCGCCGACGGCGAGGCCGTCGACGCCCTCGCCGAGCGCCTCCACGACGCCCGCTCCGTCCGCGCCGAGGATTCGCGGCTTCGGCACCGACGGCAGCCCCTTCCGCACCCAGACGTCGAGGTGGTTGAGCGAGGCCGCGCGCAGGCGCACGAGCACCTCGCCGGCGCCCGCCTCAGGCTCGGGGACGTCCTCGTAGCGGAGGACCTCCGGGCCGCCGTCCTCGTGGATGCGAACCGCCTTCACGGGCACAATCCTCGCATGACGGCCGCCGAGCTCGCCCGCCATGCCGCCGAGCTCGGCCTGGACGTCGTCGGGGCCGCGCCGGCAGAGCCCTACGAGGAGACGGAGCGCCACATCCGCGAGCGCCGCGAGCGCGGGCTGTTCGCGGACATGCGCTTCACGATGGCCCGTCCCGAGGTCTCGTGTCACCCGGAAGGGCTCCTGCCGGGCGCCCGCACCGTGGTCTCGGCGGCGCTCTGCTACTACGTGCCAGGCAGCGAGCCTGGCCCGGGCGAGGCGCGGCTGCCGCGCTACGCCTGGCGCGACCACTACGCGGAGCTGCGCGAGAAGCTGGACGCGCTCGGGCGGCGCCTCGGCGGCGCGTACCGCGTGCTCGTGGACGCCAACCACCACGTCGACCGGGAGGGAGCGGCGCGCGCCGGCGTGGGCTTCTACGGCAAGAACACGCTGCTGATCACGCGTACGCACGGCTCCTGGGTCGTGCTCGGGACCCTGGTCACGGACGTCGAGATCGAGCGCACGCTGCCGCTCGAGCTCGACTGTGGCTCCTGCCGCCTCTGCGTCGACGCGTGCCCAACGGGCGCCCTCGATGAGCCGGGCGTGCTCGACGCCAACCGCTGTCTCGCGTACTGGACACAGGCGCCGAAGCCGTTCCCGCCAGCGTTCCGGAGCGAGCTCGGCGCCCAGGCGTACGGCTGCGACATCTGCCAGGACGTCTGCCCGTGGAACCGCGGCGTCGAGAAGCGCCGCCGGCACGAATCCCCGCCCGACGGGGCGGAGCCGGTCGTCTCCCTGGTCGACTGGCTGACTGCCGACGGCCGCGAGCTCGTGGATCGGTACGACCGTCTCTACGTGCCGAAGAACGACCCGCGCTGGCTGCGACGCAACGCGCTCGTCGCGCTCGGCAACGTCGGCGACGAGGAGCATAGGCCGGAGCTCGAGGCCTACTCCGAGTCGGAGGACGACCTGCTAGCCGAGACCGCCGGCTGGGCACTCGCGCGGATCGCGGAGCGCGCCTGAGCCGGTGACCGATCGCCTGGCGCTGATCGCCCACGAGCTTCGAAGCCCCGTGGCGGCGCTCGAGGCGATCTCGGCCGCGGTCGCGGAGCGCAGCGACACGCTCGAGGCCGACGACCTGCGCGCGCTGCTGCGGCTGGCCGTCGCTGCCGTGCGCGACATCGAGCGCATCGTGGTCGACGTGACCCCGTCCTCACTCCTCACCGAGCGCGTCGACGCCGCGCGGCTCGTCGTCGACGCCGTCACAGCCGCGGGCCTGCGCAGCCATGCGATCAGCGCGCACGCCGAGCACGACCTGCCGGAGCTCGACGCGGACCCCGTGCGGCTACGCCAGGCGCTCGCGAACCTGATCGAAAACGCGGTCGCGCACTCCCCGCCCGGAGGGGAGGTGGTCGTCTCGGCCCGCCACGTCGGCGGCCGCGTGCGGATCGCGGTGGCCGACGACGGCGAGGGCATCTCGCCGGGGCGGCTCGAGCTGGTGCTCGAGCCCGGCGTGCGCTTCGCCGAGCGGCCGGGTCAGGGGCTCGGGCTCGCCGTCGCACGCGCGATCGCCGAGGCGCACGGAGGCGCGCTCGAGGTGCGATCCGCGCTCGGCCGCGGCTCGACTTTCACGCTCGTCCTGCCGCCGGCCGCCGACGCGACGGCTTGAGGCCGAGCTCGGCCTGCAGGTCCTTCGCCCGGCGTGCGACGACGGCGCGGAGCTCCGGCGGCTCGAGCACGACCGTCTCGCCGCCGTCGGCGAGCACCTCGGAGACGAGCCACTCCTCCGTCTTGAACGGCAGGTCGGCGAGCGCCGAGCGGTCCGTGAGCGCCCGCGCGCCGCGCTCGAGCTTCCAGCGGGCGACCTCGGGCGAGTGCCAGACCCGGGCGATGCGCGGCTCGGAGAGGTAGTTCGGGTCGAAGCCCTCCCGCGGCTCGAACCGCTCCTTGCGCAGGCGCGCGGCGCCCATGCGGTCGAGCCGGTACGTGCGCGGCGCGTCGACCGTGCGATCCCACGTGTGCACGCGCCAGACGGGCAGCTCGCGCTCGAAGGAGTACGGCTCGACCACGCGGACGGAAGCGGTCTCCTCGCCTTCCTTGAGGTACTCGATCTCGACGAGCCGCCGCTGCTCCGCTCCCTCGCTGAGCGTCCGCACGAGACCCTCCTCGGCGTCGCGCGACCGCGGCTCCGAGGTCTGGGAGAGCTCGAACTGGCCGAACGTCTCTTCGAGCTTGCGGCGGACGCGGTCCAGCGGCGTGTGCGCCTCCGCGGCGATCGTCGGGCCGACATACTCGATCGCCAGGCGGATCGCGCGTGCCTCGAGCGGGGTCAGCTTGGGAGGCCGCCGGAACACGTCTCCGTACAGCTCCTTGTCGACCCGCACGCGGCCCGTGTCCTCGTCGACCTCGGCGTAGACCGTGTAGCAGCCGCCGCCGAAGTTGACGAGGTTGAGCAGCGACAGGTGGTCCTGCAGCTCCTCCCGCGGGATCGCGAAGCGAGCCGCCAGCTCGTCGGCGTCGAGGTCGGCGTGCCGTTCGTCGCCGCAGGCCGCCAGCAGGTGCGCGAGCAGGGCCTGCAGCACGCCGAATCGCTCCGGCGCCACCGGGCCGACCGGACGCTCAGCCGGCGCGGCGCCGGCGCCGGCCCGCCGCTCGCGCGCCGGCTCGGGGGCCGGGCCCTCATGCGTCTCGCGCAGCCGGACGAGCGCGGCGGCGACGGCGGCACGGAGCTCGCCGGGCTCGAGCGGCACGGCGCGCCCGTTCTGGCGCAGCACCCAGCCGGCGAGCGGCTCGACCCGGGCGTACCCGGTCTCGAACACGCCGTCCTCGAGTGTGCCGGCGTCGGCGAGCGTGCGGTGCACCCACCAGGCGGTGTCGCCGCCGACGGCGATGCGCGCGCGCCCGACCGGTGCCCCGATCTGCCACGGACGTGGGACGCGATGCGCCTCGACGTCGAAGTCCGCCGGCAGCCGGAAGTCGCGTTCGCGGCGCGTGGCGAAGCGGATGTCGCCCCGGACGCGCGAGACGCGGAACGTCCGAACGGCGCTGCGGTCGAGGTCGTGGCCGACGACGTACCAGTTGCCCTCGTCGAGCCGCAGGGCGTAGGGATTCAGCGCCCGCTCCGCCACCTTGTCGCGCTGCGGCGACCAGTAGCCGAACTTGATCGTCCGCTGCTTCGAGATCGCGGACTCGAGCTTCGACAGGCGGCCCGCCAGCTCGGGGGAGTAGTCGGGGGCGCTGACGCGTACCCGCTCGGCGGTCACGGTCGGCGCGTCCGAGAAGCCGGGACGACCGAGCGCGAGGTTCTGGAGCGCGAGCCGGAGCGGCTCGGCGTAGGCGAACTTGCCCTCCAGGTAGTAGAGCGCGGTCTGCAGGGCGGCGAGCTCGTCGTCCTCCAGCTCGAGGCGGTCGAGGAAGTAGTGCTCCGAGCGGAGCGTGTAGAGCTCCTCGCCGGTGAACTCGTCGCGCTGCGAGTGCAGCGGGACGCCCAGGCCCGTCAGCTCGGCGCGGTCGGAGTAGAACCGGCGCGCGAATGCCTCGTCGGACATCTCCGAGTAGCCCTCGACGTTCGACTTGACGTCGCGTGCCGTCAGCGGCCGGCGCTCCGCCATCAGGAAGGCGACGAGCGAGAGCTGGCGGATCAGCTTGTCGGCGTCGTGCGACATGGCGCTTCGCGAGCTTACCGCTCGCAAAGCACTCTCTAGGAGATGCGTCCGGGCGGCAGCCCGGACGGAGCCGCTAGGCGGCGACGACCTTGGCTTCCAGGTGCTGGTGGCTCGGGCAGTAGTCCCGGCCGGGGAGGGGCGTGCGCTGGCAGGCCTTGCCCTTGCGCGTCGTGGCGCGGCAGCGGGCGACGCCGCCGTCGAGCGCCCCGAGCTCGATCTGCGCCTCGATGAACGAGACCGCTGCGCCGACACCCTCCCGCACGGCCCAGGCCACGTTCGCCTGCGCGGTGATCGGGAAGTAGCGGCGGATGTCCTGGAAGAGCGCCCGGTCGGGGCGGGCGAAGTAGTGCGGGTCGGCGGCGAGACGGCTCATCGTCTGCTCGCACTCGCCGAGGACCGCGCGCCGGTATTCGAGCTGCGTCTGCGAGTCCGAATACGGGTCGATCAGGTCCTTGATCGAGCGGTAGATCGCTCGCGAGTATTGATACATACAGGACTGCAGATGGGCGACGTGCTCTTCCATGCGAATAGTTCGCTCCCTTCCAGGAAGGTCGTTCGCAGCGGCGAAAATGCGGAGTCGAGGGGGCTCCAACCGGCAGTGTACCGGGTTCGGGACAGTGTTACAAACTCGGGGCTCACGATGCCCTGGCTGCCAACGGCTCCTAGGCCGAGATCAGGCGCGGTGAGGCTGTGCGCGCGAAGCCGCGGGCGCGCCGGAGCTCGCTCGTCGCCTCCGGCTCGGTCGCGTACGCCCCGGTGAAGACGACCCAGTAGCCGGGGTGCAGGCCGGCGACCCGGCCCGAGTCGAGCACTCCGACCTCCGGCAGGCCGCGCCGGCGTGCCTGGCGTGCGCGCTGCAGGGCGAGCTCGCGACCGTCCTTCTTCGGGATCGAGAGCAGCACGATCGTCCAGCCCTCGCGTCCCGCCGGCCAGGTGGCGAGGGCGCCGACGGCCTGCTCCGGGGCAGGCAGGCTGCCGCCGAGCGCCGTCAGCACCCGTTCGCCGGAGGACGGCTCCCACGTGACGCCGATAGCGGCTGCGGCGCCGCCGGCGGCGACGAGCGCCGCGGCGACGAGCGGGACGACGAGGCGGCGGGCCGGCACGGGCGCCGGGCCGAGCCGGCCCGTTCCCGGCAGGCGGAGCCCGCACTCCAGGCAGTACTCCTGCGCCGCGGCCGCCCCGGCACCGCAGCGCGGGCAGGCCCTCACGCCACGGTCTCCTCCGACGCGGCGTGGGCGGCTGCCGCCGCGCCCGGCTCGAGGCCCGCCTCGTCGTCCTCGATGCGGCGGCCGCAGCTGGGACAGAAGCGGGCGCCGATCAGGAGCGGCGCGCCGCACTCGCAGATCGCGCCGCGGCGCGAGCGGAGGCCGCGCGCGCCGGCGAGCAGCGCATCGATCTCGGTTACGCGCGCCTCGACGGCGACGAGCTCGGCGCAGCGCTCGACGACGAGCGCCTCGTTGAAGTGGTCGCGCCGGTACATCTCGAGCGTCAGCCCGCCCAGGTCGCGCAGCCGATCCTCCCGGAGGAGCATCAGCGCGCGGCGCTCGCGGCGCAACTCGCCCGCCGTCGGCGCGGGCGGCCGCTTCGAGAAGAGCCCCATCGCGGCTCTGAGGATACTCGCCGCGTCCGTCGGCACGGCCCGGCGCGCGCACACAGCCGTTGGGGCAGAGCTGTGGAAGGCCAACCGCTACGTCTGGACGACGACCAGGCGCTCCTCGGTCATCTCGCGGATCGCCCACGCGGGGCCCTCGCGGGTGTTCCCGGAGTCCTTCACGCCGCCGTAGGGCATCTGGTCGGCCCGGAAGGTGGGCGCCTCGTTGATGGTGACGCCGCCGAACTCGAGCTCGCGCGAGACGCGCAGGGCCGTCGCCAGCGAGCCGGTGAAAACGCCCGCCTGGAGCCCGTAGCGCGTCGCGTTGGCGCGCCCGATCGCGTCGCCGAGGTCGTCGTAGGGCGCGAGCGTGCAGACGGGGCCAAAGGCCTCCTCGCACGAGAGCTTCGCGTCGTCGGGCGGGCGCTCGACGACCGTCGGGCGCAGCAGGTCGCCGTCCAGGTCGCCGCCGGTCAGCACGGTGGCTCCGGCGGCCTCCGCCTCGCGGATCCACGCGAGCACCCGGTCGCGGTCGTCGGTCGAGATGAGCGGGCCGACGTCGGTCTCGTCGTCGGCGGGGTCACCGACGACGAGCGCCTGCACGCGTGGCAGGAAGCGCGCCTTGAAGTCCTCGTAGACGTCCGCGTGGACGTAGATCCGCTGCACCGAGATGCAACTCTGGCCGGCGAACGAGAAGGCGTTCGCCGCCAGCCGGCCGGCGGCGTCCTCGACGTCCGCGTCCGGCTCGACGATCACCGGCGTTGCGTTGCCGAGCTCGAGGTTGACGCGCTTCTTGGGCGCTCGCTCGGCGAGCTTCCAGCCCACGGCGCCGGAGCCGGTGAACGTGATCAGCTTGACGCGCTCGTCCTCGACGAGGACGTCGCCGATCTCCGCGGACGGGCCGACGAGCACGTTCAGCCACCCGGGCGGCAGCCCCGCCTCGGTCTCCAGCTCCGCCAGGAGCAGTGCCGAGAGCGGCGTCTGCGACGCCGGCTTCAGCACCACTGCGCACCCGGCGGCGAGTGCGGGCGCGATCTTGTGCGCGACGAGGTTGAGCGGGAAGTTGAACGGCGAGATCGCGCCGACCACGCCGATCGGCAGCCGGAGCGTGAAGGCGAGCTTCCCCTCGCCCGCCTGGGAGCCCTCCATCGGCACCATCTCGCCGGCGAGTGAGCGCGCCTCGACCGCGGCCATCGTGTAGGTGGACATCGCGCGGGCGACTTCGACGCGTGCGGCCTTGAGCGGCTTGCCGGCCTCCGCGCTCAGCTGGCGCGCGACCTCGTCGGCGCGGCGGCCGAGCGCGCCGGCGACGCGGACGAGGATCTCGGCCCGCTTGTGCGCCGGCAGCGGCTCGCGCATCGCGCGCTCGGCCGCGTCGACAGCGCGCCGGGCCTCGGCGGCTCCCGCCTTGGCGACGCGCCCGACGAGCTCGCCGTCGAAGGGCGCGCGCACCTCCAGCCAGTCGCCCGTCTCGACCCACTCGCCGTCGATCAGCAGGGCCCGCTCGGCGGCCGTCGTCGCCACCCCGCCAGTGTAGGACACTCTCCGCATGCCCAGCCGCGCGGCCGTGTTCCCGATCGGCGCCGCCGCCACCCTGGCCGAGCTCGAGCACGACCCGCACCCGCTGCTCGCCCGGCTGCGCGAGCGCGAGCCTGTCTCGTGGCTGCCGGCGCTCGACGGGTGGCTCGTCACCAGGCGTGACCTGGCGCTCGCGGTGATGCGCGACCCCGCCGCGTACACCGTCGACGACCCGCGCTTCTCGACGGCGCAGGTCGTCGGGCCGAGCATGCTGTCACTCGACGGCGAGCGGCACGCCGCGCACCGGACGCCGTTCGCGCGGCCCTTCCGCCTCGACGCGGTGCGCGAGCGCTTCACGTCCCTCGTCGAGGCGGAGGCCGAGCGGCTGCTCGACGCCGTCGCGCCGGACGGGCGAGCCGACCTCCGCCGCACGCTCGCCGGCCCGCTGTCGGTGACGGCAATGGTGCACGCGCTCGGCCTCGACGAGACGCCGGCCGAGACGGTGCTCGGGTGGTACGAGGCGATCGTCGCCGCCGTCACCGCTATCACCGCCGGAGCGCCCGCCCCGGCGTCCGGCGCCGAGGCCTTCACAGCGCTCTGCGCGGCGGTGGAGCCGGCGCTCGACGGCGACCCGGACGTCTCGCTGGTCGCCGCCGCGGCCGGCCAGGCGGGAGGACTGACTCGCGCCGAAGTCGTGTCCAACGCCGCCGTCCTGCTCTTCGGCGGGATCGAGACGACGGAGGGGATGATCGCCACGGCGCTCTTCCACCTGCTGAGCCACGAGGACCAGCGCCTGCTGGTGGAGGCCGAGCCGCTGCTGCTCGAGAACGCCGTGGAGGAGTCGCTGCGCCTCGAGCCGGCCGCCTCCGTCGTCGACCGCTACGCGACGAGGGACATCAGGCTCGCCGGCGCGGAGATCGAGCGTGGCGACCTGGTGCGGGTCTCGCTCGCCGGCGCGAACCGCGACCCGGCGGTGTTCGCGCGGCCCGACGCATTCGACGTCCGGCGCGCCAACGCACGTCTGCAGCTCGCCTTCGCGCAGGGGCCGCACGTCTGCCTCGGCATGCACCTGGCGAGGCTCGAGGCGCGGATCGCGCTCGCGGCGGTGCTGCGGCAGCTGCCGCGCGTCCGGCTCGACCCGGCCCGCTCCGCGGGGCCGCGGGGGCTCGTCTTCCGCAAGCCGCCCGAGGTGTACGTCGTCTGGGACGATCCGGGCGGTACGCTGGGCGCATGAGCGCCGCCTACGTCGTCGACGCGATCCGGAGCCCGATCGGCCGCCGGAACGGCTCGCTGGCCGGCGTGCGTGCGGACGACCTCGCGGCGCAGGTGCTGAACGGCCTCGTCGAGCGGCTCGACGTCGATCCCGGCGAGGTCGAGGACGTGCAGATGGGCTGCGTGACCCAGATCGGCGAGCAGGCGCTGAACGTGGGCCGGGTTGCGCTGCTGGCCGCCGGTTGGCCGGAGACCGTCGCGGCATCCACGATCGACCGCCAGTGCGGCTCCTCGCTGCAGGCGGCGTTCAACGCCGCCGCCGCGATCGAGGCGGGGCACCTCGACGTCGTCGTGGCGGCGGGCGTCGAATCGATGTCGCGAGTGCCGATGGGCTCCAACCTCGGCGCCGAGGGCTTCGCGGGCCTGAACCCGAAGATCGCCGAGCGCTGGCCGATCGTGCCGCAGGGGATCTCCGCCGAGGCGATCGCAGCCGAGTGGAACCTCTCCCGCGAGTCGCTAGACGAGTACTCGCTCGAGTCGCACCGGCGCGCGATCGCCGCCACCGACGAGGGCCGCTTCGTGCGCGAGATCGTCCCGATCGAGGTGCCGGCAGCTGCTGGGGAAACCTCCCGGTTTCGCCAGACCCCTTCCCCTGGTCCGCCGACGCGGACAGGCCGCTCCGCCGTCGCCGAGGTCGACGGCTCCGCGGCCGGTGCGGCCGTGCTGTTCGCGGTCGACGAGGCGGCTCGGCGCGACACGACCGCCGAGAAGCTCGCCGCCCTGCCGCCCGCATTCACCCAGGACGGCGTGGTCACTGCCGGCAACTCGAGCTCGATCGTCGACGGCGCGGCGGCGATGCTGGTGGCGAGCGAGGCTGCGGTGGAGCGGCTCGGCGTCGAGCCGCGGGCGCGATTCGTCTCGTTCGGCCTCGCGGGCGTCGACCCGTACCGGATGCTGCACGGGAACCCGCAGGCCAGCGAGCGCGCGCTCGCGAAAGCCGGCCTCGGCTGGGACGACATGGCCGTGATCGAGGTGAACGAAGCCTTTGCCTGCGTCGTCCTCCAGTTCCTCGCCGACACCGGCCTGCACGAGCGCTGGGAGGCAGGCGACGTCAACCCGAATGGCGGCGGCATCTCGCTGGGGCATCCGCTCGGCGCCACGGGCGCCCGGATCACGGCCACTCTCGTCAACGAGCTCGACCGCCGCGGCGCGCGCTACGGGATCGCCTCGATGTGCATCGGCCAGGGCCAGGCGATCGCGGCAGTGCTCGAGCGCGTCTAGGGGGGAGCCTCGCTAGACGAGCGGTCCGCGGAACTCGATCGCGGCGGCGCCGGGATGCATTCCGAGCCGCTGGTACAGCCCGCGGGGCTCGCTGTCCCGGACCCAGGTCACGGCCCGGCGCAGGCCGGCGCGTCGCGCGGCGGCGAGCTGTGCCTCCAGCAGCGCGCGAGCGATGCCGCGGCCGCGCCACTCCGGCAGCACGCACACCATCCGCAGCTCCGCGGCCAGCTCGTCGAGGCCCTTGATCGTCGCGAAGCCGACCACCCGGCCGTCCGCGAGCGCGAGCGGCGTCAGGTCGAGCAGCGCCGCCCCGCTGCCGAGCTCGTACACCTGCCACTGCACGAGCGTCTCCGCCTGGCGGCCGATGTAGCCGCCGAGCTCGGGGTACGTCGCCGCGGCGACCTCGTACATGCCGGTCAGCAGCGTCGGCCGGTCGGCGAGCCAGGCCAGCTTCAGACCGGGCGGGACGGCGACGTCGGCCTCGCCGCCCGAGTCGAGGTCCAGCTCCAGGCGCTCGAAGCGGCCGGACTCGACGAAGCCGCGCCGCTCGAGGAAGCCGACCGATTCCACGTCGTCGGCCCGCGCCTCTCCCGCCAGGGCGACCTTTCCCTGGCGGCGCGCCTGGGCGGAGACGGCCTCCAGCAGCGCCGAGCCGATGCCGCGGCGACGCCGTGCGGGCAGCACGCAGACGTCGATCCACGGGCAGCCGGAGCGGACGGACTCGCTGTCGCCGGAGAGCTTCGCCACGCCGACCGGCTCGCCGTCGACGTAGGCGAGGAAATCGACGTGCTCGAGCTCCTCGGCTCGGATCAGCACCTTCTGCTCCAGGTTGGCGGGATCGTCGGCGCGGACTGCGTTGTGGACCGCGATCCAGCGCTCGAGCTCGTCGATCCCGGACACGTCCTTGATCTCGACCTGCACCGCCCGATGGTGGCAGGTCCGGCTACTGCGCGGTCGCCGCGTGCCTGAGGGCTGGCTGCTCGTGCGCGGGCGGGGCGACCGGCCGCTGCCGGCGGCCGTCGACCTGGCGTCGCTGACGCTCCACCGCTCGACGCGGCGACCGAAGGTGCAGCCGGGCGACGTCGCCGTCCTCTATGCCTCCGTCTGGCAGGCGCTCTTCGGAGTCGTCGAGATCGCCGGCCCGCCGGAGCTCGACCCCGCCCGCGGACGGTGGGCGTGGAGCTTCCCGCTGCGCCCACTCGTCGCATTGCGGGACCTCGACGCCGCCCCGCCCGTGGAGGCGGCCGGGATCTTCCCGCAGTCGCTCTGGCGCCACTCCTACATCCGGCTCGCCGCCGACCAGCTCGCCGCCGCCCGCGCGCTCATCGAGGAGGCGGCCGGGGCGGAGGTCAGGCCGGCGTGCCGGACGCGTCGCGCAGGATCCTGATCCGGGAGAGCTCCCGGAAGCCGAGACGGCGCAGGATCGGCAGCGACAGCGCGCCCGCGTGC
>DASTPC010000125.1:0-4854 GCA_035720085.1 Gaiellaceae bacterium
GGTGACGATGATGCACGACGGGCGCGTGATCGTCGAGGGCACCCCGGCGGAGATCCGCGCCAACGAAACCGTGCACGACCTGTACCTCGGCCGCGGCTACCGCGATGAGTGAGCAGGCGGCGGCGCCCGCCGCGCCCGCCCCGGCACCGTCCGCTCCGCCTCTGCTCGAGGTCGAGGGCCTCGACGCGTACTACGGAAGCGCGCGTGCGCTCGAGGACGTCAGCTTCCGGATGGGGTCCGAGTCGGTCGCGATCGTGGGCCGGAACGGGATGGGCAAGACCACGGTCTGCAACGCGATCATGGGCATCTCGCCGCCGGCGATCTCGGGCTCGATCCGCTTCGAGGGCCGCGAGCTCGTGGGCCGCAGCTCGCACAAGATCGCCCGCCACGGGATCGGCTACGTCCCGCAGGGCCGCCGGCTGTTCCCCTCGCTCACGGTCGACGAGCACCTGCGCATGGCCGCGCGCGGCGCCGGCGGAGACGGCAAGCGCTGGACGCGCGACCGCGTCTACGACCTGTTTCCCCGCCTGGCCGAGCGCAAGCGCAACGGCGGCGCGCAGCTCTCCGGCGGCGAGCAGCAGATGCTCGCCATCGGACGCGCCCTCGTCACCAACCCCCGCCTGATCGTGATGGACGAGCCCTCGGAGGGGCTTGCGCCGGCGGTGATCGAGAGCCTGGTCGAGACGTTCCGCCGGCTGGAGGCGGAGGGGCTCGCGATCCTCCTGATCGAGCAGAACCTCGGTGTCGCGACCGCGCTCGCCGAGCGGCAGCTCGTGATGGTCGCGGGCCGGGTGGCGGCCGAGACGACCGCCGCCCAGCTGATCGGCGACCCGGAGCTGCAGCGCCGCTATCTGGGCGTCGAGCCGCTCGCCCACTGACGACCTCTTCCCGCCGTGCCGCTCCGCCTTCCCACAGCCGTGCGCCTCGCCCTGGCCCCGCTGGCCGTAGCGGCGCTCGTGCTGCTCGTGGGCGGATGCGGCGGTTCCGGCGGGCACGGCGACGACATCGTCTTCGTCAGCTCGCGCGACGGCGACTACGCGCTCTTCGGCATGGATGCGGACGGCGGCAACCAGGGGCGGATCAGCGAGGAGGCGGGCGACCCGTCGACGCCGGCGGGGCTGGCGTTCGAGGTCGACCCGGCGTGGTCGCCGGACGGCGGTCGCATCGCCTTCGCGAGCGGCCGCGAGGGCACCGAACACGTCTACGTGATGAACGCCGACGGCACGGACGTGCGCAGGCTCACCTCCGGGAAGCTCCGCGACCTCCAGCCCGACTGGTCGCCGGACGGCCGGCGCATCGTCTTCGCGCGGCGCGACCAGGGTGTGCTCCACGTGATGCGCTCCGACGGGAGCGACGTGCGCCGGGTCGGCCGCGACCTGGCCGAGGTGCGCGACCCGGCCTGGTCGCCGGACGGGTCGCTGATCGCCTTTTCGCGGCGCGCGCCCGGCACCGAGATCCGCGAGCTCTGGGTCGTGCGCCCGGATGGGAGCGGCGAGCGCAAGGTGACGAGCCTCGACGCCGACAGCATCGCTCCTGCCTGGTCGCCGGACGGAAGCACGCTCGCGTTCGCCTCGAACCGGGGCGGCGCGCAGTACGAGATCTACACCGTCGGCGTCGACGGCCGTGGCCTCGAGCGCGTCACCCGCTCCGACGACGACGCGATCGAGCCCGCCTGGTCGCCCGACGGCGGCACGTTAGCCTTCTCGCGTGGAGGGGCGATCGTGACGGTCGGGCGCGACGGGGGCGAGGAGACCGTGCTCACCGACCCCGCGGACAACGACTCGAGCCCGGACTGGAATCCGGCGCCGTCGAGCGAGGAGAACGGGGAGGAGGACTGATGCCGACCGTCGTGCTGCTCGGCACGCTTGACACGAAGGGCAAGGAGTACGCGTTCCTGCGCGACCGGCTGCACGAGCAGGGCGTCGAGACGCTGCTCGTCGACGCGGGCATCCTCGGCGAGCCCCTGGTCGAGCCCGACGTCGGTCGGGCCGAGGTCGCCGAGGCGGCCGGTGCCGACGTGAACGGGCTCGCGGAGGCCGGCGACCGCGGCGCAGCCGTGGCGACGATGGCGCGCGGCGCGAGCGAGGTGGTGCGCCGCCTGCACGCGGAGGCCCGGCTCGACGGCATCCTCGGGCTCGGCGGCTCCGGCGGCTCGGCGCTCGTCACCGAGGCGATGCGGGTGCTGCCGGTCGGCGTCCCGAAGCTGATGGTCTCCACCGTCGCCTCCGGGGACACGCGCCCGTACGTCGGCTCCACGGACGTGACGATGATGTACTCCGTCGTCGACATCGCGGGCGTGAACGAGCTGTCGGCCCGGATCATGGCCAACGCGGCGGGGATGATCGCCGGCGCGGTGCGGGCGGCGACGCCCGAGCTCGGCGAACGGAAGCCGCTGATCGTCGCCTCGATGTTCGGGGTCACGACCCCGTGCGTGACGGCCGCGCGCGAGCGGCTGGAGGAGCTCGGCTACGAGGTGCTCGTCTTCCACCAGACCGGCGCCGGCGGCGGCTCGATGGAGGAGCTGCTGAAGGCGGGCTACATCGCCGGCTCGCTCGACGTGACGACCACCGAGCTCTGCGACGAGCTCGTCGGCGGCGTCTTCCCCGCCGTCCCCGAGCGGATCGAGTCCGCCGGCGCCGCCGGCATCCCGCAGGTCGTCTCGCTGGGGGCGCTCGACATGGTCAACTTCGGGCCGCTCGACACCGTCCCGGAGCGGTTCCGGGAGCGGAACCTCTACGTCCACAACCCCACCGTTACCCTGATGCGGACGTCGCCGGCGGAATGCGCGGAGCTCGGCCGGCGGCTGGCGCAGAAGCTGAACGCGGCCACGGGGCCGACGGTGCTGTTCGTGCCGCTCCGCGGCGTCTCGGCGATCGCGACGGAGGGTCAGCCGTTTCACGACCCCGAGGCCGACGAGGCGCTGTTCGGAGCGCTGACCGAGCACGTCGACACGAAGGTGGTCGAGGTGCAGCAGCTCGACCTGGACGTCAACGACCCCGCGTTCGCGCTCGCCCTGGCGGAGCGCCTGCACGAGCTGATCGAGGCGGGCCGATGACCCGGACGAAGGCGCTCGAGCGGCTGCGCGCGCAGGTCGAGCAGGGAGCGCCGATCGTGGGCGCCGGCGCCGGCACCGGCCTCTCCGCCAAGTGTGCCGAGGCGGGTGGAGCGGACCTGATCATCATCTACAACTCCGGCCGCTACCGGATGGCCGGCCGCGGCTCGCTCTCGGGCCTGATGCCGTACGGCGACGCAAACGCGATCGTGGTCGACATGGCGCGCGAGGTGCTGCCGATCGTCTCCGAAACGCCCGTCCTGGCGGGCGTCTGCGGCACCGACCCGTTCCGGCTGATGCCCGTCTTCCTGGAGGAGCTGCTGCGCATCGGCTTCTCCGGCGTGCAGAACTTCCCCACGGTCGGCCTGATCGACGGCACGTTCCGGCAGAACCTCGAGGAGACGGGCATGGGGTTCGGGCACGAGGTCGACATGATCCGGGCAGCCCGCGCGCTCGACCTGCTGACGGCACCCTACGTCTTCACCCCCGACGAGGCGACCGCGATGGCCGAGGCCGGCGCGGACGTGCTCGTCCCGCACATGGGCCTGACCACCGGCGGCACGATCGGCGCCGAGACGGCGAAGACCCTCGACGACTGCGTGCCGCTGATCCAGGCGATGCACGACGCGGCGAAGGCGGTCAACCCGGACGTCCTCGTCCTCTGTCATGGCGGCCCGATCGCCGAGCCCGACGACGCCGCCTACGTGCTCCAGCGCACCGAGGGCGTGGTCGGCTTCTTCGGCGCCTCCTCGATGGAGCGGCTGCCGACGGAGCGCGCGATGACGGAGAACATGAAGCGGTTCAAGGCAATCCCCATCGGCTGAGAGGAGCGGCATGAGCAGGTTCGTGAAGCTGGGTGACGTCGAGACGACGGACTTCGACTGGGGCAGCGCGGGGATGCGCGCCGCGCCGCCGAGCACGGGCGGGACGAGCTTCGTGGTCATGGACGTGCTCCTCGCGCCGGGCGCCCACCACGCCTTCCACCGGCACCCCGACCAGGACGAGATGATCATCGTCAAGTCCGGCCGGATCGTGCAATGGCTCGAGCGCGACCACGAGGAGCTCGGGCCCGGCGACTCCGTCTACATCGACAAGGACGTCGTGCACGGCTCGTACAACGAGTTCGGCGAGCGCGCCGAGCTGCAGGTGATCCTCGCGCCGGCCGCGGGCGACGGCGGCTACGAGCTGGTCGACGTCTCCGGCGAGGAGCCCTGGGCGACGCTCCGCGGCTGACGTGCAGGCGATCCGCGTCCACGAGGGCGGCGAGCTCCGCTTCGAGCACGCACCGGACCCCGAGCCGGCGCCGGGCGAGGTCGTCGTCGAGCTGCGCGCCGCCGGGCTCAACCGGCGCGACCTGCTCGTGCGCAAGGGCGTCTACCCGTTCCCGCTGCCGCTCGTCCCCGGCTCCGACGGCGCCGGCGTCCGCCGGGACACGGGCGAGGAGGTGGTCATCCTCCCGTCGCTCGACTGGGGCCCGAGCGAGGCGTGCGGCGGCCCCGACTTCCAGATCCTCGGTGGGCCGCGCGACGGCACGTACGCCGAGCTCGTCGCCGTCCCCGCGGCCAACTGCTACCCGAGGCCCGAGGGGCTCTCCTGGGAGGAGGCCGCCGCCTTCCCGCTCGCGGCGCTGACCGCGTACCGCGCGCTCTTCGTGCGCGCCTGCATGCGGATGGGAGAGACGGTGCTCGTGCTCGGCGCGGGCAGCGGCGTCTCGACGTTCGCCGTGCAGCTCGCCGTGCAGGAGGGCGCGCGCGTGCTCGTCACCTCCTCGTCGGACGAGAAGCTGGCGCGCGCACGGGAGC
>DASTPC010000126.1:0-2599 GCA_035720085.1 Gaiellaceae bacterium
TCGGTGGTGTCGCGGTCAGGTGGAGGACGGCAACGGCGTGGCAACCCATCGCACGGCGGCGCAGTCTACGGGGCCGCCGTGGCGGATTCGGTTTCTCCCACTCGGCCTGATGCTTCACGGATCGAGCCAACTCTAAGCGAGGAGCTGCGCCGTGACGGCCTCAAACCGCCATCACCCGGTCACCTCCTACTCGTCACCGGGGATGCGCATCGCCAAGCCGCAGCAGGGCACCGGGTGTTCCCATTCTGTTCCCACGCACGCCTGGGCGTTTCCGCCCCCGTAAACGAAAGCCCCGCGTCAGCAGGGCTTTCCTCGGATGGGCGGTACTGGGCTCGAACCAGTGACCCCCAGCTTGTCGAGCTGGTGCTCTCCCAACTGAGCTAACCGCCCCGGATGGCCGATTCTAGCCGCTCCGGTGCGCGGCGGCAGCTGCCGTCCTACCCGGGGCGTAACCTTCCGGCCATGACGACCACGGACGTAGCAGTGACCGGGAACACAGGCCCGCCCGGGCAGCAGCGCGGAGTCGTCTTCGTGCTGCTGATCGGGCTCGTCACGCTCGGCATCTATTTCATCTACTGGGCGTACAAGACCCAGGAGGAGGTCAAGCAGCACTCGGGCCAGGGCATCGGCGGCGTGCTCGGGCTCGTGATCTGGATCGTGCTCAACCCGGTCAGCGCGTTCCTGATCCCGTCGGAGGTCGGGAAGATGCACGCGCTGGACGGGCGCGAGCCACCCGTGACCGGCTGGACGGGCCTGTGGCTGTTCCCGTTCGGCGTTCTCCTGATCCCGGCGATCGTCTGGTTCGTGAAGGTGCAGGGAGCGCTCAACCGCTACTGGGAGAGCAAGGCCGCGCCGACGGCCGGCTGAGCCCGCTCAGGCCGGCGGCGGCACCGCCCGCGCCAGCCGCGCGCCCTCCAGCAGCCGCTCCACCGCAGCCGCCACCTCCGGCGTGTCGAGGCCGCGCGACCAGACCGTCGTCCGGCGCCGAAGCACGTCCTCGGCCCCCGTCGCCCACTCCCGCCGGACCGCGTAGACGACCTGGGCGGCCACGTCCGGCCCGTCGGGGTGCAGGCGCTCGGTCAGCGCCGGGTCGGCCGCCGCCTCGTCGAGCACCTCCGTCGCGAGGCTCCCGTAGAGATGCGCCAGGTGCGCACGGACGTCCGCGTCCAGCCCCGCCGGGTGGCGCGCCAGGCGTGCGGCGACGTGCTCCAGGTCGGCCGCCCCCGGGAGCGGCACGGGCGCGCGCTCGAGCGACTCCAGGCCGAGCACGGGCGCCAGCCGCTCGAGCGCGCCGAGCGCGATCCGCCGGTAGGTCGTCAGCTTGCCGCCGGCGACGGTGAGCATGCCGCCGCGGCCGGTCAGGAACGCCGTCTCGCGGCGCGCCGCGAGCGGCCCGTCCGTCGACGCCGGGAGCACGCGCAGCCCCGCGAAGCTCGCGCGCACGCGCTCGGGGCGCAGGAGCGCCGGCTCGACGGCCACGGACGCCTCCTCGAGCACCCGCGCGACGTCGCGGTCCGTGACGCCCGCGTCGTTGGGCTCGCCGTCGTACGCGTCGTCGGTCGTCCCGAGCAGGAGGGTTCCCTCCCACGGGTACGCGAACGTCACCCGCACCTTGTCGTGCGGCACCGCCAGCGCCGCCGACCAGGGCCGCTCGAGCGGCAGCAGCAGGTGCACGCCCTTCGAGAGCTGTCCGTACGGCGCGACGTGGGGGTCCTCCAGCCGCCGCAACCGCTCGAGCCACGGCCCCGTCGCATTGACGACCGCCCGGGCCTCGACCGACAACGCGCCGCCGCCGATGCGGTTACGTAGCTCCGCCCCCTGCACCCGGCCGCCTGCGAGGCGCAGGTCCGCGACCTCGACGTAGTTCGCGGCCACCGCGCCGCGCTCGGCGGCCGCGCGGACGTTCGCCAGGCAGAGCCGGCCGTCGTGCGTCGTCGCGTCGGCGTAGACGCCGCAGCCGCGCAGGCCCTCGGTGCGCAGGTCGGGCACGCTCCGCAGCGCGCGCTCGGGCGGCGCGAGGCCGCCCAGGCGCTCGCGGGCGAGCGTGGAGTAGAGCCAGAGGCCGGCCTGGACGACGAGCGGCCGGTAGGGGCCGTGTTCGTACAGGGGCATCAGGAACGGCAGCCGCCGCACGAGGTGCGGCGCGACCACGCGCAGCAGCGCGCGTCGCTCGCGGTGCGCCTCGCGCACGAGCCCGACGTCGCCGAGCCGGAGGTAGCGCAGGCCGCCGTGGATCAGCTTCGAGGACGCGCTCGAGGTGGCGGCGCCGAAGTCGCCGCGGTCGACGAGCGCCACCCGCAGGCCCGCCCGCGCGGCCTCGTTCGCGATCCCGGCGCCGACGATCCCCGCGCCGACGACGAGCAGGTCGAAGCGGCCGCCGCCGAGCCGGTCGAGCGCCTCCTCGCGCGTCACGACCACAGCGCGTTCGTCCAGGCCTTGCGGCCGTCGAGGTCGGCCACCTCGACGCGGCCGTGGGGCGCGATCACGGGGACGGTCAGGCGGGCGTGCGTGATGCCTCCCCCCTCCCCGGTCTCGACGATCTCGCCGCCGTGCCGGTAGCCGAGCCGGCCTGCGTTGACCGCGGCCCCGTTCGTCTTGC
>DASTPC010000127.1:0-4552 GCA_035720085.1 Gaiellaceae bacterium
GCGGGCGCAGGCGGGAATCCCGCTCGGCACGGGCGAGGCGTGCATGAAGGGCGTCTTCACCGCTCCGGGTGGAGCGCGCTACAAGTTCTTCGGCTGCGACTCGATCACGATCCACGGAACGGAGTAGGCCGGGCACGGCCAGGGGATGGCTCGTAGGGGCGAGGACTCGCCCCTACGAGCCGACGAGGAGCGGCGCGTACGGCGGCGCCATCAGCACGCCGACGCGCGCGTCCGCTTCTGCGACGCCGTGCGCCATCTCCAGCGCCGTCGCCGCATTGTGCGTGGGGACGAAGCCGAGCGCGCGGGCGGCGCCGGCGTCCCGGCAGCCGGCCACGATCACGCGCCCGAGCCGCCCGAGGGCGGGTGCGCACGACGCCCAGTCGGCGTAGGGCAGGAGCGGATGGGGAGCCCGCCCGGCCCGGTACGCGGCGAGCGCCCGTTCGTCCCGGGCCGCCGCCGCCTCCGCGTCCGCGACCGCGTCGGGCTCGCGCCCCTCGCGCAGGTGGTGGAACAACGCCCGGAACGGGGCGCCCGGACCGTCCCCGAACGTGCGCGAGAAGCTGTGCAGCAGCACCGCCGTGCCACCCTCGCCGAGCGGGAACGCGTCCCGCCAGAGCCGCAGCGCCAACCCCAGCCCGACCGCGGCCGCCGTGATCGGGTTGAGCGGTTCCCACGGGTGGTGTGGCGACTTCCACGGCAGCGGCACGACGAGCGCGTCGAGCCGCCCGTGAACCTCGGTGCCGCGGAGGGCGATCCCGCGCAGGAGCGCCTCGGCGTGCGCGACTGACGGCGACGCGGCGAACGCGGCGACCGCGCGCAGCTCGCGGCTCGACTCCTGCAGTAGCCGCCGCCTGACGATCGCCGGCAGGGCGTTCAGCAGGCGCCGCGTTGGTGCTCCGGCGGCGCGCTCGTCGGCGCGCTCGTCGTGCGGGTAGCCGCGGAACCGGCCCGTGACGTGTGGGTGGTCGAGCACCAGCGAGAGGCCTACGAGCGGTGCTCTGGCGGCGAGCAGCCGCTCGAGCCCGACCGCGAGCGCCCAGCCGGGCGCGCCGCTCGTCTGGAGCAGCGAGTCGGCGGTGGCGGCGCGCGCCGTTGCCGCGTCGCTCGCCGCCAGGAGCGAAGCCGGCCCGCCGTGGAGCACCGTCTCCGCTGCCGACACGACGACGACGAGATCGGTCTCTGCCAGCGCGCGCGCGACCCGGAACTCCCGTCCGGCTGCGTCGCCGACCCTGACCAGGCCCTCGTCTTCGGCGTCGTGGACGACCACGGCCCCGTGGAAGCGGCGCGCAAGCGCCGGTCGCAGCAGCTCCTCCAGCTCGTGCTGTCCAGCACGCCGCTCGAGCCCGCCCGCGACGAGGATCGTCTGCCGCTCGCTCGGCACTCCGGCTCGGGCGAGTGCGCCGATCACGGCGGCGAGCGCGTCCTGTCGCGGGTCGGCAGGCGCGCCGGGCAGCGGCAGCACCGGGGCGTCGACGACGATCGTCGCGCGCCCTCCGGTCGAGGCGAGCTCGTCGAGCGGGGGCCCGCCGAGGGGGTAGCGCAGCGCCTCCTCCACGGCGGCGCCGACGTCGGCGATCGGGTCGAGCGGCGGCGGCGGCCGCAGCACCACGACGTCGTCGGGCAGCGAGACGACCCGGATGCGCGAGCCGGACAGAAGCGGCAAGCGGGGCACCGCGGTATCCAAGCAGCGGCTCCGGCGGCTGCCACACTAGGCCTGTGTTCGAGCGCTTCACCGAGCCGGCCCGCCAGGTGGTCGTCCACGCCCAGGACGAGGCGCGTTCGCTCAAGCACAACCACATTGGCACCGAGCACTTGCTGCTCGGCCTGCTGCGCGTCGAGGACGGCCTCGCCCTGCGCGTGCTCGCGTCGCTGGGCGTCGGCCTCGACGAGGTGCGCGACCAGGTGGCCCAGATCGTCGGTCGGGGGGATGTGGAGCCCGCCGGGCAGATCCCGTTCACGCCACGCGCGAAGAAGGCGCTCGAGCTGTCGCTGCGCGAGGCGCTCTCGCTGGGGCACGACTACATCGGCACCGAGCACGTCCTGCTCGGCCTCGTACGGGTGGAGGACGGCGTGGCCGCTCGCCTCCTGGCTGACGTCGGCGCTCCTCTCGAGCGCGTGCGTGCGCAGGTGCTTGCCGCGCTCGGTGGCCCGCTGCCCGCGGGGATCCCGGGGCGCCGGGGTGTCCGGCACTTCCGTCGGCCGCGCCGCTTCGCCTATCGCGTGCTCGAGCTCGGCTCGGCGACGGAGTTGACGGAGGAGCTGCTCGAGCCGGTCGGTGCGGAGGGCTGGCGGCTCGTGGCCGCGGTACCCGCCGGCGCGGGCCTCCGGCTCGTGCTCGAACGGCCCGCGTAACGGCGATGTCGGCGCGGCGAAACAAGCCTCGCCTTGACGGAGGATGCTCTTGCGGCGGCCGGAGGTCGCCGCCTTCAGGGGTGCTTGCGCGGCCGGGATCTGCACAGGTGCGGATCCCGGCCTTGCGCCCTATGAGGGTTGCGCGGCGATCGCCTCGTTCGCGGCCGCGACGAGGGCCCCCCGCTGGCGGGCGGCGCCGGCGACGCCGACCTTCGCCTGGATGTCGTAGAGCACGCCGCCCTGGAGCCACTGGATCTGCGGCGGCGAGCAGGAGGCGCCGCAGCTGAGCGGCTTGTAGAAGCCGGTGAGCCCGCGCGCGAGCGCGACGCGGCGCGTGAACGCCGGCCGGCCGCCGCGCTCGCCCGAGAAGAAGGCCAGGAAGCACGCGTTCGCGCCGCAGCGCGGAGCGCCGGCGAGGCTCAGCGTCCAGCTCCGTCTCGAGCCCGTCCCGGACCCGTAGACGGGCCCGTCGTAGTCGAGCAAGAGCCGCGCCGGCAGGCGCACGGGCACCTCGCTTCGAGCCGCCGCGCGGGCGACGTGGGCGCCGAGCGCCGCGCGGACGTCGACCTCTCGCGCAGCGCCGCCGGAGCGAGCTTGTGTTGAATCGACACAGGCTCCGGCAGCGACGAGCGCCCCCGCCGCGAGCGCGGCGAGCGGCGCGAAGCGGGCGGCGGTGAGGCGCCTCACGGGATCGACCGGTAGAGCCGCAGGAACGTCTCGCGGAAGCCCCGGCGGGGCCAGAAGCGCGAGGCCTCGAGGTTGCTCATCCGCCAGTCGGTGATCATCGTGTCGAAGCCGTGCTCGTACGCCCAGGTGAGCGCATGCGCGGTCAGCGCGAGCCCGGCGCCCGAGCCGCGCGCCTCGGGGTCGGTGGCCGCGTTGGCGAGGTCGATGCTCGACGGCGGCACGCGCACGTCGCCCTCGGGCCGGCGGTACAGCAGCAGGTGGCCGACGACGGCGCCGTCGCGCTCGGCGACGAAGTGCGTGAACTGCTCCTCCTCCCACGTGTCGCGCCAGTCGTCGAGGAACTCGTCGTCGCCCGGCACGACGAGCTCCGAGAAGCTCGGCGCCTGCGTCAGGTGCGTCCAGAGGAGCCGGTCGTACGCGGCGGCCGCCTCGAGGTCGCCTGGCGTGCTGCGCCGGACGGCGACGTCGGTCTCGACCGTCTCGACCCCCGTTTCGCGCGCCGCGAGCGCCGCCGAGGCGCCGAAGGAGAGCCGGAACCAGGGCTCGACCAGGTCGGGCAGCGCGGGCACGAAGACGAAGTGCCGCGTCAGCCCCTCGTCGACCCAGCGCCGGGCCGCGGCCGCGTAGAGGTCGCGCGCGACCTCGGGCTCGCGCACGGCGAAGCCGGCCACGTCGACCCAGAGGTGCGCTCCGAGCGGGTCCTCGCGGCGGCCGCCGAGGAGGTAGCCGACGACCTCGCCGCGACGCAGCGCCACGGCGCCGCTCGCCCCGTCGGCGCCGCGGGAGCGCTCGACCTGGGCGCGGAAGTCCGTCACGTCGGGGAGAAGCGGCTCGGCCGCGCGGTGGCGTGCGTGACGCTCCGCGAGCAGCCCGGCGGCCGCGTCGAGGTGCTCGTCTGCGAAGGCTTGGAGCTCGAGGGGCGCCATGCCGGGGACGGTAGGCCATCGCCGGGGGCGTCGCGTCGTCCCGGGGGACGTCGTGCGCTCGTCCTGCGGGAGGATCCTGCCGGCGCGCTGTACGGTGAAGCCGTGCCGAAGACGCTGACCGGGGCGGAGCTGCAGCTCGACGACGGGCCGGCGCGCGAGGCCGAGCTCTTCCTCGTCGACGGCAACAACCTCGCCTACCGCGCGTTCTTCGCCCTCCCGGAGGAGCTCGCCACGAGCGAGGGCTTCCCGACGAACGCGCTGCTCGGCTTCACGAACATGCTCTTCAAGCTGCTCTCCGACTACCGGCCCAGAGGCGTCGCGGTCGCCTGGGACACGCGGCCGGTGCACCGCACCGAGATCTCGTCGGCGTACAAGTCCGAGCGGCGGCCGATGCCGGACCTGCTGCGGGAGCAGTTCCCGCACTTCCGCCCGATCGTGGAGGCGTTCGGCTACCGCAACCTCGAGTTCGAGGGCTGGGAGGCCGACGACGTGATCGCGACGCTCGCGACGCGGGCCGACGAGCAGGCGATCCGCACGTGCGTCGTCTCGACCGACCGCGACGCGTTCCAGCTCTGCACGGAGCACGT
>DASTPC010000128.1:0-12069 GCA_035720085.1 Gaiellaceae bacterium
CTCGCGCGCTCTGGCCTCGTTCACCTCCACGGCGACGACGTCGCCCGCGAGCATCGTCGCCTTCCCGCCCGGCGCCGCGCACAGGTCGAGCGTGCGCTCGCCGGGGCGGGAGCCGACCGCGAGCGCGGCCAGCTGCGACCCTCGGCTCTGCGGCCAGATCCGGCCCTCGGCGAGCGCCTCCTCGTCGACGCGGTCGACGTGCCAGGCGCCCGGGATCTCGGGGTCCGGCGTGCCGTCGATCTGGCCGCGCACGAGCCGGACGACCGTCTCCGCCGGCTCGTTCTGCGCCCGCATGAGGGCCAGCGCCCCCTCCCGGCCCAGGTCGCGCCACCAGGTCTCGGCGACCCAGTCGGGGTACGAGTGCGCCAGCGCCGCCTCGGCCGGCGTCGACTCGGGCAGGGCGTCCAGCAGCGGCTTCAGGCCGTCCGCGAGCCGCCGCAGCACGGCGTTCGTGAAGGCAACCGCGCGCTCGAGGCGGGCGTGCCGGACGAGCTCCACCGACTCGTTGACGGCCGCATACCGGGGCACGCCGTCCAGGAAGCCGAGCTGGTACGCGCCCAGCCGCAGCGCGGCGCGCACGGGCGGATCGAGCCTGTTCACGCGACGCCGGCCGAGCGCCTCCACCGCGTGGTCGACCGTGCGCACGCGCTGGACGGTGCCGTAGGCGAGCCGCCGCGCCAGCTGGCGGTCGCGGTCGTCCAGCCCTGCGACGGCGCCGCGGAGGGCGCGGTCGGCGAAGGCGCCGTCCTCGAACACGCGCAGCAGGGTCTCGAACGCGGCCCGCCTGGCGGGCGAGATCACCGGAGCCCGCGCAGCCATGCCTCGTAGCCCATCCGGCGGCCGCCGTCCGGCTGGACCTCGACGGGCAGGAACGAGCCGTCTTCGCCCACCCTGGCCCGCCACACCGTCACCGGCCTTCCCTCCAGCTCGGCCCGGGCGCCGATGTGCGGCGAGAGCGCACGGACGTGGTCCACGAGCTGCGCGACCGGCCGGCCGAGGTCGAGGACGCGGTCGGCCGCCGTGATCCGCTCGGCGTAGGTGGCGCCTGCCTCGGACTGCGGCGTGAGGTCGGGCTCGTCGGCGGCGAGGACGGCGTCGAGCAGCTCCACAGCGACCTCGGCGGCACGTGCGTACACCGCGCCCGCGTCGTCCTCCGGGCCGATCGGGAACGAGCGCCGAGCGGCGACCGGGCCGGCGTCGAGGGCCTCGACGGTCTCGTGGATCGTGACCCCCGTCTCCCGGTCGCCAGCCATGATCGCGCGCTCGACCGGAGCCGCGCCGCGCCAGCGCGGCAGCAGCGAGGGATGCACGTTCAGCCAGCTGCGCTCCGCCAACAGGCCGGCCGGGATCAGCAGGCCGTAGGCGCAGACGACGACTGTCGGAGCGCCGAGGTCGAGGCCCGGCTCCGGGCGCTCGGGCTGCAGGACGGGGATGCCGAGCTCCTCTGCGACCCGCTTCGCCGGCGGTTCGGCCAGGTGCCGCCCGCGGCCGCGCGGAGCGTCGGGTCGGGTGAGCAGCGCCGCGACCTCGTGGCGCGCGGCGAGCCGCTCGAGCACGTCGGCGCCGAACGGCGCCGTCGCGGCGACGGCGATTCGCGCCATCTAACGCGAAAGGACGATGCGCGGCCGGAGCTGCGAGAGCGCCTCGCGGCGCGAGTCGGCGTCCGTGCGGTCCAGGATCAGGACGCCGTCGAGGTGGTCGAGCTCGTGCTGGGCGACGCGGGCCGGCAGCCCCTCCAGCTCCAGCCGAACCGGCTCGCCGGCCGGGTCGCGGCCCTCGACCGTGACCGAGACGGAGCGCTCGACCGGCACCCGCACCGGCCCAAGCGAGAGGCAGCCCTCGGAGTCCAGCTCGGTCTCCTCCGCCCGCGTCGTGATCGCTGGGTTGACGAGCACGCGATCCTCGCCGTCGTCGTTGAAGACGAAGAGCCTGCGCAGGATCCCGACCTGGGTCGCCGCCAGCCCGACTCCGTCGGCGTCGTGCATCAGCCCGAGCATCCGCTCCGCGACCCCGGCGAGCTCGTCGTCGAACTGCTCCACCTCGTTGGCCCGCATGCGCAGCACCGTGTCGCCGTACTGGCGGATCTGGGCGAGCGCGAGGCGCTTCCGGAGCTCCTGCTCGGCGTCGCGCTCGGCCTCCTGGTCGACGTCGGCATCGTCGCCGTGAGCGTGGTCGTGATCGTGGTCGTGGTCGGACACGGCGCGAGTCTAGCCGCCGTCAGCGGCGGCACAGCGCCCCGTACGAGAGGGCCGCGGCGGCGGAGTTGTAGACGACGCAGCCGGTGCGCTCGGAGACGAAGATCACCTCCTTGGGCTGGTAGAGGGGGATCACGGGGGCATGCCGGCGGAGGACGTCGGCCTCGATCCGAGTGAAGGCGCGGAGGCGGGCCTCTCCGGCCCCTCAGACGACCGACAGCCCGACGAGGCCCTCGGTTCCCACCTGCGGCTCGCCGGAATGGAGGCCCATCCTGACGCGCAGGGCAGCAACGTTCGGCCACCGGTGCTCCGCAAGCGCGCGCTGGCCGTCCGCAGCGGCGGCGGCAGCGTCACGCGCCCGTCGGAAGACCCAGAAGAGCGAGTCCCCCTGGGTGTCGATCTCGAGCCCGCCATGCTCGGCGAACGCGTTCCGCAGCAGGCGCCGGTGCTCGTCCGAGACGTCCGCGTACTCCTTTCCGAGGCCCTTCAGCACGGACGTGGAGCCCTCGATGTCCGTGAAGAGCAGCGTGACCGTCGTCCCCGCCAGACCGGCCAGGCGGGACGCTGTCACACGTTCGAGGGCGGTGTCCTCCGCCAGCGCCGCACTCCTTCGCTTGCTCCCCGGACAACACTAGAGCGACTGCGGGTCGACGTCCACGACCGCGCTGAGGCCGTCGCGGCGCATCGCCGGCGCGGCGGCTTCGAGCAGCGCAGCGGCGCGGCGGGCGAGGCGCCGCGGCTCGTCCGTCTTGGCGAGCAGCTGGGCGCGATGGCGGCCGCGCAGCCGGAGGAGCGGCGCGGGGCCGAGCAGGTCGGCGCCCAATCCCTCCAGCCCGGCGCGGATCTCGGCGAGTGCCCTCGCCGGCGAGGCCGCGTCCCGCCCCGAGACGAGGATCGCGACGAGGTGGCGGTACGGCGGGTAGCCAAGCTCGCGCCGCCGCTCGAGCTCGACGCCGAGGAAGCCGGCGACGTCGTGCCGCGCGGCATGCGCGAGCGGGATCGCATCCGGCTGGAACGTCTGCACCACGACCAGGCCCGGCGCGTCGCGGCCGCTGCGGCCGGCCAGCTGGGTGACGAGCTGGAACGTGCGCTCGTCGGCACGGAAGTCCGGCAGCGAGAGCCCGGTGTCCGCGTCCACGACGGCCGCCAGGGCGATCCCGGGGAAGTGGTGCCCCTTGGCGACCATCTGCGTGCCGACGAGCACGGCCCGATCCGCCCGGGCGAAGCGCTCCAGGGCGGCCCGCAGCGCCCCCGGCTTCGCGGCCGTGTCGGCGTCGAGCCTGATGCGTTCCAGCTCGGGAACCTGCCGTTCGAGCTCCGCCTCGAGGCGCTGGGTGCCCGCCCCGACACGTGCCAGCTCCACCGAGCCGCAGTCCGGACAGGCGGCGGGCACCGCCTCGGCATGGCCGCAGTGGTGGCAATGGAGCCGCGCGTCGCCGTGCAGCGTCAGTGCCACGTCGCAGGCGCCGCACCGACGCGAGCGCCCACAGGCCCGGCAATGGAGCGCCGGGGCGACGCCGCGGCGGTTGAGCAGGAGGATTCCCTTCCCGCCCCGCTCCGTGAGGCTGCCGAGCTCGCGGAGCAGCGTGGCCGAGAGCGGATAGCCGGCCTCGCGCCGCAGGTCGACGATGCGAACGCGCGGCATCGGCGCTCCGATGCGTGCGCCCAGTGTCACGCGCTCGAGCCGCTCCCAGCTCTCAGGACGAGGGGTCGCGCTGCCGTAGACGGCCACGGCGCCCTCGAGCGCTGCGCGCTTCGCGGCCACGGTGCGGGCGTCGTAGCGGGGATCCGACTCCTGCTTGTAGGCCGCGTCGTGCTCCTCGTCCACGACGATCAGGCCGAGCCCACGCAGCGGCGCGAACACGGCCGAGCGCGCGCCGACGACGACCCGAGCGGCGCCGGACGCGATCCGCTCCCGCTCGTCGCGGCGCTCCGCCTCGCCGAGCGCCGAGTGGAGGATCGCGACCGTGTCGCCGAACCGCGCCCGGAAGCGGCCGACCGTCTGTGGCGCAAGCGCGATCTCGGGCACGAGCACGATCGCCCCGAGCCCGCGGGCGAGGGCGGCCGCGCACGCCTGCAGGTAGACCTCGGTCTTGCCGCTGCCGGTGGGGCCGGCGAGCAGCACGTGGCCGCCGCCCGTGTCGAGCGCGGCGACGACCCGGTCGACGGCGGCGCGCTGGTCGGCCGTCAGCTCCGCCGGCTCGGGCTCGCCGGCCAGCGCGTCGCGCACGGCGGGCGAGGGCCGTTCCGCGCGGCGGGCTCGACGCCGGGGCGCGACGAGCTCGAGCGCCCGGGCAGGCGTCGACCCGTAGTAGTCGGCGAGCCAGAGCGCGAGGTCGACGAGCGGCTCGGGGGTCTCGTCCAGCAGCCGACCCGCCGGCCGGACGTCGACGCCGTCGGGGGCCTCGACTCCCACGTCGACGACTACGCCGCGCGTGCTGCCGCGACCGAAACGCAGCTCGAGCACGGCGCCGCGACGGACCTCGTCGGGGACCTCGTAGGTGAACGGCCGCGCCAGCGTCCGGGTCGAGACGAGTGGATAGACGGCGGCGAGCGGCACGGGCGGCGAGCGTAGCCGCGGCGCCGGAGCGTGCCCGGTCGTCGCGCAGCCGGAGCGTGCCGGGACGCCGCGCGCCGTGTGCCGCGCGCCGTGTGCCCCGCGCGTGCCACCGGGGTGCGCGCCCCGGCGACGTCGGCCCGAACGCGCGCCCCGGCCGCCACCGCAGGCTGTGGCGAGATCGTTCGCCTGTTCGCACGGTTGCGCCAGGTCCGGAGCGGCCCCGGCCGGGGTCAGACCTCGGACACGTCCGACCGGGACATGTCGCGGCGGGACGGCAACGCCGTGGAGCGATCGGCACACATTCGTTGCGATTGAGCCGCGGCCGTTCCGTACCTGTCCGGGGACAGTCCCCTCGTCCCCTCCGGACGGGCGCGGCCCGCCGAGCCGGGTCCGGTCTCGACAGCCGGGGCCGTGGAGACCCGCGCGCGCCGGTCGCGCCGGCTCACCGGACCGAGCGCGCAGCGGCAGCTCACCCGAACGGGCGACGCGCAGAGGCTCGCCGCGCGCCGATCGACTGTAAGGTTCCCCTTACATGGCCTGCTCGGCGATCCTGCTGGACGGCGTCTCGAAGCGGTTCGGCGCGGTCGCCGCCGTGCGCGACTCGCGGCTCTGCGTCGAGCGCGGCGAGGTGGTGGCGCTGCTCGGCCCCTCCGGCTGCGGCAAGACGACGCTCCTGCGCCTGATCGCCGGCTTCGAGGAGCCGGATGCGGGCACGGTCGAGGTGGGCGGGCGACGGGTCGCCGGCGACGGCACGTGGGTGCCGCCGGAGCGCCGGCAGGTAGGGATGGTGTTCCAGGACTACGCGCTCTTCCCACACCTGAGCGTCGCGGAGAACGTCGGCTTCGGCCTCCCGCGGGGCGAGCGCGCCCGGCGAGTGCCGATGCTGCTCGCGCTCGTCGGCCTCTGCGGCCTGGGCGAGCGGTTCCCGCACCAGCTCTCCGGCGGGCAGCAGCAGCGCGTCGCGCTGGCGCGGTCGCTCGCCCCCGCCCCCGACCTCGTCCTGCTCGACGAGCCGTGGTCGAACATCGACCCGCACCTCCGCACCGAGCTGCGCGCCGAGCTCGCGTCGATCCTCCGGCCACTCGGCGTCACCGTCGTCCTGGTCACGCACGACCGGGAGGAGGCCTTCTCACTCGCCGACCGGATCGCGCTGATGCGGGACGGCACGGTCGTGCAGGAGGGCTCGCCGGAGGAGCTCTACCTCCGTCCCTCGTCGCGCTGGGCGGCGGAGTTCGTCGGCGCCGGCAACTTCCTCGCGGGACGCGTCGAGTCGGACGTCGTGCACACGCAGCTCGGACGCTTCCCCGCCAACGGCGCCGGCGGCACGAACGGCCCGGTCGAGGTGCTCGTCCGCCCGGAGCTGCTCGAGCTCACCGCCGACCCTGGCGGGCCGGCCGAGGTGGTGGGCCGGGAGTTCCGCGGCCACGACGTCTTCTACCGCCTGCGCCTGGACGGCGTGGAGCTCGTCTCGCAGCGGCCCTCGAACGAGGTCGTCGACCTCGGCTCGCGCGTCCGCATCCACCTCCACGAGGCCTATGTGCCGGTCTTTCCTCCCGTCTAGACCGGAACTATTGTAAGGTCGCCCTTACATCGCGGCTACGGGCACCCTTACATGGAGGCACGATGAAGGTTCTACTGGCAGGCCTGCCCGCGCTCGCCGTGGCGGCGGCGCTCGGCGGGTGCGGCGGCGACGACGGTGGCGTCCTGACCGTCTACTCGGGCCGGGAGGAGGAGCTGGTCGCCCCCCTCTTCGAGCGGTTCGAGGAGGAGTCGGGCGTCGACGTCCAGGTGCGCTACGGCGACAGCGCCGAGCTCGCCGCGACGATCGCGGAGGAGGGCGACAACTCGCCCGCGGACGTCTTCTTCGCCCAGGATCCGGGCTCCCTGGGCGCGGTCGCCGAGGAGGGCCTGCTCGAGCAGCTGCCCTCGGACGTGCTCGAGCGCGTCGACGAGCGCTGGCGCGACGGCGAGGGGCGCTGGGTGGGGACGTCCGGGCGCTCGCGCGTGCTCGTCTACAACACGGATGCGCTCGCCGAGGACGACGTGCCGGACTCGGTCTTCGACCTGACGGATCCGGAATGGAAGGGGCGCATCGGCATCGCCCCCACGAACGCCTCGTTCCAGGCGTTCGTCTCCGCGATGCGCCTCGACATCGGCGACGACCGGACGCGCGAGTGGCTCGAGGGCCTGCAGGCGAACGACCCCAAGGTGTACGAGAAGAACACCCCGATCGTCGAGGCGGCAGCGGCGGGCGAGGTCGACCTCGGCCTGGTCAACCACTACTACCTCTACCTCGTGCGCGAGGAGCAGCCCGACGCGCCGATCGCCAACCACTTCCTCGAGGAGGGCGACCCCGGTGCGCTCGTCTCGGTCGCCGGCGCGGCCGTGCTCGAGAGCTCGGACGAGCGCGAGTCGGCGGAGGACTTCCTCGCCTACCTGCTGTCCGACGACGGCCAGCGCTTCTACGTCGACGAGGCGGAGGAGGCCGAGTACCCGCTCGTTGCAGGGATCGAGCCGAAGGAGGGGCTGCCGCCGATCGACTCGCTGCAGGGGCCGAACGTCGACCTCGGCACGCTCGGCGCGGAGCTCGAGTCGACCCTCGAGCTGTTGCGCGAGACGGGTTACCTGTCGTGAGCCGGGGGGCGGCTCGCCGCCCCCCGCTCCCGCTCGCCCTCGGAGCGGGCCTGATCGTCGCGGCGCTGCTGCTGCCGCTCGCCTACCTCGTCGTGCGGGTGGCGAGCGGCGGCGCAGACGCGCTCGCGATCCTCTGGGACGAGAGCACGCTGCGGCTCGTCTGGCGGACGGCGGCGCTCGTCGCCGGCGTGGTGACCGCCGGCGTGCTCGTCGGCGTGCCGCTCGCGTGGCTCGTCGTCCGCACCGACCTGCCGGGCCGCCGGGCGTGGGCGGCGGCGCTCGCGCTGCCGCTCGTGATTCCCAGCTACGTGGCGGCGCTCTGCCTCCTCGGCGCTGTCGGCGAGCGCGGCCTGCTCCAGCGGTTGCTCGGCGTCGAGCGGCTGCCCGACCCGACCGGCTACTGGGGCGCCGTGCTGGCGCTCACGCTCTCGACCTACCCGTACGTCTTCCTGCTCGCGCAGGCAGCGCTGCGCGACCTCGACCCGTCGCTCGAGGAGGCCGCACGGAGCCTCGGCCTCTCGCGCCGGCGCGCGTTCGCCCGCGTGACCGTGCCCGCGCTCAGGCCGGCCGTCGGCGCCGGCGCGCTGCTCGTCGCGCTGTACACGCTGTCCGACTTCGGCGTGGTCTCGCTGATGCGCTACGACGCGCTCACACGGGCGATCTACCTCCAGTACCGCTCGCTGTTCGACCGCACGCCGGCGGCGGTGCTCGCGCTCGTCCTCGTCGCTCTCGCCGCCGTCGTGCTGCTGGTCGAGTGGCGCTCGCGGGGGCGCGGCCGCCTCTACCGGTCGAGCCCCGGCGCCGCCCGCCGAGCAGCGCCGGTGCGGCTCGGGCGCTGGCGCTGGCCGGCACTCGCCTGGTGCGGGACCGTTACGGCCGTATTCCTGGCCCTGCCGGCGGCCGTGCTCGGCTACTGGCTCGTGCGCGGGATCCGCAACGAGCGCGAGCTCGAGGTGCCCGTCGCGGAGACGCTCCACTCGCTCGGCGCCTCCGGGCTCGCCGCAGTCGCCGCCGTCGCCGCGGCGCTCCCGGTCGCCGTGCTCGCGATCCGCTACCCGGCGCGCTGGACGGCACTGCTCGAGCGGCTCTCCTATGCAGGCAACGCCCTGCCGGGGATCGTGATCGCCCTCTCGCTCGTCTTCTTCGGGGCGCGCTACCTGACGCCGCTCTACCAGACGCTGGCGCTGCTCGTGTTCGCGTACGTCGTCCGTTTCTTCCCGCAGGCGCTCTCGGGCGTGGAGTCGTCGCTGGAGCGCGTCAACCCGCGGCTGGAGGAGGCGGCGCGCGGGCTCGGCCGCGGCCCGCTCGCGACGGCGCTGCGGGTGACGGTGCCGCTCGTCCGCTCGGGCATGCTCGCGGGCGCTGCGCTCGTCTTCCTGTCGGCGATGAAAGAGCTGCCGGCGACACTGCTCCTGCGCCCGATCGGCTTCGACACGCTCGCCACGGAGGTGTGGCGGTTCACGTCGGTGGGGGCCTACTCGCAGGCCGCGCTGCCCGCGCTGCTCCTGATCGCGGTCTCGGCGCCGTTCCTCTACCTCGTCTCTGTCGAGCGCCGTCCCGGCGGTGGTGCCTCGGGGTAGAGTGGCCCCGTGGCCGGGCACAGCGTCGACGAGTACCTGGAGACGATCTACTTCCTCGCCTTCCCGATCGGCGAGTACCGGCCGGCGGGCTCCAACTCGAGCGCGATCGCGTCGCGCGTCGCCGAGATGCTCGGCGTCTCGCGCGCCTCTGCGGGCGAGATGCTGAAGCGGCTCGAGGCGGAGGGCCTGGTCGAGCGCGGCGAGCAGAAGGAGGCGATCCTGACGCCGGCCGGGATCGAGCGGGCCGAGCGGGTCGTGCGCAAGCACCGCCTGATCGAGCGCTTCCTGACCGACTTCATGGGCTACACGGCTGCCGAGTCGCACGTGCAGGCCGACGAGCTCGGCGACACGTTCTCGGAGGACATGATCGAACGGATCAACGACCGCCTCGGCCATCCCGACCGCTGCCCGCACGGCTGGCCCGTGGAGCCGGACGTCGAGCAGGCGGAGAACCGTGAGCTCGTCTCGCTGGCCGAGCTCCAGCCTGGCGCCGAGGGCGAGATCGTCCGGCTCGCCGAGCACGACGGCGACCTGCTGCACTGGTTCTACGAGGAGGGCTTCGCCCCCGGCGCCCGCGTGAGCATGCGCGAGGCGCAGCCTGCGGCCGGACAGTTCAAGGTCGACCTCGCCGGCGACGAGGTCGCCATCGCCGAGAAGGCCGCGCAGGGCCTGTACGTCAAGCCGGCGTAGTTTGCGCAAGGCCGTGCGTCTGCACCCCTGTGCAGACGCACGGCCGCGCGAAAATCCCTAAAGGCGTCGGCCTCCGGCCGCCGCAACAGCTTCTCGAGGCGGCCGTGTGCCCGACCAGCACGCATGCTCCCAGGCGACTCCCAGACGCGGCGAAGGCCGTTCCCAGCGTGCGGCGCTCCAATGGGAGCAGGAACCCGACCACGAAGGGAGCGTCAGATGCCCAGCACCGCCACCGCACTCCGTCCCGAGCTTGCCGCCGCGGCCGGCTACCTCGGGCTCACCCGCGGCCAGCTCGCAGACGAGCTGCGCGCCGGCACGCCGATCGCCCGCCTGGCGCGCGCCCGCGGGGCGTCGACGCGCGGGCTCGTGGAGGTGATGGTCGCGGTTGCCGGCGGGAGGCTCGCCGCCGCGGCGGCCGCAGGCCGCCTCACGCCGGCGGAGCACGACGCGCTGGTGGACGACGCGCGCGACCGCGCGGAGCGCCTGCTCGCCGACGACGTCGTCGTGCCGTTCCCGCGCCGGCGCAGCCGGACGGGGCTCGCGCACGCCGCGTGACCACGTCCATGCCCCTGCGGCGGCCGAAGCTCGACGCCTTCAGGGATCTTCGCTGCGGTCGGGGAGTGCACACGTGTGCAGACCCCCGGCCCCGCGCCGATGAGGATGATCTTGCGGCGGCCAAAGGCCGACGCCTTCAGGGATCTTCGCGCGGCCGGGAAACGGCTCCCGTGGTTTGCCGGCCTTGCGCCAGGGAAGCGCGCAGCGCCTCGGCTTTGTCCGTTCGCTCCCAGGTGAAGTCGCGGTCGTCGCGGCCGAAGTGGCCGTATGCCGCCGTCTTCGTGTAGATCGGCCGCCGCAGCTCGAGGTCGCGGATGATCGCGCCCGGGCGCAGGTCGAAGTGGTCGCCGATCAGCTGCTCGATCGTCGGAAGCGGCACCGCCTCCGTGCCGAAGCAGTCGACGAGCACGGACAGCGGGTGGGCGACGCCGATCGCGTAGGCGACCTGCAACTGGCAGCGGTCGGCGAGGCCCGCGGCGACGACGTTCTTCGCCACGTACCGGGCGGCGTAGGCGCCCGAGCGGTCGACCTTCGTCGGGTCCTTGCCGGAGAACGCGCCGCCGCCGTGGGGCGCCGCGCCGCCGTAGGTGTCGACGATGATCTTCCGGCCGGTCAGGCCCGTGTCGCCCATCGGCCCGCCGATCACGAACTTGCCGGTCGGGTTCACGTAGAGGAAGTCCTTCGCATGCATCCGCTCCCGGTCGAACAGCCCGGAGTAGTCGAAATGGAGGATCGGCTCGATCACGTGCTCGAGCAGGTCGGGCTTGATCAGCGTGTCCGCGTCGAGCCCGTCGCGGTGCTGCGTCGAGATGAGCACGCGCTCGATCTCCACCGGTCGCTGCCGGCCGTGCTCGTCCACCTCGTAGCGCACGGTCACCTGCGCCTTCCCGTCCGGGCGGAGGTAGGGCAGGATCTCGGCCTTGCGCACCTCGGAGAGCCGCTTCGTCAGCTTGTGCGCGAGCATGATCGGGAGCGGCATCAGCTCGTCGGTCTCGCGCGTCGCGTAGCCGAACATCATCCCCTGGTCGCCGGCGCCGATCTGGTCGATCGGGTCGCGGTCGCCGTGCTGCACCTCGTAGGACGTGTCGACGCCGCGCGCGATATCCGGCGACTGCGGGTCGATTGCGACCATCACGCCGCAGGTCTCGGCGTCGAAGCCGTACTTCGCGCGCGTGTACCCGATCTCGGCGATCCGGTTGCGCACCAGCCGCGGGATGTCCACGTAGGTGTGCGTGGTCAGCTCGCCGGCGACGACGACGAGGCCGGTGGTGATCAGCGTCTCGCAGGCGACGCGCCCGTCGGGGTCGTCGGCCATGACCGCGTCGAGCACGGAGTCCGAGATCTGGTCGGCGATCTTGTCCGGATGGCCCTCGGTGACCGACTCGGAGCTGAAGTGGAAGGAGCGCACGCCCATCGACCCGGCAGGCTACCTCAGCGCACCCGCAGAAAGCCCTCGACGCGGACGCGGTCGCCGTCCGGGCTCGCGTTCAGCGCCAGGCTGTCGATCGCCTCGAGCGCGGCGGCGACCTCGGCGAAGCTCTCGTCCTGGCTGCCGCCCGAAAGGCCCGCGAGGCCTTCCAGCAGCGGCACGAGGCCGTCGACGTCGGCGTAGACGAGCCCGCTCGTCTCGCCGGTGAAGCCGACGTCGGCCACGGCCTGCTCGAACGCGTCGGTGTCGACGAGCTTCGCGCCGCCGCCGCGGAACGAGCGGATCCCGCCGGCGCCGGTGGTCACGAGCAGCGTGCCGTCGACCGACGCCCAGCGGACCGCGACGCCCTGCTGCAGCTCGAGCCGGGTGACCCGGACGCCGTCCTCGACCTCGGTCTGGAGCGGCGGCCCGGCGCCGGCGCCGGGG
>DASTPC010000129.1:0-6954 GCA_035720085.1 Gaiellaceae bacterium
GGCTGCGGCGACACGGGCCTGCGGGTCGCCGACCGCGACGCACCACGACGCCCACAGGGAGAGCGAGCGCGCCAGCTCGAGCTCCGTGTACGTCGTCGCGAGCGGATGCGAGATCGCCTGGTAGCTGCCGATCGGCCGGCCGAACTGCTCCCGCTCGCCCGCATACTCGACCGCCAGCTCCAGCGCGCGCCGGCCGACACCGCACGCCTCCATCGCGAGCGCGGCGAACGAGCGGGCGCGCAGCTCGGGCACGAGCTCGGCGTCGGCCAGCCGACGGCCCGGCTCGCCGCCCGAGATCACGCCCAGGGGGCGGGTCGCGTCGTTCGTCGCCAGGAGCTCCCGCTCGAAGCCCTCCAGCTCGTAGATGCCGTCGCCGCCGACGATCGCGACCCGCTCGGCGGTGTCGAGGTCGCTGATCAGCGGGCCGAGCGCGACGGTCCAGCTCGTCTCGCCGGCCGCCACGGCCGCCTGGTCGTCCGGCGGGAGCGCCGGCAGCAGCAGGCCGACGGTGGCGAAGAACGGGCCGTGGTAGAGCGCCCGCCCGAGCTCCTCGAAGAGCACCGCCTCCTCCAGGAAGCCGAGCCCGGCGCCGCCCTGTTCTTCGGCTACCGAGACTCCCGTCCAGCCGAGCTCCGCCAGCTGCCGCCACTCCGGCTCGGGCGTCTCGGCGAGGAAGGCCCGCGCCTGGGTGCGGAGCTCCTCCTGCTCGGTGGTCAGCGTCGCCTCCATCAGCGGCTCCTCGGCAGGCCGAGCACGCGCTCGGCGACGATGCTCCGCAGGATCTCGGACGTCCCGGCCTCGATCGTGTTGCCGCGGCTGCGCAGCTGCTGGTGCTGCCAGTAGCCGCCGTAGGGAGCGTTGCCGGCGAGGAGCTGCGCGTCGGGGCCGAGCAGCTCGAGCGCGAGCTTCGTCAGCCGCTGGTTCGCCTCCGACCACTGCAGCTTGGCGATCGACCCCTCCGGCCCGGGGATGCCGGTCTTCATCAGCGTCGTCAGGGAGCGGTAGTTCGTGTACCGGAGCGCCTGCAGGTCGATCCACTCGCGCGCGATCGCCTCGCGCTGGGCCGGCGTGGCGCCGCGGTCGCGGGCGAGCGCGAGCAGCTTGCGTACTCCGACCTCGAGCGTCGCGGTGAGGGCGAAGCCGAGCGTGCCGCGCTCGTGCAGGAGCGTCGTCATCGCCACCTGCCAGCCGCCGCCGACGTCGCCGAGCACGTTCTCGACAGGCACCCGGACGCCGGAGAAGAAGATCTCGTTGAACTCGGACTCACCCGTGAGCTGGCGCAGCGGCCGCACCTCGACCCCGGGCGCGCGCATGTCCACGATCATGTAGGTGAGGCCCTCGTGCCGGCTCGAGTCCGGGTCGCTGCGGGTGACGAGGATTCAGAAGTCGGCGATGTGGGCGAACGACGACCAGACCTTCTGCCCGTCGACGACGAAGTGGCCGTCCTCGAGGCGGGCGCTCGTGCGCACGCCGGCCAGGTCGGAGCCCGCGTCGGGCTCCGAGAAGCCCTGGCACCAGACCTCCTCGGCCGACAGGATCCGCGCCAGGTAGCGCGTCTTCTGCTCCTCGGTGCCGTGGGCCATGATCGTGGGGCCGGCCATCCCGAGGCCGATCACGCCGACGTGCGGGGGCGCCTCCGCCCGCGCCGACTCCTCGAGGAAGATCGCCTGGTGGCTGTACGGCGCGCCGGCCCCGCCGTATTCCTTCGGCCAGGTCAGTCCCGCGTAGCCGGCCTCGTGCAGCGCGCGGCTCCACGCGCGCACCTCGGGCCCGTCGAAGCGCGCGGCGCCGCCGCGGTGGCCGCGGAGGTCGTCGGGGAGGTTCGCCTCGATCCAGGCGCGCGCCTCCTCGCGGAAGGCGGCCTCCTCGGGCGTGTCCCGCAGGTCCACGGCGCGATGCTACCCCGCCCGCGCGGCGGCTTCAGGCGCGACGCTCGAAGGCGAGCCTGACGCCGAGGGCGACGAGCACCGTCCCGGTGAGCCGCTCGACCCACGCCCGCACGCGCGGCCGGGCGAATGCCCGCCCGATCGCCGTCACCGCGACCGCGTAGGCCGTCAGCCAGGCGAGCCCCATCAGCACGAACACGACCGCCAGCGCGACGGTGCGCGCGGCCGCGCCGTCGCCCGGCGCGACGAACTGGGGGATCAGGGTCGTGAAGACAATCGCCACCTTGGGGTTGAGCAGGTTGGTCAGCAGGCCCTGCCGGAACGCGGTGCCCGCCTGGACGGGTGTCGCGGGCGCGGGCGCCGCGACGCGGCGCCCCCGGAACGAGTCGACGAGCAGGCGCAGCCCGAGGACGGCGAGGTAGGCGGCGCCCGCCAGCTTGAGCACGGCGAAGGCGGCCGCGGACGCGTGCAGGAGCGCCGCCAGGCCGAGCGCCGCCGCGAGCGCCCAGGCGACTAGCCCGACGATGACCCCGAGCGCCGTCGCGAGGGCGGCTCGGCGTCCGCCGCGGAGCCCGTTTCGGAGCACGAGCGCCATGTCCGGCCCGGGGACGACGACGATCACCGCCGCGACGCCGGCGAAGGCGAGCAGGCCGCCGTCGATCACGGCGAGACGAGCGAGCGGTCGGCGTCCGCAACGGTGCGGACTCCCGCCAGGGCGCACGTGACGTCGAGCTCGGCGGCCAGCTGCGCGATCACGGCCTCGACGCCCGCCTGGCCGCCCACCGCCAGGCCGTACGCGTACGGCCGGCCGACCAGCACGGCGTCGGCGCCGAGCGCCAGCGCCTTGAGCACGTCGGCGCCGCGGCGGACGCCGGAGTCCATCAGCACGACGGCCCCGTCGCCGACCTCCTCGCGTACCTCGACGAGCGCGTCCAGCGCGGCCACCGCCCCGTCGACCTGGCGGCCGCCGTGGTTCGAGACGACGATCCCGGCGGCGCCGTGCTCGAGCGCGAGGCGCGCGTCGTCGCCGCGGAGGACGCCCTTGACCACCAGCGGCAGGCTCGTCTGCTCGCGCAGCCACGCGAGGTCGTCCCAGGTGAGACCCAGGTTGGGGAAGGTCGCCAGTGCCTGGATCGAGGCGGTCGCCACGTCCTCGCCCGGCGGCGTGTCCAGCCCGGCCAGGAAGACGGGGTCGGAGAAGAACTGCGCGAGGCCCTCGCCCTGGAGGAACGGCAGGTAGCCGCGGCGGAGGTCGCGGTCGCGCCAGCCGAGCATCAGCGTGTCGAGGGTGAGCACGATCGCGCCGTAGCCGGCCTGCTCGGCGCGCTTGACGAGGCTGGCGGCGATCTCGCGGTTCGAGTACCAGTAGAGCTGGTACCACCGCGGCGGCCCCACGGCCGCGACGTCCTCGAGCGAGGTGGACGCCGCGCTCGAGAGCACGAGCGGCACGCCCGTGGCCGCCGCCGCCCGTGCGACCGCCAGCTCCGCGTCCGGGTGGACGATCGAGAGCACGCCGACAGGCGCGAGCAGGAACGGCACGGGCGAGCGCAGTCCGAGCACTTCCACCGAGAGGTCGCGCTCGGCCGTCCCGACGAGCATCCGCGGGCGCAGCCTCATGCGCTCGAACGCCTCCAGGTTCGCGCGCATGGTCGCCTCGGCGCCGGCGCCGCCCGCGACGTAGTCGAAGGCGCCCGGCTCGAGCGCCGCGCGGGCGCGCTCCTCCCACTCCTCGCTCGCGAGCGGCCACTCCGCGCCGCCCGCGATGTAGATCGCGGTCTGCACGAGCGGGCCCGAGTCGAGCGTCATCGGCTGTCCTATGCGCAGGCGCGGGAATCCGCAGGAGCGGACTTCCGCGCGCACGGAGATCCCTGAAGGCGGCCGCTCCCGCGGCCGCACGCGGTGCTGCTCGCATTCGCTCGCGGCGACGGACGGCAGGTCACGAAGCGGAGAGCCACGAGGACTCGATCCTACGTCGCCGGGGTCAACGTTCACAGCGTTCGCACCGATACCGGTAACGGCCACTTAACCCCGTGCGCGGCCCGCCTCTCTACCATCCTGGGAGATCGAGCGGGCGGCCCGCTCACATTGTCGACCGACGGAGGAGCCGATGTCCGGGATCGAGAGCGAGCCGCTGCGACGGCCGGAGGAGGACGTCCGCCGCGAGCGGCTGGAGGAAGCGCTCGTCGAGATCAAGCGCGTGATCGCCGGCCAGGACGCGATGCTCGAGCGCGTGCTCGTCTGCCTCGTCGCCGGCGGGCACCTGCTGATCGAGGGCGTGCCCGGGCTGGCGAAGACCCTCACGATCAAGACCACCGCCGCCGTGCTGGGCGGCAGCTTCAAGCGGGTGCAGTTCACGCCCGACCTCGTCCCGTCCGACCTCGTCGGCACCCGGATCTACAAGCCGCGCACGACGACGTTCGCGGTCGAGCTCGGCCCGGTCTTCTGCAACTTCCTGCTCGCGGACGAGATCAACCGCGCGCCCGCCAAGGTCCAGTCCGCCCTGCTCGAGGTGATGCAGGAGCGGCAGGTGACGATCGGCCACGAGACCCACCCGGTGCCCGACCCGTTCCTGGTGATGGCGACCCAGAACCCGATCGAGTCGGAGGGCACGTACCCGCTGCCCGAGGCGCAGGTCGACCGGTTCATGCTGAAGGTGCTCGTCGGCTACCCCGAGCGCGACGAGGAGCTGACCGTCGTGCAGCGGTCGCTGGAGGCGGCCGCCGAGGTGCGCCAGATCCTCCACCTGGACGACCTCAAGGACTTGCAGCGGGCGGCGCTCGAGGTCTACGTCGACCCCTCGCTGATCAGCTACGCCGTCACGCTCGCCACCGCCACGCGCGAGCCCGGACGCCACGGCCTCGACTCGTGGAGCGAGTACGTCGCCTACGGCGCCAGCCCGCGCGGGCCGATCGCGCTCGTCCAGAGCGCACGGGCGCTCGCGCTGATCCACGGCCGTGACTACGTCCTCACGCAGGATCTGGTCGCGCTCGCCAAGGACGCGTTCCGCCACCGTCTCGTGCTCACCTACCAGGCGCTTGCGGAGGAGAAGACGGCCGATGACATCCTGGACGCGGTGCTCGGGGCCGTGCCGCAGCCCGCGCTCGACCTGAGGCGGATCGCCGCCGCATGAGCGGAGCGCTGCGGCTCCTCGGCGTCGAGCAGACGCCGGACCGCCCCGGCCCGGGCGCCATGCCCGACCAGCTCCTGCGGGCGCTGGAGCTGACGATCGGGCGTCGCGTCCAGGGGCTCCTCGCGGGCGACCACCGCTCCGCCATGCTCGGACGCGGCAGCGAGCTGGCACAGGTCCGGCCCTACGAGCCCGGCGTCGACGACGTCCGCCAGATCGACTGGAACGTCACCGCGCGGACGAACGAGGCGCACGTCCGCGTGCAGCTCGCGGAGCGGGTGCTCGTCACGTGGCTCGCGCTCGACACGTCCCCCTCGATGACGTTCGGGACTGCCGACCGGCGCAAGGCGGACGTGGCGCTCGGCGTCGCCCTGGCCCTCGGTCATGCCGCCAGCGCGCGCGGCAACCGCGTCGGGCTGGTCAGCTTCGGCGGGGCCGAGACCCTGACGCCGCCGCGCCAGGGCCGCGCCGGCCTGGTGGGCCTGATGGTCGCCCTGCGGGAGTCGGAGCACGGCGGCGACGGCGCCGCTCCCTCCTCGCTCGGGCCGGCGCTCCGCCGGCTCGCCGCCGTCTCCCAGCAGCGGGCGCTCGTCACGATCGTCTCCGACTTCCGCGGCCCGCGCGACTGGCGCCGGCCGCTGCTCGACCTGGCGGGCCGGCACGACGTGCTCGCAGTCGAGATCCGCGACCCGCGCGAGCAGGAGCTCCCGGACGTGGGTGAGCTGTTCCTCGTCGACCCCGAGTCGGGCCGCCAGCTCCGCGTGGACACGCGCAGCGCGACCCTCCGGCGGCGGTTCGCAACCGCGGCCGCCGAGGAGCGGAAGTCCCTCGCGCGGGCCTTCTCCTCCGCCGGGGTCGCGCACGTCGTCCTCTCCACCTCCGGCGACTGGCTGCGGCCGCTCGCGGGGTTCCTGCGCCAGAGGGCGCGATGAGCTTCGCCTGGCCGCTGGCCCTGCTCGGGCTCGTGCTGGTGCCCGTGGCAGTGGGCGCGTACGTCCTGGCCGAGCGGCGGCGCCGCCGCGAGGCGGGCTCCTTCGCCAACCCGGCGCTCCTGCCGAACCTCCTCGCCGCCCGCCCCGGCCGCAAACGACACCTGCCGCCGCTGATCGCGCTGGCGGCGCTCGCCGTCCTGCTCGTCGGGCTGGCGCGCCCGCACGCGACGCTCTCGGTGCCGAAGGAGGAGGCGACAGTCGTGCTCGCGGTCGACGTCTCCCGGTCGATGGCCGCCGACGACGTCAAGCCGAGCCGGCTGGACGCGATGCGGGAGGCGGTCGGCGCCTTCCTCGACCAGCTCCCGGAGAGCTACCCCGTCGGCATCGTCGCCTTCTCGACGCGGGCGGACGTCGTGCTGCCACCGACCACCGATCGCGAGGCTGCCCGCGCGTCGCTGCGCGCGCTCCGGCTCGGCTCGGGCACGGCGATCGGCGACGCGATCGTGACCGCGCTGGAGGCGGTCCCGCAGCCGACCGAGGCCGAGCGCCAGGCCGGCGAGGAGCCGACCCCGTCGTCGATCCTGCTCCTCTCCGACGGCGCCCAGACCGGCGAGGGCCCGACGCCGCAGCAGGCCGCCCAGCGCGCGCGTGACGTCGGCGTCCCGGTCTCGACGGTCGCGCTCGGAACGACCGACGCGGTCGTGCAGGTGCCCCTGCCGGGCGGGCTCAGCCAGCAGGTGACGGTGCCGCCCGACCCGGAGACGCTGCAGCAGGTCGCGCAGACGACGGGAGGGCGCTTCTTCGCGACGCCCGACGCCGAGCAGCTGGAGGCGGTGTACGAGGAGCTGGGCTCGCGGCTCGGCAGCGAGCACAAGGACCGCGAGGTGACGGCGGCCTTCGCCGGGGCCGGCGCGGTGCTCCTGCTCGCGGGCGGCGCCCTCTCGACGTGGTGGTTCCGGAGGCCGCGGTGAAGCGCGCCCTCCTCGCCGCAGTCGGCCTCGCCGCGCTC
>DASTPC010000130.1:0-7183 GCA_035720085.1 Gaiellaceae bacterium
GCGCAGCCGGTAGCCGAACAGCACGTCATGCTCCGACATGCGGCTCACTCCTCTCTTCCGACTTGGCGGTCGAAGGCGAGAGTGAGCCGAAGACCGGACGGCGCCCCAACGGGCGCCGTCCACGTCTGATCAGCTCAAAGAAGACCCGAGTGTCTGGACCACCCGGTGACCGTCCAGCCTAGGCCGCCGGACGGCCGCGCGCGTCCACGTCGCGCGGCTCCTCCGGCAACTCGAGCGCCACGGCTCCGCCGCGCAGCGGCCGGCGCGGCGGCCCGACCGGCACGAGCGCCGGCTCCTCGTCGGGCGGGACGGCCGGCGGCGCCGGCGGCTCCCCGCGACCCGCGAGCGCCCGCAGGCGGCGCCAGATGCCGAAACGGCGCGACCGCTGCCTTCGACCGGTCACGCCGCGAAGGTATCGCCGGCCGGACGAGTCGGCGCCCGGGCGGGGAGGGCCCGGGCGCCGCAGGGAGAGGACAGGGAAGAGCTTTTTTTCGACGGCTTGCCGTCGCAGCTAGTAGCCGTAGTGGATCCCCCGCTTCGCGTCCCACTCGCGCAGCTTGCGGATCCGCTCGTCGAGCGGCGGGTGCGTCGAGAAGAGCGAGGTCATGCCGCGGCCCGAGAGCGGGTTGGCGATGTAGAGCGCCTCGGTCGCCGGGTTCACCTTCATGGGCGTGGCCTGCACTCCGCGCTTGAGGCTCTCGAGCGCGCTCGCGAGCGGCCGACCCTCGCCGAGCATCTCGGCAGCAGTCGCGTCGGCGAGGTACTCGCGCTGGCGAGAGACCGCCAGCTGGAGGAGCATCGCGGCGAGCGGGGCGACCACGATCGCCGCCAGCGCACCGACGAACCCGAGCGGGCTGTCGTTGTCGTCGCCGCCCCCGAAGAGCATCGAGAACTGCAGGAAGTTGGCGACTGCGGCGATCGCGGCGCCGATCATCGCAGCGATCGTCGTCACGAGGATGTCGCGGTTCTTGATGTGCGCGAACTCGTGGGCCAGCACCGCCCGCACCTCGTCGCGCGGCATCAGGCGTACGAGCCCGTCGGTGACCGCGACCGCTGCATGCTTGGGGCTGCGGCCGGTCGCGAACGCATTCGGCTGCTCGGACGGGATCGAGTAGAGGCGCGGCACCGGGACGTTCGCCAGCTCAGCGAGCTCGCGGGTGAGCGCGTGCAGCTCGGGCGACTCGCCCACCTCGAGTGGCCGCGCACGGCTCGCCTTCAGCGCGAGGCGGTCGGAGAACCAGTACATCGCGAAGTTGAACGCGATCGCGATGCCGGCGAACAGGAGGATGCCGCTCGCGCCGCCGACGAGCGCGCCCAGCGAGATGAACAGCCCCGAGAGGCCGGCGAGCAGGATCCAGGTGCGGATTCGGGTGGTCATCGGGATTTCCGGGGGTCCTTTCGGCTCAGCTGTCGACCGGTGGTTTCTCCCGCCCAACTGGGCCGGCGCACCCGGGCCGTGAAGGCCGTGCTGACGAGTGCGCCCGTTCGGGGATAGTGCCCCTCGGTTTTCACCGAGTGTAGCGAGGGCGAACGCGTGTACCGGTTAGCGGGCCGTTAAGCCTCCGCGTGGGCGTCGAACCCGTCCCGGACGCGGACGAGACGGCGCCCCCGCAGGCCGACGACCTCGAACGAGAGCTCGAGCCCGGCATGCTCGCGGTGCGCGGCGAGCCACGCCTCGGCGCCGCGCCGGACGCGTCGCTGCTTCTCGGCGTCCACCATCTCGAGCGGGTCGCCGAAGCCGTCGCCGCTCTTGCCCTTGACCTCCACGAACACGAGCCGGCGGCCGCGCCGGACGATCAGGTCGAGCTCGTTCCGGCCGGCGCGCACGTTCCAGCCGAGTGGCCGGTAGCCGCGCAGGAGGTAGTGGACGAGCGCTCGCCGCTCGCCGCGGTTCACGACGCGAGCAGCTCGTCGAGCTCGACGGCGTACGCCTTCGCGTTGAAGGAGCGGCGGTGCTGGTCGCACGGCCCGTGGGCGCGCACGGCTGCCGTGTGCCCGGGCGTGATGTAGCCGACGTGGGAGGAGAAGCCGTAACGGGGGTAGAGGGCGTCGACCCGCCGCATCAGGCGGTCGCGCACGACCTTGGCTACGATCGAGGCGGCGGCGATGGCGGCGCTCTTCGTGTCCCCGTCGACGACGGCGCGGTGCGGCGGCGCCGCCGGGCCGAGGCGGAAGCCGTCGACGAGGCAGAGCTCCGCGGGCGGGTGGAGGTCGGCGAGCACGTCGCGCAGGCCGGCGAGGTTCGAGCGGTGCAGCCCGGCCCGGTCGATCTCGGCGGAGGGGATCACGCGCACCGACACGCGCTCCGCGCAGGACATGACCGCGCGGAAGAGCTCCTGGCGGGCGTCCGGCGGCACCTGCTTCGAGTCGTTCAGCGTCGCGAGCGGGCGCACGCGGTGCCCTCGCAGCCGCTCGTAGTCGAGCAGGACGCCGGCGACGACGAGCGGCCCCGCGAGCGACCCCCGGCCGGCCTCGTCGGCGCCGGCGACGAGGCGCGCGCCCTGCCTGCGGTCGAAGCGGAGCAGCCGTTGCCCGGTCGTGAGCGCCACGCGCCGAGGATAACGGCGCCACTCGGACGGGACCGTGACGAATGTGTGGCACTTCTCCGCCTCGCGCAGAAGCACCTCGGGCTGAGAACTCGAATCGAAATGAAGCCTTGTGCCGTCGGAACGCGCCGAAGCGTCATTCCGATGCGAGTTCTAACCCTGTCGCAGCTCTCTGACCCTGGCGCGCTTGCCGACCCGGCCGCGCAGGTAGTAGAGCTTCGCGCGGTTGACGTCGCCGATCGCGGCGACCTCGATCTTCTCGATCTTCGGCGAGTGCAGCGGGAACGTCCGCTCGACGCCCACGCCGAACGACTGCTTCCGCACGGTGAAGGTCTCGCGGACGCCGGCACCCTGGCGCTTGATCACGATCCCCTCGAACACCTGGATGCGCTGGCGGTTCCCCTCGATCACGCGGAAGTGGACCCGTACCGTGTCACCGGCCTTGAAGGCGGGGACGTCGCTGCGCAGCTGGCGCTGCTCGAGGCTGGCGATGATCGTGCTCATAGGAGGGTGGCCGTGACGGCCGGTGGCGGATGATAGCCGAACAGCGTGGGGGAACCCATGGTTCTGCCACGGGCCCCCTCCTTCACGTCTCGGGCACGGCCGCCGCGTGGCGGGCCTCCCGGCCGGCAGAGCCGGCTTCCGGCCGCACAGCACGGCCATCCATCACCGCTGCTAGTGCAGCGAGATGCGGTTCGGCGGCCAGTAGGTGGCGAACACCTTGCCGATGATGTTCGACCGGGGCACCGGCCCCCACTCGCGCGAGTCGCAGGACTGCGAGCGGTTGTCACCCATCATGAAGTACTCGCCCTCGGGGATCTTCCGCGGGGCCATCGGCGCGACGGCCGCGCGCCGGTCGGGCTGGATGTACTGCTCGTCCAGCTTGCGCCCGTTGACGTAGACGTACCCGTCTCCACGCTCGAGCCGGATCGAGATCGTCTCGCCGGGGAGCCCGATCAGGCGCTTGACGAACGTACCGCCGGCACCGCACTTGATCTGGGCCTCCGGCGGCGTCTCGAAGACGACGATCTCGCCGCGGCGCGGGTCGCGCAGGTGGTAGATGAAGCGGTTCGCGAGTACGCGGTCGGAGAAGCCCGCCTCGCAGCCCGGCGCCGGCTCGGCGCAGTGCAGGGTCGGCTCCATCGACGACGACGGGATCCGGTACGGGTTGACCACGTACGCCTTGATCAGCAGGACGATCGCGACCGCGCCGGCGATCGTCACGATCCAGTCGACGGTGATGCGCAGCGGCCGCGGCAGGCCCTGCGTCAGCCGGTCGACGGGGTTGCGCGAGCGGCGCCGCGGCGGCGGCTGCGTCGCGGGCGGCTCGGAGGGCGGCGTCAGGCCCTCGCCGTCGCGCTCGGCGGCGCGCTGGCGCTCCCACGAGGGGACCCACTCCTCCTCGGACGCTCCGGCCGCGGCCTCGCCGTCGGCGGACGGCGTCCAGGGGTCGGCCGGCTGCTCGGCCGGCCGGTCCCAGCCGCCGGTCGGAGTCGTCACCGGACGCTCCGCAGCTTGCTCTGCTCGCGCCGCCAGGACTCGATGCGGCCGTGGTCGCCGGAGAGCAGCACCTCCGGGACCCGCCACCCCCGGAACTCGGGCGGTCGCGTGTAGTGGGGATATTCGAGCCCGCCGTCGAGCTCGGTGGAGAAGCTCTCCTGCTCGCCCGACCCTTCGGCGAGGGCGCCGGGAAGGCGGCGGGCGACCGCGTCGAGCACGACCATCGCGGGCAGCTCCCCTCCCGAGAGCACGTAGGGGCCGATCGAGACGGCGTCCGTGCACAGGTACTCGACGATCCGCTCGTCGAAGCCCTCGAAGCGCGAGGAGACGAGCGCCAGCTCCGGCTCGGCGGCGAGCTCCTCCACGAGCGCCTGGTCGAGCTGGCGGCCCTGCGGGGTGAGCGCGACGACGCGCGGCCGCTCGTCGCCGTACACCGCCTCGAGCGCCGCCGCGACGACGTCGACGCGCAGCACCATCCCGGCGCCGCCGCCGTAGGGGTCGTCGTCCACCTGGCCGGCGCGCAGGGGCGTCGTGTCGCGGTAGTTGAACAGGCGCAGCTCGAGCTCTCCGCCGAGGACGGTGGCGAGCGGCTTCTGCTCCGTCAGCCACGCGAACGCGTGCGGAACCTGGGTGAAGACGTCGAGGCGCACGAAGGGGACCCAGCGAGGTTAGCGGTCGCCCGTGAAACCGCGGGCTACGACCACGCGGCCGGCGGCCGGGTCGAGCTCGAGGATCGCGTCCTCGACGAGCGGCACGAGCGCGCCCGAGTCGAGCTCGAGGTTGTCGTTCGCGGGCCCCGGCAGGACGTCCCGCACGCGCCCGAGCGGGCGGCCGTCCTCCTCGACCGCCTCGAGGCCGACGAGCTCGAAGACGTAGAAGCGGCCGTCCTCGAGCACCGGCAGCTCGGCCCGCCGGACGGCGAGGGTGGCGCCGCGGTCGACCTGCCGGTCGAGTCGGATCGCCCGCCGGCCCCCGCCGACGAGCCGTGACGCGACCACCTCGGCAGGCACGCCGTCCACCAGCAGGTTCGCACCGACGGAGTAGCGGCGCTCGTCCTCGCTCGGACGCTCGACGACGAACGCGCCGTCGAGGCCGTGAGGCCGCCCCACGCGGCCCACCGGCACGAGCTCGTCCTCCACGCCGTTCAGTCCTCGGCAATCTCGAGGATCACGCGCCGGTCGGCCCGGGCGCCGCCGGCGCGGGCGACGGTCCGCAGCGCCCGGGCGATCCGGCCCTGGCGACCGATCACCTTGCCGACGTCGTCGGCGGCGACATGGAGGCGCAGCACGGTCGTGTCGTCGCGCTCGACCTGCTCGACCCGGACGGCGTCCGGCTCGTCGACCAGCTGCTGGGCAAGCCAAGCGATCAGCTCGGCCACGGTCGCGCTAGGAGATGCCGGCGGCCTTGATCAGCCGCGACACGGAGTCGCTCGGCTGCGCGCCCTTCGCCAGCCAGTCCTTGACCTTCGCCTCGTCGAGCTCGATCGTCGACGGCTGGGTCTGCGGGTTGTAGCGACCGACGATCTCGATGAACCGCCCGTCGCGCGGCGAGCGCGAGTCGGCCACGACGACCCGGTAGATCGGGTTCTTCTTCGAGCCGACGCGGGTCAGCCTGATGCGTGTTGCCAAAACCGTTCCTTCCGTTCGCTTGGTCGAGGCAGGGTAGCCGCTCAGCGGCGGCGCTGTCCGGTCAGCTCGGACGGCAGCGACGGCATCTTTCCCTTGCCCATCTGCCGCATCATCTTCTGCATCTGCTTGCGGGCCTGCAGCAGCTTGTTGACGTCGTCGATGGTCGTGCCGCTGCCGGCCGCGATCCGCCGCCGCCGCGGGCCGTTGATGATGTGGGGCAGCCGCCGCTCCTGCGGCGTCATCGAGAGCACGATCGCCTCCACGCGCGACATCTGCTGCTCGTCGATCTCGAGCCCGTCGAGCTGCTTGCCGAGCCCGGGGATCAGCTTCAGCACCCCTTTCACCGGCCCCATCCGCCGCAGCATCCGGTAGCTGGCGAGGAAGTCGTCGAACGTGAACTCGCCGGCGCGCAGGCGCTTCTCGAGCTCCTCCTGCTCGTCCTCGGCGACCGCCTGCTCGGCCTTCTCGATCAGCGTCAGCACGTCGCCCATGCCGAGGATGCGGGAGGCCATCCGATCGGGGTGGAACACCTCCAGCTGGTCGAGCTTCTCCCCGACCGACGCGTACTTGACGGGCTTGCCTGTGATCGCCTTGACCGAGAGCGCGGCGCCGCCGCGGGCGTCGCCGTCCAGCTTCGTCAGGATCACGCCGTCGAAGGCGATCCGCTCGTGGAAGGCCTCGGCGACGTTGACCGCCTCCTGGCCGGTCATCGCGTCGAGGACGAGCAGGACGTTCAGCGGCCTCGTGGCGTCGCGCACGTGGACGAGCTCGTCCATCAGCGCCTCGTCGATCTGCAGCCGCCCGGCGGTGTCGACGATGACGACGTCGCAGCCGTCGGCCGTGGCGCGCTCGAGGCCCTTCCGGGCCGCCTCGACGGCATCCGTCGTCTCGGTGCGGTAGACGGGCACGCCGAGCTGCTTGCCGAGCTGCTCCAGCTGGTCGATCGCGGCGGGCCGCTGCAGGTCGGCGGCGACCAGGCCGGGCGTCTTCTTCTCGTGCTTGCGCAGGTGGAGGGCGAGCTTTGCGCTCGCCGTCGTCTTGCCGGAGCCCTGCAGCCCGGCCAGCAGGACGACGGTGGGGGGCCGGCCGAACGCGAGCCGCGAGTCGCCCGTGCCCATCAGCTCGGTCAGCTGCTCGTGCACGATCTTGACGACCTGCTGGCCTGCGTCGAGCCCCTTCAGGACGTCCTCTCCCAGCGCTCGCGCCTTGACGCCGGCGACGAAATCGCGCACGACCTGGAAGTTGACGTCCGCCTCGAGCAGCGCGAGGCGGATCTCCCGCATCGCCTTGGCGATCGCCTCCTCGTCGAGGCGCCGCTTGCCGCTCAGGTCGCCGAGCGAGGCCTGTAGCCGATCGGAGAGCGCGTCGAACACGACCCGGGGAGTGTACGGACCCGCTCCGCCGCTCGGATCGGCGCAGATCCCGTCGTACACTCGGGCCATGGCCGCCTGCGCCCGGTGCGGCGAGGAGAACGCCGCGACCGCGCGGTTCTGCCAGCGCTGCGGCGAG
>DASTPC010000131.1:0-6616 GCA_035720085.1 Gaiellaceae bacterium
TTGCCGAGGTAACGGGAGCGCGGGATCACCCGCCACGCCTCGCCGGTGAAGAGGCGGTTCGCCTTCGTGTAGTCGACCTCGCCGCGGGCGACCGGGGCGACGAGGGAGCGGAGCTCGGAGGGATCCATCTGATTGTCGGCCGCCATCACGCACGTGACGTCGATCCCGTCGTCGAGGGCGCGCCGGTAGCCGGTCAGGATCGCGGCCCCTACGCCGCCGTTCTCCTCGCGGACGAGCACCTCGACGCGCGAGTCGCCGGCCGCGCGAGCTCGCTCGCCGGTCGCGTCGGTGGACGCGTCGTCGACGACGTAGACGCGGTCGACGAAGTCCGGGATCCCGCGCAGCGTCTCGCCGATCAGCTCCTGCTCGTCGTGGGCCGGCACGACGACGGCGACGCGCTTGCCCTCGACCATCGCCGCGCGCGCCTAGGCGGAGGCGGCCGCACGCTGCCGGCGGGCGAGCCACGGCTCGGCCACGACGGCCGCGAGCGCGCCGAGCAGCAGCCCGACGAGCGCGCCGATCGCAGCGCCGTTGCGGCTGGAGGTGGCCGTCTGCTTGGAGGCCGACGCCCGCTGAACGACCCGGCTGAGCTCGACGTCCTGGGCCAGCGAGAGCAGCTGCTTCGCCTCGATCAGGTCGGCGCGCAGGTTGGTGAGGCGCGCCTCGTAGAAGTTGAGGTTGTTGTTCGCCTGCTGCTGGATCAGGATCCGCTCGGCGAGCGACAGCTCCTGGTTCTGCGCCGCCTCGCTCTGCCTGAGCGCTTCCTCGATGCGGTCGTTGGCGCCGTTGATGCCCTCGGTGTCCTGCTCGATCCGCTCCTCGAGCAGGTCGATCTTCGTCGTCACGTAGGTCGCGACCGAGGAGACCACCGACCGGGCGAGGCTGTCCGCCGCCCGCTCGGCCTTGCCGGGCGCGGACGCGTCCACGCCGACCTCCACGAGCGCGGACTGGTTGCGGGGAACGCCTGCCTGTGTGATCGACTGCGTGGAGACGTTGCCACGGAGCTGCGAGACGGGCATGCCCGCTGCTGCAGCTGCGCGCTTCATCGCGGCCTCGGAGCGGACGATCTCGCTGACCGTGCGCGGGTTGGTGGCGAGGCTCTGGATCTGCCCGCCGGCGTTCGGCGTGAACGGCTGTCCGAGGTAGAGCAGCGCCGTCGCGCGGTAGTTCTCGCCGCCCCCGATCGCGAGCAGGACGCCGACGATCGCGCCGAGCACCGCGCCTCCGACCGGCAGCCACCAGCGGTCGGCGATCCGGCTCCAGGCCGAGCGGAGATCGACCTCGCGCTCGGCGTCGAGGTCGGGGACCGGCTCGGGGCGGGGGGCGCTCATCGCGGCGCGACCCTAGCAGCGGCCCAAGCCCACTGAGCCTCCAGGCCTTCCTCCAGCCCCACGCGCGGCGTCCAGCCCAGCTCGCCGTGGATGCGGGACGTGTCCGCCTTCGTCCGCCGCTGGTCACCGGGCACCGGCGGGTGCTCGCGCACGTCGAGACTGCGGCCCGAGACGCGCTCGAGGATCGCGATCGTCTCCCGCATCGTCGCCTCGGTGCCGCCGCCGACGTTGTAGGTGCCGCTGCCACGCTCCATCGCCCTGACGGTCGCCTCCACGACGTCGGCGACGTACGTGAAGCTTCGCGACTGCAGCCCGTCGCCGAAGAGGTCGAACGGGCGGCCCTCCGCCAGAGCGAACGCGATCCGCGTGAAGGCCATGTCCGGCCGCTGACGCGGCCCGAACGCGTTGAAGTACCGGAGCACGACGACGTCGAGCCCGAAGCTTCGCTCGTAGGCCCGCGCGAGCTGCTCGCAGGCGAGCTTCGTGATCCCGTACGGCGAGAGCGGACGGGCAGGAGCCTCCTCCGGAGTCGGGTAGACGTCCGGCTCGCCGTAGACGGACGACGACGAGGAGAACACCACACGCACGCCGTCGCGGGCGGCGGCCTCGAAGACGCGCTGCGAGGCGAGCACGTTGCGGCGTAGATAGAGGTCGAAGACGTCGCCGAAGCTGCGAACGCCGGGCTGGCCCGCGAGGTGGAAGACGCCGTCGATGCCGGCGAGGTCGAGCTCGTCCGAGGCAAGGTCGAGGCGCCGCACGTCCAGGCGCCGCGCGTTCTCCTCCTTCAGCGCGCGGTCGTAGAAGTCGGTGAAGCAGTCGACGCCGACCACGTCGACGCCTCGCTCGAGCAGCGCCTCGGCGAGATGGGAGCCGATGAACCCGGCCGCACCGGTGACCACGAACCGCACCGCGGCAGGTTATCCGCGGGGTACGAGGGCGTACACCCGCGTGTGCCCGACGAGGTAGACGCGCTCGCGGTCGGCCGCGATCGGGGTGTACTTGCCGTCCGGGAACCGCCAGGCCACCTTGCCCGTGCGCAGGTCGACGGCGAGCGTGCGCCCGGCGAGGGTTGCGACGTACACGAGCCCCGCCATCGCGGTTGGCGCCCCGGAGATCTCGCCGCCTGCGTCGACCTCCCAGGCGACGTCGCCGGTCGCGGCGTCGAGCGCGTACAGCCTCCCGGAGTACGAGCCCGCGAACACGCGGCCCTGGGCGACCGCCGGCGACGAGTAGACGTAGCCGCCGGTCCCGTGCGACCAGATCAGGTCGCCGCTCGCCGCCCCGAACGAGTAGACCTTGCCGTCGGTCGAGCCGATGTAGACGCGCCCGTACGCGACCGCCGGCGTCGAGTAGAAGGTCCCGCGGCCGGTGAGACCCTCCTGCGAGGACGAGCGCCAGAGCAGCCTGCCGGTGCGCAGCGCGAAGGAGTAGAGCCGGCCGTCGTAGGCGCCGACGAACAGCCTCCGTCCCGACTTGGCGACGGCTCCCTTGACGCGGCCGCCGGTCGCCGTGCGCCAGAGCACCTTGCCGGTGCGCCGGTCGAGCGCCGTCACGTCGCCGCGCCAGTCGCCGACGACGACGAGCCCGCCGGTGACGAGCGGCGATGACTCCGTGGGGCCGAGCAGGGCCCGCCAGCGCACCTTGCCGGTGCGAGCGTCGAGGGCGACGACTGCGCCGTCGAGCTCGGAGGGCGAGCTGTCCGAGTTGCACGGCGGCCGGTTGAGGAATGCCTGAAAGACGACGCCGCCCGCCACCGTCGGGCTCGACGCCGTGCAGCGCCCGCTCGCGTGCCGCCACGCGACCTTGCCCGTCTCGACGTCGAGCGCGTAGGTCTCGCCCGGGTTGTTGGTGAAGTAGAGGCGCCCGTAGGCGACCGCCGGCGGAAACTCGAGCAGGTGACCGGCCCGGAACGTCCAGAGGCGGCGGTACGGCGGCCGATGGCGGTACGGCGCCGCCCGGTCGCGGACGTTCGTGTACCCCCAGGTCGGCCAGGCGATCCCGGGGGCCGGCGGCGGCTTCGGCTTCTGCGCCGCGGTGGTGACGAACTCCTGCGTCGAGGAGCCGCGCACGTCCTCGGCGGAGCGGAGCTTCAGGCCGACCACGATCCCCCCGGCCACGGCGAGCAGCGCAGCCGCGCCCGCCGCGACCCACAGCCAGCGCCTGCGGCTCACCGGAGCGCCCGGTGAGCCGGCTCGACCGCCCAGATGCGCGAGTAGCCGTGCAGGAGCAGGCGGCCGCCGTTCCCCGAGACCGGCACGTACTCGCCGTGCGGGAAGCGCAGCAGGACGGAGCCGCTGCGCGCGTCGACGCCCGTGATCCGCCCCCAGGTGCTCCCCGCATACGCCACGCCGGCGACGACGACGGCGGCGCCCGAGACGGGCCCGCCCGCGTAGACGCGCCAGCGCACCGAGCCGCTCGACGCCGAGACGGCGTAGAACGTCCCGTCGTACGAGCCGAAGTAGACGCGGCCGTTCCAGACGGCCGGCGACGAGTACACGTAGCCGCCCGTGTGCACGCTCCAGAGGTAGCGCCCCCCGGTCGTGAACGCGGTCAGCGAGTTCCCGGTCGAGGAGGGCACGAAGACACGGCCGCCGGCGATCGCGGGCGTCCCGTAGACCCGGCCGTTGACCGAGCGCGCAAACAGGACGCGGCCGGTGCGGGCGTCGAGCGAGAGCAGCCGCCCACCGTAGTCGCCGATGTAGAGGCGCCCTCCGTCGAGCGCCGCGCTGGAGGTGATCTTGTAGCCGCCGCCCGTCGTCCAGCGCAGGCGGCCCGTGCGCAGGTCGAGCGCGTAGACGCGCCCGTTCCAGGCGCCGAAGTAGTCGACGCCGCGGCGGACGACGGGCGACGACTCGATCGGCGAGCCGATCACGACGCGCCGGCGCAGCTCGCCGGTGGCCCGGTCGAGCACACGCACGACCCCGTCCATCCCGTGCACGACGAGCGCGTCGCGCCAGATCGCCGGCGAGGACGCCATCTTCCCGCCGGGCGGGTCGTAGCTCCAGATCCGGCGGCCGTTGCGCATCGAGAGGGCGTAGATCGTGCCCTTGTAGTTGCCGACGTACGCAACGCCGTCCGAGACGACCGCCGGGAACTCGACGAGCGAGCCGACCCCGCGCGACCAGACGACCCGGAACGGCGGCCTGACGCGGATCGCGGCGTGGGCCTGCGTGCGCCGGGCATCCGCGCCGAACATCGTCCACTGCAGCTCCGGGCGGTAGAGGCGCAGCGCCACGCCCCGCCGACGCTGGTAGGGGAAGCGCACCGTGCGGGCGCGGTACCCCGCGGCCCAGGCGCGCGTCTCGAGCGGCGCCGGACGACGGAGCTTGAAGCGGGCGACGCCGCGCGTAGTCGTCCGCACGCTGCGACCGCCGAGGGTGACGACCGCGCGGGCGACCCGGACGCGCGTGTCGCCGTCGATCACCGTCACCTGCACGCGCTTGAACCGCGGCTTCGCCTTCGGCTTCCGCGCGGGCGGCGGCACCGGCGGCGGCGCCTCGGTCGTCGCGGGCGGCGGAGGCGGCGGCGGGGTCGCCTCGTCGTCACCGCCCGAGCAGGCGGCGGCGAGGAGGACGAGCGAGCAGGCGAGGACGGCCCGGAGCAAGCCCGTCACGGTAGCGACCGGCCATGAAGGAATCGTGTGGCGGCGTGGCGTTTCCGCCTCGCCCGGGGCCGTAGGGGCGAGGCTTGCCTCGCCCCTATGACGCGGTCTCGCCGGGCTCGCTCGCGATCGGCTCCGGCAGCTCCTCCGCGAACGGCTCGAGCTCCCCGTCCGCGCCGCGGACGAGGCAGAGGTCGGTGAAGAAGCGGGTCATCACGACCCCGTGCCGGAAGTCGCCGAGCCGCGGCTCGGGCCGCTCGCCGAGCGCGAGGGCGAGCGCGAGCTCCGGGTAGCGGCTCCCGGCCGCGAGCGGCAGCGGGAACGCGCCGCCGAAGCGCGGGTTTACGTCGGTGACCGGGAGGCTGCCGTCGGGCTCGCGGAAGCACTGGATGTTCGCGGGGCCGCGGATCCCGACCGTCTCGGCGACGCGCGCGCCGTGCTCGATCAGCTCCCTGTCCTGGATCGACATGCCCTTGATCGACTCGCCGCCCTTGGACTGGATCATCGTGCGCGGGATCGCGTTCAGGCAGCGGCCCTCGAGGTCGCAGAAGACGTCGATCGAGAACTCCTCGCCGAGGCAGAGCTCCTGCACGAACGAGGGCACCGGCGTGCGCGCCAGGTGGAACGAGAGCTCGTCGGCGTCGGCGGCGCGATAGATGTGGCGCGAGCCGAACCCCTCGCGCGCCTTCACGAGCACCGGCCAGCGGGCGTCGGCGGGCACGTCCGGCGGCAGCCAGCCGCGCGGCGTCGGCAGGCCGTGCTCGCCGAAGAAGACGTGCGCGAGGTACTTGTCGCCCATCCGCTCGCACACCTCGGCCTCGGGCACGAGCACGAGCGCCGGGGCGAGGAGGTCGCGGCCGCGGGCGAGCAGCGCCTGGTCGAGATCGGTCAGCGGCACGACGAGGCGGACGTCGTGCTCGTCGACGACGGCCGCGAGCGCGGCCAGGTAGCCGGGATCGTCCACGCGCGGCACGAGCGCCCGGTGGTGGGCGTGGAAGAGCGTCGGCGCGAGCGGGTCGACGTCGGCGGCCACGGTCGTCGCGCCGGCGCGGGAGAAGGCGCTGACGATGTCGACGCGTTGGCCGGCGCACGTGAAGAGGACGGCCGTCACGGCGTGAGAGCGTACCCGGGCGGCCGCGGCGTCACGACGGTGGCAGCACGACGAACAGGAGCGTCGCGGCCAGCGTTGCGGCGACGAGCACGGCGACCGCGGCGCGCAGGGCGCGGTGACGTCCCGCCAGCCAGGCCGCCGCGAACCCCGCGCTGAGCGCCGCGACCGGTGCTGCGTTCAGCACGTAGAGCGCCTTGATGTTGTCACCGTCGAGCTTGGGGTAGCGGATCAGGAAGCCGACGAACGAGAGGGCGAGCAGCGCCCCGGAGAGCACGAGCGCGAGCAGCGCCGCGTCGCGCCGCCGGACGGCGAGCACGGCCAGGGCGACGAAGCCGACGATGCCGGCGACGGTCGGCAGCAGCCCGGCGATCGACTGGACGACGCGCGGCCGCTCGTACTCGCTCGGCAGCTCGGCCGGGCGGACGTGCAACTGATCCGGGATCTCCCACGAGCGCCAGTAGTCTCCCCACCAGTCGGTGTACAGGTCGGCCGCCAGCCGGTTGGAGTAGTGCGCCGCATAGGGGCGCGAGAAGACGTCGTCGAGCGCCAGGTCGAAGAAGAAGGAGGCCGGGC
>DASTPC010000132.1:0-8419 GCA_035720085.1 Gaiellaceae bacterium
GGTCGAGGACGTCCGCCTCCGCGAGTTCCGCTCGCGCCTCCGCGCCGTCTAGCGCATCAGCAGGCCGCCGTTGACGTCGAACGTGGCCCCGGTGACGAAGCCCGCGTGCTCGGAGAGGAGGAAGGCGATCGCGGCCGCCACCTCCTCGGGGCGCCCCAGCCGGCCGAGCGGGATCGCTGCGACCATCGCCTGCAGCCGCTCCGCCGGCACCGTCGCCACCATCGGGCCGTCGATCGCCGCCGGCGCGACCGCGTTGACCGTGACCCCCGCCGGCGCGAGCTCCGTGGCCGCGTGCCGCGTGAGCGCCACGATCGCCGCCTTCGAGGACGCGTAGTGCACCCCGGTCACGGCCCGGCTGTTCTGGCCGGCGACCGAGGCGAGGTTGACGATGCGACCGGCACCGCGGTCGCGCAGGTGGGCGCCGACGACGCGGATGCCGAGGTAGGTGCCGCGCAGGTTCGTGGCGAGCACGTCGTCCCACTCCTCCACCGGGATCTCCCAGAACGGCCGGATCACGGTGCGGGCGGCGTTGTTGACGAGCGCCGCGACGTCGCCGAACGCCTCGACGGCGGCCGCGAGCCCGCGCTCCCAGGCGTCGAGCTCGCGGACGTCGAGCTCTACCGGCAGGACACGTTCGCCGAGCTCGGCTGCCAGCCGCTCCACCCCGCCGGCGTCCACGTCGGCCGCGGCGATCGCGTAGCCATCGGTGTGCAGCCGCCGTACGACCGCCTCGCCGAGGCCGCGGGCGGCGCCGGTGACGATCGCGGCGCGGGTCACGCCGCCTCTGCGCAAGGCCGGGAATCCGCTGCTGCGGATTCCCGGCCGCGCGAACATCCCTGAAGCCGGCCGCTGTCGCGGCCGGGGGTTGGACAAGGACGTCTCACGCCGGCGCGAGCAGGCTGGCGCCGATCGCGCCGCCGAGGTCGCCGAGCTCCGCGAGGTGGAACGCGGGCGGCTCGGAGAAGAAGACATGTTCCCTCGACGCGTCCTCGAGCCGCTCCAGCCACTCCTCCCCGAGCCGGAGGCCGAGCCCGCCGCCGACGACGACCGCCTCGACGTCCAGCAGGTTGACGGCGGCGCCGATGCCGACGGCGAGCGCGCGCACCGCCCGCTCGAGCAGCTCCCGCGCGAGCTCGTCGTCCTCGGCCAGCGCGCGCGCCCAGACGCCGCTCGTCAGGCGGGGGCGGCCGCGCTTGCGCTGGATCTCGAACAGCTGCGTCTTGCGCCGTCGCGCGAGCGCGCGCGCCCGCTCCTCCATCGCGCCGCGGCCGGCGTACGCCTCGACACAGCCGCGCAGCCCGCAGGCGCAGCGCCGGCCGCCGGCCTTCGCCGGCACGTGCCCGATCTCGCCGGCCGAGCCGCGGCCGTGGAGCGTGCGGCCGTCGACCACCAGCCCGCCGCCCACGCCGGTCCCCCAGAAGACTCCGAGGAACGAACCGTAGGCGCGGCCGGCGCCGTAGCGCCGCTCGGCCTCGACCGCGACGCTGACGTCGTTGCCGACGACGACCGGGAGCGCCAGCTCCTCCTCCAGACGGTCGGCGAGCGGGTACGGCTCCCGCCAGGCCTCGATGTTGGCGGCCTTCAGCACCGTGCCCGACTCCACGTCGATCGACCCGGGCGCGCCGACGCCGACGCCCGTCAGCGCGGCGGCCTCCACGCCGGCCTCGCCCAGTGCGTCGCGCACGGCGCCCGCGAGCTCGCGGACGACGGCGTCGGCGCCCTCGTCGGAGGGCGTCTCGCGCCGCGCGCTGCCGAGCACGCCCGCCTCGGCGTCCGTCACGACGGCCTGGATCTTCGTGCCGCCGAGGTCGAGCCCCGCCCTCACGTCAGACGCCGCACCAGCTCGGAGAGCGGCTTGCGGTTGGCCCGGGCGCTCCACTCCGCGGCCGGCCGGGCCTCCGGGTCGCGCCCCCGCGCGGGCAGGCCGAAGGTGAGCACGATCGCGGGGCGCTCGTCCTCGCCGGCGTCGAGCGCGGCGCCGACCGCCTCGGGGTCGGCCAGCCCGTTCGGGCAGGAGCTCAGGCCCTCGTTCCAGGCGGCGAGGAGCATGCTCTGCGCCGCGCGCCCGGCGTCGAAGAAGACTGGCCCCTTGCCGGTGACGAGGATGCCGACGACGAGGCCGGCCGAGAGGACGTTCTCGGGGACGAACACGCCCGCGGCGAGGCGCTCGATCCGCTCCCGGCTCTCCGGGACGACGAACGTCCAGGGCTGCCGGTTCGAGGCGGAGCCGGCGAGCCGGCCGGCGTCGAGGATCCGCTCGGCGACGTCGGCGGGCAGCGGCTCAGACGTGTAGCGGCGCTCGTCGCGCCGGCTGGCGATCGCGAGATAGGTGTCCACGGAGGTAGCCTGCCCGCACGTGGCCGACCAGGCAACTGTGAGCCTCCTGCGCTGGCTGCGCCGGCAGCTCCGCCAGCCGACTCCCCTGCGCGAGCATCTCGAGGCGGCCGTCGCGAACGACGACCCCGCCGAGGCCCGGCGGCTGCTCGAGCGCTTCGACTTCACCGAGGCGCAGCGCCACCATGTCGCCGGGCTGCTCGACGAGTGGGAGCGAAGCCGTGCCCGCGGCTGAGAACGAAGCGGTCGTCCGCCGGATCTTCGACGCCTTCGCGCGCAGTGACGGCTTCGGCTTGCGGGACGCCTTCGCCGAGGACGCGGTCTGGGTCGTGCCGGGCGACGGCGTGATGGCGGGCACCTTCCGCGGCCGCGACGCGATCTTCCGCTTCCTCGCCCGGCTGCCGAAGGAGACGGGCGGCACCTACCGCTCGCGCCTGGTCGACGTGCTCGCGAGCGACGAGCGGGCAGCTGCGCTCTACCGCGCCTCGGGCGAACGCCGCGGGCGGCGGCTCGACCTCGACCAGGTCCTGCTCTTCCGCCTCCGCGACGGCGTCGTCTCGGAGGTGCTCGCGCTGCCGTCGGACGCACGGGCGTTCGAGGGGTTCTGGGCGCGGAACGACGGGCGCGCGCCGCCGTCACCGCCGTCCGTGTGAGAGCCTGCACCGGATGAGCGACAGCCGCTTCGCCGACGGGCTCCGCTACCGCATCGAGATCCCCTCCGTGGAGGGGCCGGCAGTGCTGCGCGCAGTGCTCGAGGAGGCCGCGGCCCGCGAGGTGCCGGTCCGACGCGTCTCGCAGGGCTCGGGCGTGATGATGCTGACGGACGACGAGATCGCCGAGCTCGCGCAGCTCGGCACGGAGCACGGCGTCGAGGTCTCGCTCTTCATCGGCCCGCGCGGCGCCTGGGACACCGGCGGCCAGTCCGCCGCGACCGCCGCCGTCGCAGGTGTCGCGCGCGGCGCGGCGGGGGTCGAGTGGTGTGTCGCGGAGGTGCGTCGCGCGGTCTCGCTCGGGATCAGGTCCTTCCTCGTCGCCGATCTCGGCGTGCTCGCGACGCTGGGCGAGCTGAAGCGGGCAGGCGACCTCCCGGCGGGCCTCGTGCTGAAGACGTCGGTGCTCCTCCCCTGCGCCAACCCGCCTACCGCGCGCGCCCTCGAGGAGCTGGGCGCGGGCACGATCAACGTCTCCACCGACCTCGACGCCGCCGCGCTCGGCGAGCTGCGCGCCGCCTGCTCCGTGCCGCTCGACGTCTACGTCGAGGTCCCGGACGACCAGGGCGGCTTCGTCCGCTACTACGAGGTGCCCGACCTGATCCGGGCGGGCGCGCCACTCTACGTCAAGCTCGGCGTCCGCAACGCGCCGAACATCTACCCGGCCGGGCTCCACCTGGCCGACGTGGCGATCCGCCTCGGCCGCGAGCGGGTCCGCCGCGCGCAGCTCGTCCTGCGGCTGCTGCGGGAGCGGGCGCCCGAGCTCGTCGAGGGACGCGGCGACGAGCGCCCGGCCGACCTCGGGATCCCGGAGCCGTGAGCGGCGACCTGCGGGAGCGGTTCGCGGCGCTCTACACGGCGGCGCTGACCGACGTCCTCGACGACCGCGGCCTGCGCGAGCAGACGCTGCCCCACGAGCTCCGGCCGCTCGCGCAGGGGATGCGGCTGGCGGGGCCGGCGTTCACGGTCCAGGGCCGGCCCGTGGACACGCACGACTGGGACGCCGCGATCCGCAAGACGCTCGCAATGCTCGGCAGCGTGCCGCCGGGGCACGTCGCGGTGTACGCGTGCGACCACGACGTGGCGGCTCACTTCGGCGAGCTCTCGGCGACGTCGCTCGCGAGCCGCGAGGTGGCGGGGTGCGTGCTCGACGGCGGCTGTCGCGACGTGCGCTTCATCGTCGACCTGGGCTTCCCGGTCTTCAGCCGGTTCGTGACGCCGGAGGACTCGACGTGGCGCTGGCAGATCGAGGCGACGCAGGTGCCGGTCACGATCGGACGCGTCCGGATCGAGCCCGGCGACTGGATCGTCGCCGACGACGACGGCGTCGTCGCCGTGCCCGCGGCGGTCGCCGCAGATGTGCTCGCCGACGCGGAGGCCAAGGCGGGGACAGAGGACCGGATACGCGCCGCCGTGCGGGACGGCATGCTTCCGCTCGACGCGTACGAGCGCTACGGCACGTTCTGACCCGAGGAGGGAGCAGGCAGCATGGAGACCGCCGACGTCCTCACCCCCGACGCCGTCGGGCTCCTGACCGACCTGCAGCGCGAGTTCGGCGAGCGCCGCCGCGAGCTGCTCGCCCGGCGGGCCGAACGGCTGGCGCGGCTGCAGGAGGGCGAGCTGCCGGACTTCCTCGCCGAGACCGCCTCCGTGCGCGCGGCCGACTGGCGGATCGCGCCGTTCCCGGACGAGATCGCGGACCGGCGCGTCGAGATCACGGGCCCGGTCGACCGGAAGATGGTGATCAACGCGCTCAACTCCGGCGCGAAGGTGTTCATGGCCGACTTCGAGGACGCCAACTCGCCCACCTGGGAGAACTGCATCCAGGGGCAGCGGAACCTCACCGACGCGCTCGAGCGGACGATCTCGCTCGACACCGGCGAGAAGTCCTACCGCCTGAATGACGACGTCGCCGTGCTGTTCGTCCGCCCGCGCGGCTGGCACCTCGTGGAGCAGCACTTCGAGGTCGACGGGCAGCCGATCAGCGGCAGCCTCTTCGACTTCGGCCTCTACGTCCTGCGCAACCACGGCTCGGGCGGCCGTTACCTCTACCTGCCGAAGCTGGAGTCGCACCTGGAGGCGCGCCTCTGGAACGACGTCTTCGCGTGGACGCAGGAGCGGCTGGGCGTCCCGCGGGGAACGTTGAAGGCAACGGTTCTGATCGAGACGATCCTGGCCGCCTTCGAGATGGACGAGATCCTCTACGAGCTCCGCGACCACTCGGCGGGGCTGAACGCCGGCCGCTGGGACTACATCTTCAGCGTGATCAAGAAGCTGGGACGCCGGCCCGAGTTCGTGCTCCCGGACCGCGCGCAGGTGACGATGGCGGTGCCGTTCATGCGCTCCTACTGCGAGCTGCTCGTGAAGACGTGCCACGGCCGCGGCGCGCACGCGATGGGCGGCATGGCCGCCTTCATCCCCTCCCGCCGCGACCCGGAGGTCAACCGCGTCGCGCTCGAGCGCGTGCGCGAGGACAAGGACCGCGAGGCCTCGCAGGGCTTCGACGGCACCTGGGTCGCCCACCCCGACCTCGTCGCGGTCGCGATGGAGTCGTTCGACCGCGTGCTCGGCGACCGGCCGAACCAGATCGAGCGGCAGCGGGACGACGTGGACGTCGGCGCCGCCGAGCTGCTCGCGGTCGCCGCGACGCCGGGCGAGATCACGGAGGAGGGCCTCCGCAACAACGTCTCGGTCGGGATCCAGTACCTGCAGGCCTGGCTGAACGGCAACGGCGCCGCCGCGATCAACAACCTGATGGAGGACGCGGCCACGGCAGAGATCAGCCGCTCCCAGATCTGGCAGTGGCTGCACCACGGCCGTGTCACGGCGGACGACGTCCGCCGCGTCACCGAGGAGGAGGTCGCCGGGCTCGGCCCCGGCTACGAGGAGGCGCGGGCGCTCTTCGAGCAGATCGCGACGCGGCCGGACTACGTCGAGTTCCTGACCCTGCCGGCGTACGAGCGGCTGACCGCCGCGGGCGCATGAGGGCGGTCTTCGTCGGCGGCTCCTCCGGGATCGGCCTCGCCGCGGCGCGGCGCGCCGTCGCAGCAGGCTGGGACGTCGTCGTCGCCTCGCGCGAGCCGGAGCGGGCCGCGGACCTGGACGCCGAGAGGGTGGCGCTCGACGTCACCGACGCCGGGGCGGTCCGCGCGCTGTTCGGCCGGCTGGGCACGGTCGACCACCTGGTCTGCTCGACCGTCGCCCGTGCTGGAGGACCAGTCCGGGAGCTCGACCTCGACGCCGCCCGGCGCGCGTTCGAGGCGAAGCTCTGGGGGCCACTGGCTGCGATCCAGGCGGCGGACGTGCGGGGGTCGGTCGTGCTCGTCTCCGGGGTCGCCGCCTCGACGCCGATGCGCGGCGGTGCCGCCACGGCGGCCGTCAACGGCGCCGTCGAGGCACTCGTACGCACGCTGGCAGTCGAGCTCGCACCCGTGCGGGCGAACGCGGTCTCGCCGGGGATCGTCGACACGCCGACCTGGGGTGCGCTTGCGGACGCCGACCGGCAGGCGATGTTCGACCGGCTCGCCGGTGCGCTGCCCGCGGGGCGCGTCGGCCGCGCGGAGGAGATCGCCGACGCGATCTGGCTCCTGCTGACGAACCCGTTCGTGACGGGCACCGTCCTCCACGTGGACGGCGGCCACCGGCTGGCCGCCCCGTAGCTCTACGCCGCGTCGGCCGCCCCCGCCTCGTCCTCCTCCGCCTCGGCCGCGAAGTCGGCGCCGATCGCGATCAGGTCGTCGATCCGGATCCACTGGTCCGAGAGCGCCCGGCCGCCCGCACGGAGGATCGCGTCGCGGAGCGGCAGCGCCCAGCGGTGCTCGAAGAGCACGACCGCTGCGGACGTGCCGGGCGGGATCATCGCGCCGATGTCGACGATCTGCTCCTCGGAGGCCTCGAACGGGTCCGTGGCGGCGACCTCGGCGCCGAGGGCCGCTCCGGACCGGGCGCCGTGCGCTCCGGCCGCGCCGAGGCCGATCAAGCCGCCGACCCAGGCCCCTACCTCGCGCCGGTCGTCGTCGTCGAGATCGGAGAACTGGAGCGAGATCAGCTCGCCGTCGTCGCGCTTCGTCACGAAGAGCAGGTCGAGCAGCCGGATCGTGCCGCTCTCGCGGAGCTTGCGCAGCTCCGCACGCACCTCCTCCCCCGCGCGCTCGCCGTCGAAGCCGATCGTCACCATCTGGATCGGGCCAACCGTCATCCGTTCCCTCCCGTCGTCTCGAGGAACCGCTCGATCGCGGCCGCCGTCTCGTCGAAGGCGTCCCACAGCAGCGTGTGGCCGCCGGGGACGACAACCGAGGCGATCGTGGCGATTCGGGGCACCTTCACCTTGATCCAGGACTCCTCGCCGAGGACGACGAGCGTCGGGCAGCGCGGCCAGGCGGGCGCGGGCCGGGACATCACGCTCCACGCCCCGATCACCGCGCTCCGGCAGTAGTGCACGCGGAACGGCGTCTCCGGGGGAGCGTCGTCGGCGGCGACGAGGTCCTCCGCGACCTCGGCGACGACGAGCTCCCGGGGCGCGCGCAGGATCGTCCCGCCCGCGAACCGGAAGTCCGCGTACGCCTCCGCGTCGGCGAAGTACGCGTCGGCCCGGGCCGCCTCGGCCTGCTCGAGCGCCGTCGCCGGCGGGATGTGCAGCGCCGGGTCGAGCAGGATCGCCCGCTCGACGCGCTCGGGATGCCGCTCCGCGAGCTCGGCGACGAGGCGCCCGCCGAAGCTGTGGCCCATCCAGACGGCGGGCCTGTCGACCGTGTCGAGCAGGTCGGCGACGTGGGCGTCGGCATCCCAGGGCGGCTCCCAGCCGGAGCGCCCGTGCCCGCGGAGGTCGACCGCGACGACGCGGTAGGCGCCGAGCCGCTCCCGCGCGAGGCGCTCGTAGCGCCCCGAATGGCTCGTCACCCCGTGCAGGCAGACGAGCAGCGGCGACCCGGGCTCTCCGTATTCGCGTGTGGCGAGCTTCATGACCGCATTTGTAGCCGTTCGGGCGCAAAGCGCTCAAACGGCCAGCACGACCTTGCCGAAGTGATCGCCCTCCAGTCGCGCGAGCGCCGCCTCCGCGTCGGCCAGCGGGTGGACGGAGTCGAGCACGGGCCGCCAGGTCGCGGTCGCCAGCAGCCGCAGCAGCGCCTCGAAGTCGCTCGGGCTGCCCATCATCGAGCCGAGCAGCGAGAGCTGGCCGAAGTAGAACGGCCGCACCTGCAGCTCCGCCTCGGTGCCCGCCGTCGCGCCGAAGGCGACCACGCGCCCACCCGGCCGGCAGCAGCCGAGCGACTGGGGCCACGTCGAGCCGACCGAGTCGAGCACGACGTCCGCGCCGCCGAGCTCCTTGACCGCCTCGACCCAGTCGCCGGTCGCGTAGTTGACCCCCTCCTCGG
>DASTPC010000133.1:0-7539 GCA_035720085.1 Gaiellaceae bacterium
GACCCTTCCCGCGGCGGGAGCGACGGAGGAGAGCCTGGCCCGGCTGATGGTCGGCCGCGAGGTGCTCCTGCGCGTCGAGAAGGGCCCGAGCACGCCGGGCGAGCCGCTCCTGCACGTCGAGGATCTGCACGTGCGCGACGACCGCGGCATCGAGAAGGTCAAGGGCGCCTCGTTCGAGGTCCGCTCCGGCGAGATCGTCGGGATCGCGGGCATCGACGGGAACGGCCAGACGGAGCTGATCGACGCGATGACCGGTCTGCGCAAGCCCGAAGCCGGCCGCGTGGTCGTGGCGGGCGAGGAGGTAACCCGGGGGTCGGCGCTCGACCGCTTCGAGGCGGGCCTCGGGCACATCCCCGAGGATCGGCAGCGGCGCGGGCTCGTGCTCGAGTTCTCGATCGCCGAGAACATCGCGCTGCACGACTTCCGCAAGCCGCCGTCGGCCCGGTTCGGCTGGCTCTTCCCGCGGCGCCTGGTGGCGGCCGCGCGCCGGCTGATCACCGAGTTCGACGTACGGGGCGGCGGCCCGCAGACGCCCGCAGGGGCGCTCTCGGGAGGCAACCAGCAGAAGGTCGTGCTCGCGCGCGAGATCGACCGCGACCCGCGCGTCCTGATCGCGGCCCAGCCGACGCGCGGCCTCGACGTCGGCGCGATCGAGTTCGTCCACCGCCGCCTGATCGAGGAGCGCGACGAGGGCCGCGGCGTGCTGCTCGTCTCGCTCGAGCTCGAGGAGATCCTCTCGCTCTCCGACCGGATCCTGGTCGTCTACGAGGGCGAGATCGTCGGCGAGTACCCGCCGACCGCGACCGAGGAGGAGCTCGGGATCGCGATGACGGGCGGCGGGCGACGGGCGGCCGCGTGAGACGCCGTGCGTCAACCCCCGGCCGCGACAGCGGCCGGCTTCAGGGATTTTCGCGCGGCCGGGAATTCGCTCCTGCGGATTCCCGGGCTTGCGCAAAGGGGGCGGCGGCGGCGTGAGCGAGCGGCAGCCGCCGAACCCGCAGAACACGGCGCCGGAGGACCCGGGCGGACTCGGGCCGGAGGCGCGCCAGCTCAACTGGGTCGAGCGCTACGACCTCGCCCAGCGGGCGTCCGGAATCCTCGCCCCGGTCCTGACGGCGCTGCTCGCCTTCTTCGTCGGCGGGATCATCGTGCTGATCACGACCGGCAAGAACCCGATCTCCACCTACCAGGCGATCTTCGACGGCTCGGGGCTGAACTACCTGCTGCCGTGGATCTCCGAAGAGGAGCGGTTCCTCGCCGAGCTCAACCTGCAGCAGACCCTGCTGATCACGGCGCCGCTGATCCTGACCGGGCTGGCAGTCGCGTTCGCGTTCCGGTGCGGCATGTTCAACATCGGCGGCCAGGGCCAGTACTTCGTCGGCTCCTACTTCGCCGTCTGGATCGGGTCGTCGTTCGGGGAGATGAACTCGTTCCTGCACATCATGATCGCGGTCGTCGTCGCCACCCTCGCCGGCGCCGCCTGGGCCGGGATCGCCGGCTTCCTGAAGGCGACGGTCGGCGTCCACGAGGTGATCTCGACGATCATGCTCAACTGGATCGCGATCTGGGTCGGGCAGTTCCTGTTCGGCCTGAACGGGCCGCTGCAGAACGACACGCAGCCGTCGCCGATCTCGAGCGACATCGTCGAGGGCGCGAAGCTGCCCGTCTTCTGGGGCGACCCACTGCTCCAGGGCCTCTCGATCGGGATCTTCGTCTCGCTCGCCGCGCTCGTCTTCTACTGGATCGTGCTCAACCGCACGACCCTCGGCTACAGCGTCAAGTCGGTCGGCTTCAACCCGGAGGCGGCTCGGTACGGCGGCATCAACGTGTCCCGCAACTACTTTCTCGCGATGGCGATCTCGGGCGCCTTCGCCGGCCTCGCGGGCGCGCTCGACATCCTCGGCTGGCAGTTCCGCATCTCGACCAGCGACATCCAGATCTCGACGATCGGCTTCACCGGCATCGCCGTCGCGCTGCTCGGCCGCAACACGGCGGTCGGCGTCGGGCTGTCGGCGCTGCTCTTCGGCGCGCTCCTGAACGGCACGTCGACGCGGAACCTCGACCCGGAGATCTTCCAGCCCGAGCTGGCGTCCAACCTGACGCTGCTGATCCAGGGGCTCGTCGTGCTGTTCGTGGGCGCGGACGTGATCGTGCTGACGCTGCTCGGGAAGCTCCGTCGCCGCAAGGACGGGGCGGCGCCGGCGCGGCCGACACCGACGGTGACAACGTCGCCGTGAGCGTCGAGCAGACACAGCAGCCGGAGGCGCGCGCGCCGGCCGCAGGCCCGTCCCGGCCGGGGCTCGGGCGGCGCCTGCTCGAGCGGCTACCGCGCGGCACGCGCGCGATCGCCTGGACGGCGATCCTGACCGGCCTGCTGGCAGCTTGGATCGCACTGCCGCCGGCGACGGTGCGCTCGCTCTACTGGAGCCTCGCGCTCGGCCTGGTGGCGGTGACGCTCGGCGCCGTCGTGATCGTCCGGCGCGACACCCGGTTCGGCGTCTTCGGGATCGTCGCCGGCCTCTTCGGGATCGGGCTCGCGATCCTCGCCCAGCAGTCGAGCGTCGGCAACCTCGAGAGCGTCGTCATCTGGTCGGCCCTGTTCGCCGCGATGCTCCGCTACGCGACGCCGCTGATCTTCGCCTCCATCGGCGGGCTCTTCTCCGAGCGCTCGGGCGTCGTGAACATCGGCCTCGAGGGGATGATGCTGATGGGCGCCTTCTTCGGCATCTACGGGGCGGACAAGACCGGCTCGTGGGTGCTCGGGCTCCTGATCGGGATCGCGTCGGGCGCGCTGCTGGCGGCGGTGCACGCGTTCTTCTCGATCCACCTCCGCGCCGACCAGATCGTCGGCGGCACTGCGATCAACTTCCTCGCCCTCGGGATCACCGGCTACCTCTTCATCGACATCTACGGCCAGGAGGGCACGCCGACCGACACCCCGAGCATCCCGAACGTCAACCTCGGCTTCGTCAAGGACATCCCGTTCCTCGGGGACATCTTCGGGAACCTCAACCTGATGATCTGGCTCGCGCTCCTGACCGTGGTCCTCACCTGGGTGGTGATGTTCCGGACGCCGATCGGTCTCCGCATCCGCTCGGTCGGCGAGCACCCGCGCGCGGCGGACACCGTCGGGATCAACGTCTACGCGATCCGCTACGGCGCCGTCATCCTGTCCGGCGCGCTGGCGGCCGCCGGCGGCGCCTACCTCTCGATCGGCTTCGTCAACTCGTTCAACGAGAACATGACAGCCGGGCGCGGCTTCATCGCGCTCGCGGCGCTGATCTTCGGCAACTGGCGCCCGTTCACCGCCGCCGCCGCCTGTCTCCTGTTCGGCTTCTCGAGCGCGCTGGCGCAGCGCCTCGCGCAGATCCAGGACTGGCAGATCTACTCGGTCCTCTTCCAGGCCCTCCCGTACGTCCTGACGCTGATCGCGGTCGCCGGCGTGATCGGCCGCTCGATCCCGCCGGCGGCCGTTGGCAGGCCGTACAAGAAGCAGTAGCGGCGGGCGGCCCGCCGGGAACGCGCGGGCGGTCTGGTCGGCGGTCCTCGGCGCGCTCTCGACCGCGACGATGCCCGCCGCCGTGCTGCTGACGCGCTGGTCGGACTCGTACGACCTGCTCCACGCGGCGTTCGCGATCCCGCTCGGGCTCGCGCTCGGCGCGGCGGCGCTCGCGTCCGCCCGCTCGGCGCGCCGCGTCGAGGAGCGGACGCTGGGGCGGGTCGGCGGGCGCCGGGCGGCCCGCGTGGGGCGTGCGCTCGGGATCCTCGGCCTCGCCCTGGCGGCGACGGCGGCGGTCGCCGTCGGCGTCTACGGCCTGCTCGAGTACACGGGCAGGCAGTCTTGATTTGGCGCAAGCAGAAGAAGCTGCAGGAGCAGTTTCTTGTGCGCGCAAAGATCCGTGAAGGCATCCGCCTTCGGCGGCCGCGGGGGGCGCAAGGATCCGCGTCCGAACACTGCACACCGTCCACACGAAGATCCTGAGAGGCGTCCGCCTTTGGCGGCCGCGAGGGCGCGGCCGGGCAACTGCTCGTCTGGCGTGGGTCGCCCGCTGGCGACGGCAACTACACTGCCTGGTTCATGTTCGAGATCGGCAGCAGCCTGCGGGAGGCACGCACCCGCCAGGGGCTCGACGTCAACGAGCTCGAGCTGCGCACGAAGGTACGCGGGAAGTACCTGCGCGCGCTCGAGGAGGAGCGCTTCGAGCAGCTCCCCGGCCACACGTACGTAAAGGGCTTCCTGCGCACGTACGCCGACGCGCTGGGGCTCGACGGGCAGCTCTACGTCGACGAGTACAACTCGCGCTACGTCGGCGGCGACGAGGAGACGCCACTGCGCGCCCGCCGCGTCTCGCCGGGTGGAGGCCGCCGCCGCCGTGACCGGCGCGAGTCCCACGTTGTCGCAATCGCGCTGACGCTGATCGTGCTCGTGACCGCGCTCGTGATCGCAGCCTGGAAGTTCGGCGGGCCGGAGGAGGAGCGCGTGCCCGGGCTCGCCCCGGCGGGCGCCCGTCGCAGCCAGACCGGGCCCTCCGAGGCGACGCGCGCGACGCTCGTCGTGCGCGCCGGCCGGGGCGCGTCGTTCATGGAGGTGCGGGCCGGCTCGCGCGCGGGCGACCAGCTGTACAGCGGCACGCTCGAGCGGGGCCAGACCCAGCGTTTCGTCCGGTCCAGCCTCTACGTCTCGTTCGGGTCGCCCGCCAACGTCGCCGTCAAGCTGAACGGGAACCGCGTCGACCTACCGGCCGGGGGCGCGTACCACGTCACGGCCGACGGGATCAGCTCCGTCGGCGGCGGCTAGGCGCATCGAGGTGCAGCACCCGGCGCGTCCGCGCGCCGCGATCGTCGTCACGGGCAGCGAGCTCGTGCGCGGGGAGCGCACCGACCGGAACGGGCCCTTCTACGCGCGCGAGGCGCTCCGCCTCGGCCTCGAACCGGGGCCGATTACGATCGTCGGCGACCGCCCCGAGGAGCTCGCGGAGGCGCTGCGGCTGGGGCTCGCCGCGGACGTCCTGCTCGTCTCGGGAGGCCTCGGCCCGACGCACGACGACCGGACCGTCGAGCTCGTCGCCCAGGCGGCCGGCCGCAAGCTGGTGGTCGACGACGAGCTCGAGCGCCAGATCGAGGCGTTCTCGCGCACGGTCGCCGAGCGGCTCCGCCGGCCCTACGCCGACTTCGCCGCCGGCGTCACCAAGCAGGCGACGATCCCGGCCGGCGCCGACGTGCTCGGGCTCGCAGGCACCGCTCCGGGACTCGTCGTCGAGGCGGGCGCGTGCGTCGTCGTCGTCCTACCCGGGCCACCGGGCGAGCTCCGCCGGCTCTGGCCGCGCGCGCTCGAGACGCCGGCGCTCGGAAGCGTTCTCGGCCGGACGACGCCGCCTGGGCGGCGCGTGCTGCGCTTCTACGGGGCGAGCGAGTCGGCGGTGGCGAAGGCGCTCGACGACGCCGGCGGCGACGGCGACGGGGTGGAGGTGACGATCTGCGCCCGCGACTTCGAGATCCACGTCGACGTCGTCGTCGATCCGGGTGCCGAGACGCGCGCCGACGCGCTGACGGCCGCGCTCCGGCGGCCGATCGAGCGCTATCTGTTCGCGGAGGAGGAGCGGTCGATCGAGGAGCTGGTGCTCGAGCTGTGCCGCGAGCGAGACCTGTCGCTCGCCACCGCCGAGTCGTGCACGGGCGGGCTCGTGGCCGCGCGGCTGACCTCGGTGCCGGGCTCGAGCGACGTCTTCCGCGGCGGCGTGGTCGCCTACGCGGACGGGGTGAAGCAGGGAGAGCTCGGCGTGCCGGCCGACGTGCTCGCCGCGCACGGGGCGGTCTCCGCAGAGACGGCCGCGGCGATGGCCGCGGGCGCCCGCGCACGGCTCGGCGCCGACGTCGCCGTCTCGGTCACCGGCGTCGCCGGCCCGGGAGGCGGAACGCCGGAGAAGCCCGTCGGCCTCGTCTTCCTGCACGCCGCAGGACCGGCCGGGGAGGAGGCAGCCCGGTTCGAGCTGCCAGGCGAGCGGGACTGGATCCGGACTCGCGCCACCGTGGCCGCCCTCCACCTCGTCCGGCGCCTTCTGACACGGAGCCGGCACCAACCCGTATGACTCCGACCGGTAGCGTCGGGAGCGATGAGAGCCTCCGCCTCTTCCTCGCGCTCCGGCTGCCGGATTCCGTGCTCGACGTCCTCTGCCGCTGGGGCGACCAGCAGCTCGGCGCCGGCCGCCGGGTGCCGCGCGAGAGCCTCCACGTCACCCTCGCGTTCCTCGGCGCCCGCCCGGCTGCTGAGCTTCCCGCGATCGTCGAGGCGCTTCGCCACGCGGCGGCCGGCACCGACCCGTTTCCGCTCGCCGCCATCCGCTACCGGGAGACGCAGAGCGTGGGGATGGTCGTGCTCGACGACAGCACGGGCGAGGCGACGCGCCTGGCCGAGCAGCTCCACGACCGGCTGGAGGCGCTCGGCGTGTACCGGCGGGAGGCCAGGCCGTGGCTGCCGCACGTCACGGTCCTCCGCTTCCGCGAGCGTCCGGGCCTACGGCCGCCCGTCCCGCAGCTCGGCACGTTCGTGCCGTCCGACGCTGCTGCTTACCTATCTCGCCTGGGTCGAACCGGCGCTCGCTACGAGGTGCTGGCGTCGGTGCACCTGGGCGAATCGACCCCGCACGACGACGACGCCGCGAGGAGGATGAACGGATGAACCGCGAAGAGGCACTCGACGTCGCGCTCGGACAGATCGAGCGCCAGTTCGGGAAGGGGTCGGTGATGCGTATGAGCGACCAGGCGCAGGTCGCGATCGGCGCGATCTCGACCGGCTCGCTCTCGCTCGACCTCGCGCTCGGGATCGGCGGGCTCCCGCGCGGCCGGATCGTCGAGATCTTCGGCCCGGAGTCGTCGGGCAAGACGACGCTCGTCTACCACGTGATCGCCGAGTCGCAGCGCCGCGGCGGGATCTGCGCGTTCATCGACGCCGAGCACGCAATGGACCCGTCGTACGCGCGGCGGATCGGCGTGAACATCGACGAGCTGCTGGTCTCCCAGCCCGACACGGGCGAACAGGCGCTCGAGATCGCCGAGCTTCTGATCCGCTCGGGGGCGCTCGACGTCGTCGCGATCGACTCCGTCGCCGCGCTGACGCCGAAGGCGGAGATCGAGGGCGAGATGGGGGACAGCCACGTCGGGCTCCAGGCCCGCCTGATGAGCCAGGCCCTGCGCAAGCTCGCCGGCACGCTGAACCGCACCGACACGATCGCCATCTTCGTCAACCAGCTGCGCGAGAAGATCGGCGTCATGTTCGGCTCGCCGGAGACGACGCCCGGCGGTCGCGCGCTCAAGTTCTACTCGTCCGTCCGCCTCGACATCCGCCGCATCGAGACGCTCAAGGAGGGGGCCGAGGCGATCGGCAACCGCGTACGCGTGAAGGTCGTGAAGAACAAGGTGGCGCCGCCGTTCAAGCAAGCCGAGTTCGACATCATCTACGGCTCGGGGATCTCCTGGGAGGGCAGCGTGCTCGACGTCGGCCTCGAGCGGAAGATCGTGCAGAAGTCCGGCTCCTACTTC
>DASTPC010000134.1:0-2396 GCA_035720085.1 Gaiellaceae bacterium
ATTCCCGTCAAGACGCTGCCATCCGGCGGCGCGTCCGTAGGCCTTCACGGAGCTTCCGACCGAAGGAGGTGGCGTAGCCCGCGGCGTTGCCGGGCGCCGGTCGGCCGGCGTCCGGCACCGCTCAGCCGGGAAGAGCCTCGGCGACCTTCTCCGCGACGGCGAGCACGCTCAGGTGCGTGTTCGCGCGCGGGATCGTCGGCAGCAGCGAGGCGTCGGCGACGACGAGCGCCTCGTGCCCCAGCACCCGGCCCTGCCGGTCGCAGACGCTCCCGAGCGCGCACGTGCCGACGGGATGGAAGTAGCCGCGGACGTTGGCGTGCACGTACGCCTCGAGGTCCTGGTCACCCGGCGCCGTCTCCGCCTCCACGTAGGCGGCGAGCGGCTCGGCGGCGGCGAGCGACCGCGCGACCTCCAGACCGCGCACCAGCGGCTCGACGTCGCGCCCGTCCGCCAGGAACCCGTGCTCGATCCGCGGCGGCGCTGACGGATCCTCCGACGTGAGCGTCACGCGCCCGCGTGAGTGGGGCTTCAGGAAGAACACGGCCATGCTGACCTCGTAGCCGCTCTCGGCCGGGTTCGTCCACGGGAGCAGGTGCAGGTCGGGCGGCGTCAGCGCGGTATGCGCCTGGAACAGCGGCCCGTGCTCGCGCTCGTGCGCCGCCGTGTCCGCGGCCAGCCGCGGCGTCGGCGCCCAACGCACCCCGACGCCGGGGTGGTCGACCAGGTTCTCCCCCACCGGCAGCTCGTCGCCGACGCCGCTCCGGAGCAGGATCGCCGGGGTGCCGTAGGCGCCCGCCGCGAGCACGATCGAGGCCGCCTCGAGCACACCCCGGTCGGTGTGGACGCGGGGCGCGTCGACCCGCTCGACGAGCGTGTCCGCCCGGATCGAGACGCGGTCGCGCACGGGATCGAGGTACGCGAACGCCGCGTTCCAGCGGACGCCGTCGCGCGCGTTGGCCGGGAACGGCCCGCCCTCGACGCCCTCGCGCCTGGCCGACTCCACCGCGGCGCGGTGCCACGGGGCGGGCACGGGAGCGATCCCGGGCCGGGTGCCGATCGCCTCCTCGGCCCGGTCGAGATACGGCTCGAGCTCCGCGTACGTCCAGCCTGGGCCCCACTCGTCGTAGTCGCGCGGCTCGCCCCGGAAGATCATGCAGGCGTTGTGCGCCGAGCAGCCGCCGATGATCCGCGCCCGCGACGAGGAGCGGTCGTCCGCAGCGGACTCCCAGAGATGCGTCATCGGCAACGTGCGGGCCTCGACCATCTCGGCGGGCCAGCCGGAGCTGCCGAACGGCCCGTAGTCCGGGCCCGCCTCGACGAGGCAGACGTCGGCGCCGCGGTCGGCCAGCCGCCGAGCAACCACGCAGCCGGCCGCGCCGCCGCCGAGCACGAGGACGTCGAAACGCTCCACGCGCTAGTCCGGCTCCCAGGAGACCTCGACGACGTAGCCGTCCGGGTCGCGGAACTTGACGCTCACGTAGTCCGGCTCCTCCCAGCGCTCGAGGACGGGGACCCCGTCGGCGGCGAGGCGCTCCGCGAACGCGCGTACCTCGTCGGGCGTCCCGACGCCCTTGCCGAAGTGCAGGAACGGCGGCAGCTCGAGCTCCTGCTCGACCGGCCCCAGAGCAAGCGCGAACCCGGTCGCGTCGTAGAGCATCAGGACGCCGTCGTCGTAGCGTCGAGCCGGCTCGGCGTCGAACCCGAGGTAGGTCTCGTAGAAGCGTCGCGAGCGCTCCTGGTCCGTGACGGCGAGCGCGAGGTGGTGCACGAGATGCGGATCGTCGCACAATGGCCGCGTGGGCATCGACGTGCGAACCGCCACGCCCGCCCGCTGGAACGACCTGGTGGAACTCTTCGTGAGGCCCGGCCCGCGCGGTGGCAAGCCGTTCACGGACGGCTGCTGGTGCCAGTTCTGGCACCTGCGCGGCAAGGCCTACGACGCCGGCTGGGGTGAGCCGAACCGGCAGCGTCTCGAGCGGCAGGTGCGCTCTCGGCAGGCACCGGGCCTGCTCGCCTACCTCGACGGCGAGCCGGTCGGCTGGTGCCGGCTCGGGCCGCGGGAGGAGTTCGAGCGGCTGGAGGCCTCGCGCGCGCTCGCCCGCGTCGACGACGAGGAGGTCTGGTCGGTGGTCTGCTTCTCGGTCCACCCCGACGCGAAGCGGCGCGGCATCGCGTCGGCGCTCCTCCACGCCGCGTGCGCCCACGCCGCGGGCGCCGGCGCGCGGATCCTCGAGGGCTACGCTGCGCGCCCGGAGCACCCGAACATCGACTCCTACACCGGCTACCTGCCGATGTTCCTTGCCGCCGGCTTCGAGCCGGTCGCCGACGGCGGCCGGCGGACGATCGTGCGGCGGCGCCTCGACCACGGTTAGCGGCGGGTTAGCCGGCCGTCCTAC
>DASTPC010000135.1:0-2466 GCA_035720085.1 Gaiellaceae bacterium
TCGGTGGGAGGCGGCGCGGCGACGCGGACGCCGAACGTGAAGACGCCGGCGACCGAGTGGCCGTCGGCCGACATCGTCCGCCAGCGGACCGTGTAGGCGCCACGAGGCAGGTCGGCCAGGGTCGCCGAGACGACCCGGTGGTCGGCGGTCTGATGCGCCGCGCCGGACACGACCGTACCGTCCGCTCCGAACACCTGGATCGCGTTCGGAAGGATCGAGACCGACTGGTCGAAGCGGAGGACGATCTCGCGCGGCGCCTCCTCGACACGCGACTGCGTCACCGGCACGGTGTGCCTCAGCGACGCGTGCGCGAGCGCGGCCGCCGGCAGGACGAGGACGAGGCCGGCGGCGACGACGAGCGCCCCGGCCGCCCGGCTCATCGTGGCCCGCCCGCCTGCTCGGACAGGTGGCCGAAGATCGGCGCGAGGTCGCGGTCGGCGTAGAGGAGCACGGCGACGGCGATCCAGGCGAGCGCAAAACCCGCGCGCCAGACGTCCCGGCGCGGCTGCAGGCACTGGGCGAGCGGGAACAGTGCGGCGACCAAGAGCGTCCAGCCGAGCGCGTGGTGCAGGAACGCCGAGCGCGAGAAGAGCCAGCCGTTCTGCTCGTGGATCAGGAAGGCCGACGCGGAGGCCACCATCGTCACCGAAAGCGACAGCCCCCACCAGCGGCTGACAAGGCGGCCGTGCGCGAGGGCGAGCTGCACGGCGCCGGCGAGGATCGCCACCTCCGCCCAGACCGTGTGGGCGAGCATGTGCAGCGTCGAGTTCGTGAAGAAGACCGCGACCGGCCAGAGCAGCACGCCGAGCGCGAACGCGAGCGACGGCCAGAGGTAGACGCGCCATCGCCGGCGCCGCCACACGGCCGACCCGACGATCGCCTCGGCGAGGAGCAGCAGGCCGAGGAGCAGAAAGCCGGTCGCGAACAGCCAGTGGACGATCTCAGCTCTCGGTGCCACCGGCCTCCTCGAGATCCCGAAGCAGGCCGCGCGCGACGACGAGCGAGAACACGACGCCGACGGCGACCACGAGCAGCGGCGGCTGGACGAGGAAGTCGTAGAACCCCTTCCCCTCCGGGCTGAGGAAGACGATCCGGTACGGCTGCGCCACCGCCCAGACGAGCCCGGCGAGGATCGTGAGCGGCCCCAGCGCCTCGATCGCGAGCACCCGCAGCTGACGCCGCTCGGCACGGCGTCCGACGCGCTCCAGCCTGCCGACGAGCTCCGAGTTCATGCCTCCCAGCCCCCCTGTTCGACCACGACGACTGGCACGAATTAGTCTGCACCAGCGCGCGGAAGCCGCGCAAACCACAACGGTTGCGGCAGTCGTCGCCGGCGCTCGCCGGACACGCGGGCGATCATCCGGCCGTGTGGGCGCGTCTTGCCGCCCGCGCTAGAGCCCGTACGTCTCGAGCAGCCGCAGCCAGGCCTCGCTGCGGGTCGGGAACGCCGGCACCGCATGCCACAGGTCGTCGAGCGGCACGCGGGCGACGACGGCGATCGTGGCGGCGTGCAGCGCCTCCGCGATCTCGGGCCCGGTGAACGTGGCACCGGCGACGACACGGGCGTCCTCGTCGACGACGAGCCGCGACGTGCCGACGGCGTCCTTGCCGACGAACGAGCCACCGGCGTTTCCCCCGGTGTCGACGTCGACCGCGCGCACGCGCAGGCCGGCCTCCTCCGCCGAGGCGAGCGTGTGGCCGACGGCGCCGACCTGCGGGTCGGAGAAGACGACGCGCGGCGAGCGGCCGCCGTCCGAGCGGAGCCGCACGTCCTCGCCGAGGATCGCGTCGGCCGCGAGGCGGGCCTGGTACTTGCCCATGTGCGTGAGCAGCGCGCGGCCGTTGACGTCGCCGACCGCGAAGAGCCAGCCGTGCCCCGGCACGCGCAGCGACTCGTCGACCTCGAGGTAGCCGCCGCCGTCGATCCCGACGGACTCGAGCCCGATGCCCTCCGTACGGGGGCGCCTGCCGGTGGCGACGAGCACCTCGTCGGCCTCGACGACGCCGCCGCCGCCGGCGAGCTCAACGCGGACGTTGCCGTTGCGCGAGACGGCGGCCGCCTCGACCCCGAGGCGGACGTCGACGCCCGCTCTGACCAGGCCCTCGCGGACCTGCTCGCCGGCGAACGGCTCCTCCCTCGCGAGAAGCCGGTTCCCGCGCTCGAGCAGCGTCACCCGGGAGCCGAGGCCCGCCCACGCGAGGGCGAGCTCGACCGCGACCGGGCCGCCGCCGACGACCGCAAGGCGGACCGGAGCCGCGCTCGCGGTCGTCCCCTGCCGGTTCGTCCACGGGCGCGCCTCGGCGAGGCCCGGTACCGGCGGCAGGAACGGGTCGCTCCCGGTCGCGAGGACGACGGCCCGCCGCGCGACGAGCACGTCGTCGCCGACCTGCACCCGGCGCGCGCCGGCGACCGCACCCCGCGCGCGCACGACCGTCACGCCGCGCGTCTCCAGCCACGGCAACATG
>DASTPC010000136.1:0-9829 GCA_035720085.1 Gaiellaceae bacterium
CCCCGGCAGCGCGAAGGGGAAGCTCGTCAACGCTGTCAAGCTCGCCGCCGACCTGGTCTCCGCGCTTCCGCGCGACGGCCTCTCGCCCGAGACGACGGAGGACCGCAAGGGGTTCCTGCACCCGACGCGGATCGCCGGCAACGCGGGCGAGCTCCAGCTCGCGTTCATCGTCCGCGACCACGACGACGCGCTGCTCGAGGAGCACCTCGCGCTCCTGCGCCGCCTCGCTGGCGAGGTCGCCGCGCGGGAGCCGCGTGCCGAGGTCACGGTCGACGTGGAGGAGCAGTACCGCAACATGCGCCGCTACCTCGACCGGCATCCCCGCGTGGTGGCGGCGGCGGAGGAGGCGATCCGCCGCGCCGGCGTCCCGGTGGAGCACACGATCATCCGCGGTGGCACCGACGGGGCGCGGCTCTCCGAGCGCGGCCTGCCGACGCCGAACGTCTTCACCGGCGGGCAGGAGTACCACTCGCTGCGGGAGTGGGCGAGCGTGCAGGACATGGCAGCGGCGGCGGCGACGGCCGTGGAGCTCGCACGGGTGTGGGCCGAATGAGCGCTCCGCGCCGATTCGGCTAACCGAACAACGGCGAAACCGCTACGCGGCGTGGACGCCGCAGCCGAGCCACTCGTGTCCGAACGTGCGCATCTCGGCGACGATCGGGAGCAGCGCGCGGCCCTTGTCGGTGAGCTCGTACTCGACGCGGGGCGGCGACTCGGCGTAGCTGCGGCGTAGGACGACGCCCTCGGCCTCGAGCCAGCGCAGCCGCTCGGCCAGGGTGCGGGGGCTGATACCGAGGCAGGAGTGCTCGAGCTCCGTGAACCGGCGCGGGCCCTCGGAGAGGTCGTGCACGATCAGCACCGTCCACTTGGCGCCCACGATCTCGGCGGTCGCCGCGACGGAGCAGTTCTTCGCCTCGTGCACCGGGAGCATCGTCCGGGCCGGATCGACGTGCGTCGCCATGCCCACAGTGTAGACGCGCACGGGGGAAGTCCCAGACGGGGCTCCATGCGCAGGCGTGTGCGGCCGGAGGCCGGCTTTGCCGGCCGGGAGGCCAGCGGCGAGACATCCGTGCGGAGCGGAGAAGGAGGGGGTGCGCGGGGGAACCATGTGGTTCGCCCGCGATCTACCAGGGTGGCGGGTTGTGCACCCAGCGGCCGCCGACCATCGTCGCCACGACCTCGACCGAGTCGAGCTCGTCCGACGGGCAGGTGACCGGGTCGCGGCTCAGCACGACCAGGTCGGCGAGAAACCCGGGCAGGAGCTTGCCGCGCCGCCGCTCGTCGCCGGCGAGCCACGCCGGGGTGACGGTGGAGGCCGTCAGCGCCTGCTCGACGGTGAGCGCCTGCTCCGGATGCCAGGCGGGGCGGTCGTCGATCGTGCGCAGGACGCCGGCCCGGATCCCGGCGAGCGGGTCGAGCTCCTCGACGGGCGCGTCAGAGCCGTTCGCGAGCGTCGCGCCCGAGTCGAGCAGCGACCGGAACGCGTAGGCGCCGTCGACCCGCTCGGCCCAGAGGGCATCGGCGAGGTCGCGGTCGGACGGGGCGTGGCTGAACTGCACCGAGCAGGCGACGCCGAGCGCGGCGAAGCGCGGCAGGTCGACGGCGTCGAGGCACTGCGCATGCTCGATCCGCTGGCGCAGGCCGAGCGGCGCCCAGGCGTCGCGGCTCGCCTCGAACGCGTCGAGCGCCTCCCGGTTCGCGCGGTCGCCGATCGCGTGGACGCCGACCGGCCAGCCGGCCGCGGCCGCCGCGCGGACGATCTCGGCCAGCTCCTCGCCGCTCGTGATCCGGACGCCCGAGCCGTCGAGCAGCCACGCGGTGCGCGAGCCGAGCGTCCCGTCCATGAACACCTTCAGGTAGCCGAGGCGGAGGAAGTCGTCGCCGATCCGCGACCGCAACCCGAGCGCGGCGAGCTCGTGGACGTGCTCGTGCGGCAGCGACTGCCAGACGCGGAGCGTCAAGCCTCCTTGCTCGTGGATCCGCCCGAAGATCGACGGCGCCCCCAGCCAGCCGTCCTTGTCGTGCACCGCGGCGACGCCACGGCCGTGCGCGATCTGAATCCCCTCGCGGGTCGCGTCCAACCACTCGTCCTCCTCGACCGTGACGTGACGGTCGCGGAAGCGCCAGGCCGACCACTCGCGCAGGACCCCGCTCGGCTCGCCGGCCGCGTCGCGCTCGACGACGCCGCCCTCGACGTCCAACTCCCCGTCCGCCCGCGAGAGCGCGGCCGAGTTGAGCCAGAGCGAGTGGTAGTCCTTCGACCAGAGCGCCGCCGGGGTGTTGCCCGTCACCTCGTCGAGCGCTGCGCGAGTCGGCGGCTCCTCCCAGCCGGCGTCCCGCCAGCCGGTGCCTCGCACCCAGCTGCCCTGCACGCCGTGGCGGCGGACGCGGTCGAGCGCCTCGGCCCGCGAGGAGGCGCCGTCGAGACGCACGTCGCGGAGCGCCAGCGACCAGGTGGGGAAGTGCACGTGCGCGTCGGAGAACGCCGGCATTGCACAGCGGCCGCCGAGGTCGACGTGCTCGGGCGACGGGAGCGCCGATTCGTGGGTGCCGACGCCGCCGGCCACGAGCGGCCCCGCCACGGCGAGCGCCCGCACGGTCGGCAGCGACGGCTCCATCGTGCGGATGACCCCGTTCTCGAGGAGCATGGCGAGAGCGTACTGACGCGGGGCGCAAATCCTCCCCTCGTCAAGCGCCGCGCGCATTGCTATACAGCGTCGAGGGAGGGGAGCCGGGGGACGCGCATGCACAGAACAGCTCGGAGGCTCGCAATCGTTGCGGCCCTGGCCGCCGCGCTGTCGGTTGCTCTCGGCACCCCGACCGCCCTGGCGGCGGATCGCGAGCCCGGCCGGATCCTGGTCAAGTTCCGGGACGGCCGGGACGCTCCCGTGCGCGTGTTCGGCCAGGGCGACGCGCTCGTCGGGCAGCTGCGAGACGGCACCGCGGTCGTCCGCCTGCGCGGCGGCCGCTCGGTCGACCTCGCGCTGGCGCTCTACCGGCTCCTGCCCGACGTGGACGTGGTCGAGCCCGACTACGTCGCGACCGCCGACGTCTCGACCCCGAACGACCCGTCCTACGGCAGCCAGTGGGGCCTGGGGCGGATTCAGGCGGTGGCCGGCTGGACGCGCTACCCCGGCTCGTACTTCCTGACCGGCGGCACGACCGTGGCGGTGCTCGACACCGGCGTCCAGGCCTCGCACCCGGACCTGAACCAGCACGTCCTCACGGGCGCGAACTGCCTCACCGGCGTCTGCTCGAGCGGCGGCAGCGAGGACGACCATGGGCACGGGACACACGTCGCGGGGATCGCCGCGGCCGAGACCAACAACGCGACCGGCGTCGCCGGCGTCGCCTTCGCGTCGCCGATCCTGCCCGTGAAGGTCTTGAACGCGCAGGCGAGCGGGCCGTACTCGTCGATCGCGGCCGGGATCGACTGGGCGGTGTCGCGAGGCGCGCGGGTGATCAACATGAGCCTCTCGGGGTCGTCCTTCTCGTCGACGCTCTGCGACGCCGTCTCGCGCGCCGTGGCTGCGGGCACCGTCGTCGTCGCCGCGGCCGGCAACGACTCGAGCAGCGCGGCGCGCTACCCGGCTGCGTGCGCCGGCTCGATCGGCGTCGCCGCGACGACCTCCGACGACCTGTTCGCCTCGTACTCCAACTTCGGCTCAGCCACGACGTTCGTCTCCGCTCCGGGGTCGGCGGTGCTGTCGACCGGGATCGGCTCCTCCTACGTGACCATGTCGGGCACCTCGATGGCGACGCCGCACGTCGCGGGGCTCGTCGCGCTCCTGCTCGGGCAGTCGCCGGCGCGGACGGTGGCGGACGTGAAACGGATCCTGGCAACGACCTCCGACAAGGTCGGCGGCGTCGCCTACGGTGCCGACCCGTACGGCACCTGCGCCGAGTGCACCTGGGCGAGCCGCTACGGCTACGGGCGGATCAACCTCGACCGCGCGCTCGGCGGCAGCACTCCGCCGCCGCCTCCGCCTCCGCCGCCTCCGCCGCCGCCACCGCCACCGCCACCGCCACCGCCTCCGCCTCCGCCTCCGCCGCCGCCACCGCCTCCTCCGCCCGGCGGGACGACCGTGAACTTCCCGACCGGCACGACGGTGCTCGCAGGCAGCGCCTCCGGCGGTAACGCTGCCAGCCTCGGCGCCGACGACGGCGCCTACTACTCCGTCACGTCCGGCTTCTTCACCTCGCCGAGCTGGTACGCGAGCTTCACAGGCGTGCCCAGCGGCGCCGGCAACCTGCGCGTCACCTACGTCGGCCGCGCCTCACGGACGTGCACGCTCGGGATCTCGCTCTACGACTGGACGGCAGCCACGTGGGTCTCGCTACAGCAGCAGTCGATCGGGACGAGCGACGTGACGCTGGCCGACCTGGCGCCGACCGGTGCGGCGTCGAGCTACCGGAGCGCGAGCGGCGAGGTGCGCGTGCGGGTCCTCTGCTCTGCGTCGACTTTCAGCTCGTTCAGCTCGAGCGGCGACCTGCTGTCTCTCACCTACGGCGGCTCCTCGCCGCCTCCGCCGCCTCCGCCTCCGCCTCCGCCTCCGCCGCCGCCGCCGCCGCCGCCGCCACCTCCGCCACCTCCGCCACCTCCGCCTCCGCCTCCGCCGCCGCCACCTCCGCCACCTCCGCCTCCGCCTCCGGGGAGCACGACGATCGCGTTCCCGACGGGGACGACGGTGGTCGCGGGCAGCGTGAGCGGCGGCAGCGCAGCCAGCCTCGCGGCCGACGACGGTGCCTACTTCTCGGTCACGTCGGGCTTCCTGACCGCGCCGAGCTGGTACGCGAGCTTCACCGGCGTTCCCGCCGAGGCCGTCAACCTGCGGGTGACCTACGTCGGCCGGGCGTCGCGCACATGCACGCTCGAGCTCGCGATCTACGACTGGACGGCGGCCGCGTGGACGTCACTGAGGACGCAGTCGCTTGGGACGAGCGACCTCACCCTGCCGGATCTCGTTCCTACGGGCGCGGCATCGAGCTACCGCAACCCGAGCGGTGAGGTTCGCGTCCGCGCCGCCTGCTCGGTCTTCAGCTTCAGCTCCTACTCGTCGAGCGGCGACCTGCTCACGCTCACGTACGACGCCTGAGCGCGTCTAGTACCAGCGTCCCTTCGCGAACCCGCCGAAGGCAAGCAGGCCGATCAGGGCGATGATCAGGCCCCACCAGAAGCTCCACACGAACATGAGGATGATCCCGAGGATCACGATGATGCCCCCGAGCCCGATGCCGGCGCTACCGCGCTCTGCCATCCCACGCCCCTTTCCGCTCGTCCCGGCCGCGCGCCCGCTGCGCGCGCCTGCCGGGCCAGCCTACCCTGTCGCGCAGGCCGCGCAAACGCGCCTGTTGTCAGATCGGGAGCTAGCCGAGGAACCCGAGGATGCTCCGCCGGAGGCCCGCCGGGTCGAGGCCGTTGGCGGCGTCGTGCTCGGCGCGTGAGCCGTAGCGCCGGCGCTCCGGGTCGCGCACGCCGAGTGCGAGCAGCCGGTGCGGGCGGTCGACGAGCGCTGCGGAGATCGCCGCCGACGAGGTGCCGGCGAGCGTCGGCTCGACGAGCACGACGTCGGGCCCGTTGAGCGCCTCCCGCAGCCCTGCCGCGTCGAACGGCCGCACCGTCGCCGCGTAGAGCACGGCGACGTCGAGGTCGCGCGTTGCCTCGAGCACCGGGTCGAGCAGCGGCCCGACGGCGACGACCGTCGCCTCGCGACCGCGGCGCACGGGCTCGAGTCCGTTGCCGCCGGCGATCGCCGCGCGGTTCACCGCCTCGGAGAGCCGGATGTAGACGCGCCCGTCCCCGGCGGCGGCCTCGCGCAGCTGGCGCTCCGCCTCGTCCGGATGGCCGGGCACGTGGATCGTCCAGCCCGGCAGCGTCGCCAGGAGCGCGACGTCCTCGGGCGCCTGGTGGGTGCGGCCGCCGGGGGCCCAGTCGTACGAGGCGCCGACGCTGACGAGCACGGCGCCGAGATCCTGGTGGCCGAGGTCGAGCTTCACCTGCTCGAACGGGCGCTCGACCAGGAACGGCGCGTAGGTGTGCGCGATCGGCCGCAGGCCGCTGTGCGCGAGGCCCGCCGTCACGCCGATCAGCAGCTGCTCGCGGATGCCGACGTTGACGACCCGGTGCGGGTGCCGCGCGGCCACGCGCGCCAGGTTGGCGACGCCGATGTCGGCGAGCACGAGCGCGACCCGCTCGTCTGCGTCGAGCAGCTCCCCGGCGACCGCCGCGAAGCGCTCGCGCATCGTCCGGCCCCCGGTTGCGAGGATGCTCACGGGCGCGGCTCCCGGAGCGCGACCACGACGCCCGGTCGTGCCGGGTCCGTCGCGCCCAGCGCAGCCTCGAGCGCGTCGCGGTCGCGGCCGTCGACCACCGCGGTGGCCCAGCCCTCGACGGCGAAGCGCTGCTCGATCCCACCCGGCCAGCCCCACGTCGCCGAGCCGTTGTCGACGACGACCGCCGTCAGCCGGTCGAGCCCGGCCCGGCCGGCGAAGGCGATCGCCTCGTGGTTCGAGCCCTCGTCGAGCTCGCCGTCGCCCACGAGGCAGACGACTCGCGGCTCGGCGAGGCCCTGGGCGCGCAGTCCGAGCGCGACGCCGACCGCGATCGGCAGCCCGTGCCCGAGCGAGCCGCTCGCGATCTCGACGCCGCGGAGCAGGGCACTGTCGGGATGGTGGCCGAGCGGCGAGTCGTAGCCGCCGAACGTGGGCAGCGCCTCGAGCGGGACGAAGCCCTTGGCGGCGAGCACGGCGTAGTACGCCATCGGCCCGTGGCCCTTGGAGAGCAGGAACCGGTCGCGAGCTGGATCATCGGCCGTTGCGGGCGCCACGCGCAGGATGCGGTCGTAGAGCACCCAGAGCACGTCCAGGGTGGACAGCGCGCTCGGGTCGTGCTTCTCGTCGCCGCTCATCAACCCGAGCAGCCGCGGCAGGTCATCGTAGGTCGCCCGGGGGCCGCCGTTCGTCGTCGAAGCTGTCATGGAGCCACGGTACAACCTCAAGTAGGCTTGAAGTCAAGTGTCCGAGTTGCCCGCACGGATCACGATCGGAGAGCTGGCCGCCCGGAGCGGGCTCGCGCCCTCGGCACTGCGGTTCTACGAGTCGATCGGACTGATCACGGCCGAGCGCACGTCCGGGAACCACCGCGTGTACCCCCGTAGCGCGCTGAGGCGCGTGGCGTTCGTGCGCGCGGCGAAGCAGGTCGGCGTCCCGCTGGAGGAGATCCGCACGGCCCTCGACTCGCTCCCCGCCGGACGGACTCCCACGAAGGTCGACTGGGAGCGCCTGTCGCGGGTCTGGCGCCGGCACCTGGACGAGCGGATCGTGCTGCTCGAACGGCTGCGCGACGACCTGAACGGCTGCATCGGCTGCGGCTGTCTCTCCCTCCGGAGCTGTCGGCTGTTCAACGCCGGCGACGAGGCGGCGTCGGCCGGGAGCGGCCCGCGCTACCTGCTCGACGGACAGCCCGCCTAGCGCCGGCGGCGGAGTACGATCGTGGCGGGGGCTCGCCACGGCGTATGAGCTTCGACCGCCCGTACCTGCTGCTCTTGCTGGCCGCCGTGCCGGCGGCCGCGGTCGCCTATCGCCTCCTGCGGGCTCGCCCGGCGCGGCACGCGATCCGCTACACGAACGTCGACGTGCTCGCCGAGGTCGCGCCCCGCGATCGGTCCTGGCGGCGGGCGGTGGCCGGCTGCCTGCTCCTGGGCTCGCTGGCGGCTGCGGGCGTTGCCGTCGCCGGCCCGCACGTGACCACCTCCGCGACCAGCGAGCGGGCGACCGTCGTGCTCGTCGTCGACACCTCACGCTCGATGCAGTCGCAGGACGTGCGGCCGTCGCGGCTGGCGGCGGCGAAGTCGGCCGCGCTCACCTTCCTCGAACGTGTGCCCGGCCGGCTGCGCGTGGGGCTCGTCCTCTTCTCGGGCGACGTGGTCGTCGCTGCCGTCCCGACCCGCGAGCACGAGCGCGTACGGGCGACCGTCACCGCGATCGGCCCCTACGACGGCTTTGGCGGCACGGCGATCGGGGACGCCGTCGCCCGTGCGACCGAGGTCGGCCTGGCGTCGCTCGCCGAGGGGGACGGCGGCGTGCCGGAGCGGGCTCCGCCCGACGCGGCGGAGGGGCTCGTCTCGATCCTGTTCCTCTCGGACGGCCGCCAGAACCGCGGCCTCCTGCCTCCGCTCGAGGGCGCGGGTCGTGCGCGAGCGGCGGGGATTCCGGTCTTCACCGTCGCGCTCGGGAGCGACGGCTCGGGCCCGCCCGGCGCCGGTCGCAGCTTCAACGGCCGCTGGAACCGGGCTCCCGACCCGGCCACGCTGCGCGCGATCGCGCGCCTGACCGGGGGCGAGTTCTTCGAGGCCCGCGACGACGTCGAGCTGACCTCGGCCTACGCCGACCTCGGCTCGCGGCTCGGGCGGGTGCGGCAGCGGAGCGAGGTCTCGGTCGCGTTCGCGGGCGCCGCCGCGGCGGCGCTCCTGGCGGCCGGCCTGCTCGGCGCCTGGTGGTCGCCGCGGCTGCCCTGAAGAGGGCCTGCTTGTCGCCCGATCTGAACCGGGCCTACTGTCAGATCGTGTTCCGGCCTCGGCTCCGGACGCGGGCCCTCTGCGTGGCGGCGTTCCTGCTGTTCGCAACTCCGGCTCTTGCGGTGTCGATCCACGGCGGGGCCTCTCGTACAACGCCTTCGACGACACCTGCGGCGTGATCCCGGAGGAGATCAGCGACGCGGACGTCTTCCCCGGAGGCACGATCGAGGGGAACGTCTGCTGGCAGGTTCAGGCGCCGGACGCCGCCTCGCTGGTGATGTACGACGACCCGCTGACCTCGGACACGAAGGTCTTCCTCGCCCTGCGCTAGCGAGGCCCCGCTCAGTCCGGCGGCCAGCCTGGCCGCGTCATCGCGAACACCTCGACGACCCGCGTGTACTGGTCGTAGCCGAGCCGAGCGATCGGGTCGAGCGCGAGCGCGTCGACGCGGCCGTCGACGATCGCCCGGTCGTCGATCTCGATCCCGACCACCTCGCCGAAGACGACGGTGTTCGGATCGGCCGGGTCGGGCGCCGGCAGCTCGACGACGCGGGTGAGGACGCACTCCAGGCACACCGGGCTCTCGGCCACGCGCGGCGCGCCGACGATCCGGGCGGGCGCCTTGGTCAGTCCCGCGAGCTCGAACTCGTCCACGTCCGCCGGCGCCGGCGCGCTCGAGGCGTTGACGGCCTCGCGAAGCGGCCAGGTGGCGAGGTTGGCGACGAACTCGCGCGTCTCGCGGATGTTCGCGAGCGAGTGCTTCGGCCCGCCCGCGCGGTGCGGCCCGGTGGTGGCGAACATCACCTGCGGCGGCACGTACGCGACGGCGTTGAAGAACGAGAACGGCGCCAGGTTGACGCGGCCGTCGGCCCCGACGCTCGAGATCCAGCCGATCGGCCGCGGGATCACGAGCTGGTTGAAGGGATTGCCGCGCAGCCCGTGCGGCTCGCCGGGACGGAAGAACACGGGCGGAGCCTACGCGGCTCCATTCCGTGCGCGCGAGTCGGCACGATCCCGTTGCAGAGCCGTGAGGGTTTCCAGCGTACGGTCATGGCATGGTCCAACGAGATTCCCAGCCGTCCGGGCGCCCCGCTAGGGTGCGCGAGGAAAGGAGGCTGGCACAGCTGGACGAGTCGCACTTCGCCGAGATCGACGTCGCGATGCTCTACATCGAGGAGGCGCGAACGCGGGCAGAGCGTGCGGCCGAGGCGCTCGAGAGGGCGGGTGCGGACCGCCATCTGGTCGAGGCGGTCGAGCGGGCGGAGCGCGAGATCTCCGACGTGGCGCGACGTCTCCGGCAGGGCACCCTCTTC